>NZ_JBEZFI010000113.1:0-1164 GCF_040649295.1 Micromonospora sp. NPDC048999 | reverse complement strand
TCTGATACGAAAATCGGGCGGTCGTGGTGATCAGGTCAGGCTGCTTGTGCGGGTTGGACCGTGACTTGGTAGCCGAGTTGGTGGAGTTGGTCGATCAGTCGTCGGGTCTGCCTGGCCTTGGCGTGCGGGTTGAGTCGCTCGACGAAGTGCTCGGCGCCCAAGTCGTGGTAGGCGATGTCGCGGCTGAGCATGATCCAGACGGCGATGAGGACGGAGTGCCCGACCGCGACGAGGGCGCGTTTCTTACCGCGGCGGCTGGCGATTCGCCGGTAGCGGGCGGCCAGGTAGGTGCCCTTGGTGCGGGCCGCGGACACCGCGACCTGTCCGAGGACGGCCTTGAGCCACGGGTCGCCGTGGCGGGTGCGGCCGGGCTTGTTCGTCGCGCCGGACTGGTTGTTGCCCGGGCACATTCCGGCCCAGGAGGCCAAGTCGCCGGGGGTGGGGAACCGGGTCGGGTCGGCGCCGATCTCGGCGAGCATCACCTCGGCGGCCCGGTTGCTGGCACCGGGGATGGTGGCGATCAGGTCGAGTTGGCGGCGAAAGGACCGCACCTGCTGGTCGATCTGTCCGCTGAGCCGCTCTTCCATCGCCACGCAGGCGTCGATGCGGTCGAGCATGGCACGGACCAGGAAGGCGTGGTGTGCGCTGAAACGGCCGGTCAACGCCTCGGCCAACAGCGGGCGTTTGCCGCGCATGCTGCCCAACGCCAATTCCGCGAGCACGTTCGGATCGCGTTCACCCGCGACGAGGGCCTCCAGCATGGCCCGGGCGGACTTACCCATCAGGTCCGACACGACCACCGACAGCTTGACCCCGGCGTCTTCGAGGAACTTCTCCAGCCGTTGGATCTCCCGGGTGCGTTCCCGCACGATCTCGGTGCGGTAGCGGGTCAGGTCCCGCAGCTGCCGGATCGGCTCGGGCGGTACGAAGCTGGGCCGGACCAAGCCATGCTCGACCAGCTCGGCGATCCATTCGGCGTCCTTGACGTCAGTCTTGCGGCCCGGTACCGCCTTCATGTGCCGGGCGTTGAGCAGCCAACACTCCATGTCGTGTTCCAGCAGGTAGAACACCGGCTTCCAGTACGCGCCGGTGGCCTCCATGCCGACCACGGTGACCCGCTCGGCCAGCAGCCAGTCCCGCATCACGAGCAGGTCGTTGGTCATC
>NZ_JBEZFI010000112.1:0-1175 GCF_040649295.1 Micromonospora sp. NPDC048999 | reverse complement strand
GACTCCGTTGGGAAATGCCTGGAGTGGGGTGTAAGGCCGTTTTCAGGTGGCGAGTTCGAGTCGGGCAAGGTGGCTGGTTCTGGTCCGGCCGAATGGTGTGCCGGTGAGCCAGGCGTCGATCCGGATGATGTTGACGGCGGCAGCGGCGAAGAGGTGACCGAGGTGGGTCTTGTCCTTGCCGGTGTAGCGGGTGCGCCGGATGCCGGTGCGCCGCACCGTCTGGGAGATCGTGGCCTCGACCCCGGCGCGGATGTGGTAGCGCTGCTGCCAAAGTTCGGTGGTCTGTTCACGGCGCCTGGTTTCCAGGACCTGCTGCTGATCTGCGGGGAGCAGGGTGAGGCTGCGGCCCCATTTGCCGTTTGCGGCGGTCGTGCACTTGGCCCGCGCGGGGCAGGACGCGCAGTCTCGTGCGGCGAAGTGGACGCGGGTCACGGGCGTTCCATTGCTTTTGCGCTGCCCGGACCAGCTGGCGCTGGCTTTGCCGTCTGGGCAGGTCACGGTCTTGGCCTGCCAGTCGATGCGGAAGGCGTTTTGGGGGAAATGTTCGCCCTGGTGGGTGTCCAACCCGACCGGGCCGAGCAGGTCAACGTTGCGCTCGCGGGCGGCCACGATGTGAGCGGCGGTGACGTAGCCGGCATCGACCACGTGCTCGTCGGGCAGCAGCCGCCGTGCTGCCAGACCCTGGTGGACGGCCTCGGTCATCTCGGTGTCGTTGATCGTGGCGTCCGTGGTAGCCACGTGGGTGATCACGTGTGGGGCGCAAGGGTCGCAGGTCTCGCTCACATGAATCTTGTAGCCGCACCAGCCCGTCGCGCGCTTGAGGCCGTAACGGGCGTGGGTGTCATACGGCGAGGCCAGCCGGTCTCTGCTCGGCGGGAGGTCCTTGCCCTCCCGCCAACACACCTCCCCACCGTCACGGTGGTACTGCTGCTCCCACGCCTGGGCCAGAACCTGCACTGCCGGGATCTCGCGCAGCCACGCCGGTGCGCCCGTGGCGGCTACCGCGTCCAGGATGGTGAAGCCGTCCCGGCCGACCTGCTCGGCCCACCGGGCACGCTTGTCCTCACCCTTCGGGAAACGGTAAGAGTCGATCCGGGCACCGTAACGGTCGACCCACCCGGCGTCGACCCGCGACGCCAGCCACTGCGGCGCGGCCGCAGCCAGAGCCTCCAACG
>NZ_JBEZFI010000111.1:0-1231 GCF_040649295.1 Micromonospora sp. NPDC048999 | reverse complement strand
AGTGGCGTCCCTGATAGTGGTGTAACGCGGTTGGCGTGATCGCCGGACAACTCGTCCGGCATAGAGCGCGGCCATCGCGTGATCTTTCGAGTGAACCTTCCACAGCACTCTCGAAAGGGACTACCGCGATGACCGCACCTCACATCATCGACCCTGCCGGCCTGCTGGGCCAGGCACTGACCGACGCGTCGCCGGATCTGATGCGGCACCTGCTGTCTACGGTGATCAACTCTCTGCTGTCGGTGGAGGCCGACGCGGTCTGCGGCGCCGAGTACGGCATCGCCTCGCCGGAACGGGTCAACTCCCGCAACGGCTACCGGCACCGCGAGCTCGACACCCGCATCGGCACCATCGACGTGGCCATCCCGAAACTGCGGTCGGGCTCCTACTTCCCCGAGTGGCTGCTCGAACGGCGTAAGCGGGCCGAGGCCGCGCTGGTCAGCGTGGTCGCGACCTGCTACCTGCTCGGCGTCTCCACCCGGCGCATGGACAAACTCGTACAGTCGCTGGGCATCACCAGCCTGTCCAAGTCACAGGTCTCGCGGATGGCCGCCGACCTGGACGCCCAGGTCGCGGCGTTCCGCACCCGGCCGCTGGGCGAGTCGGGGCCGTTCACGTTCGTGGCCGCCGACGCGCTGACCATGAAGGTCCGTGAGCAGGGCCGAGTTGTCAACGCGGTCGTGCTGGTCGCGACCGGCGTCAACGCCGACGGCCACCGCGAGGTCCTCGGCGTCAAAGTCGCCACCAGCGAGACCAAGCAGGCATGGAACGCGTTCTTCGCCGACATGGTCGCCCGCGGCCTGACCGGCACCCTGCTGGTCACCAGCGACGCCCACGCCGGCCTGGTCGACGCGATCGCCGCGAACCTGCCCGGCGCATCCTGGCAGAGGTGCCGCACGCACTACGCCGCGAACCTGATGGCGGTGTGTCCGAAGTCTGCGTGGCCGGCGGTCAAGACCGTGCTGCACTCGGTCTACGACCAGGTCGACGCCGCTACGGTCCACGCCCAGTTCGACAAACTCCTCGACTCGGTCAGCAGGTCACTGCCAGCGGTGGCCGCCCACCTCGACGACGCCCGCGCCGACCTGCTCGCCTTCACCGGCTTCCCGCAACAGATCTGGCGCCAGATCTGGTCGAACAACCCCAACGAACGACTCAACAAGGAGATCCGCCGCCGCACCGACGTCGTCGGGATCTTCCCCGACCGCGACGCCGTCATCCGCCTCGTCGG
>NZ_JBEZFI010000110.1:0-1246 GCF_040649295.1 Micromonospora sp. NPDC048999 | reverse complement strand
GCTAGTGCCGTGACCACGAACGTTCGCGGTGTTGGATGACACGCCGTTCGGCCTGTCGGCCGGGCGGCGTCGCGGCGGTCAGGCTGTGGCGGTGGCAGATCTTGTACGCGTGCGGCGGCTGAGTGATCAGGAAGGTCAGCAGCTGCTCAGAATCACCCGCCGGGGAACCGGTTCACCGATCCGACTACGGCGGGCCATGGTCGTGCTCGCGTCTGCCGGCGGGAACACGGTGCCGGCGATCGCCCGGCTTGTGCAGGCCGACGAGGACACGATCCGGCAGGTCATCCACCGGTTCAACGAGATGGGGATGGCCAGCCTGGACCCTCAGTGGGCGGGTGGCCGTCCCCGCCAGATCAGTCGTGACGAGGAACAGTTCATCGTCGAGACGGCCAACACCCGCCCCGAGAAGCTGGGGCGGCCGTTCACCCGCTGGAGCATCCGCAAGCTCGCCGACCACCTGGGCTCGCATGCCGCCCGCCGGATTCGTATCGGGCGGGAACGGCTGCGGCAGATCCTGCACCGGCACAAGATCACTTTCCAGCGGACCAAGACGTGGAAGGAGTCCACCGACCCGCAGCGCGACGCCAAACTAGCCCGGATCGAGTACGTGAGCAGCCACTTCCCGCAGCGGGTGTTCGCGTTCGACGAGTTCGGGCCCCTGGTGATCCGGCCGCAGGCCGGCACCGGCTGGGCGCCGGCCGGGCATCCGCACCGGCTGCCTGCGAACTATCACAAGCTGCACGGGGTCCGGCAGTTCCACGGCTGCTACAGCGTCGGCGACGACCAGCTCTGGGGTGTCGTCCGGCGGCGCAAGAGCGCGGCGAACACCCTCGCCGCGCTCAAGTCGATCCGGGCCGCGCGGCCGGACGGGGCGCCGATCTACGTGATCCTGGACAACCTGTCCGCGCACAAAGGCATCAAGATCCGCAGGTGGGCGGCCCGGAACAAGGTCGAGCTCTGCTTCACCCCGACCTACGCCTCCTGGGCCAACCCGATCGAGGCCCAGTTCGGGCCCCTACGCACCTTCGTCATCGCCGGATCCAACCACCCCAACCACCCCACGCTGACCCGGCGGCTGCAGGCCTACCTACGCTGGCGCAACGCCAACGCCCGCCACCCCGACGTCCTGGCCGCCCAACGCCGCGAACGAGCCCGCATCCGCAGCGAACGACAACGACGCTGGGGCCAACCCGCTACTCAAGCAGCCTGACCCCAACACCGTGAACGTTCGTGGTCACGGCACTAG
>NZ_JBEZFI010000109.1:0-1258 GCF_040649295.1 Micromonospora sp. NPDC048999 | reverse complement strand
CCACCAAGTCTCGATCGTGGTGGCGAGCCGGTGGAGTTCGGGCAGGTCAGAGGCGGCGCAGCGGGTGTAGAAGCGGTGCAGCAGCCGGTGGACGTTTTCCCGGTTGGGCTGGGTGCGGGCGGTCGCGAGCAGGTCGAGCAGGTCCTCTTTCGCGTTCCACGCGATCAGGGTCGGGGCGCCGATCGCCGCGGGTAGGGCTTCGAGGGTGTCGACGAGGCGGTCGACGTGCTTGCCGGGCATGCGGGCGGCCGACCGGGTCAGCCGGTTACGCATCCGCCATTCCGGGTCGCTGCCGCGACCGCGGCGCCCCCGCTGGGTCAGGGTCATGCGGCGGCGGACCTCGGTGACCGCCCGGTTGGCCAGTTGCACGACGTGGAAGTGGTCGACGACCAGCATCGCGTGCGGTAACACCTGCCGGATCGCGGACTTGAACACGGTGCACATGTCGATCGCCACTGCCTGGACCTGCTCACGCCAGGACTGAGGGCGGGCGGTCAGCCAACCGGTCACCGCCGCCGTGTTACGGCCTTCGACCTGCGCGAGCAGCCCCTGACCACCGGACAGATCGCAGAAGCCGACGTGCCAGCGGTCCGCGGTCGTGGTCCACGAACCGGCGTGGGCGTCCCAGATCCAGTGCGGCTTGCCGCGGCGAACCTCGTCGATGCCCAGCACCGCGACCGGCTCCGGCTCGTCCGGCAACACCACGTTCGCGTGGGCGGTGAACGCGGCAGCGACGACCGGCCAGGAGATGCCGTGGTCCCGGGCGGCTTGCACGATCGTGCGACCCGCGTCGGCGACCGCCGCCCCGGCCGCCTGCCGCAGCCGGCCGGTCAACCGGGCACGGGCCGGGACCTGCGCGACCTGCTCGGTGAACGACTTACGCGGACAGGCCGGCGTCGGGCAGTACCAGCGACGTTTGCGCCAGCGCAACCGGACCATCCGGCCTCCGACTGGCAGGTCCCTCGGCCGGGTTGTGGTCCACTGCTTCACCTTCAGCGCACGTTGTCCGCACTGCGGGCAGCAGCGTGCCTGCTCACAGCCGGTGGACAGGTCCACCACCGGGACGCCGGTGGCGTCCAGCTCGACCCGCTCAGCGACCAGGCCGTCCAGGCCCAGCAGCCGGGTCGTATCGTTGACCATGCTCGCAGCTCTTCACTTGTGACCATCCGAACTAGACACTCCGATGATCACTGACGAGCTGCGAGCCCCTCACTCTCGGGTCGGCCCAGCCGCGAACCCCGCTCAAGTTCGAAGAGCC
>NZ_JBEZFI010000108.1:0-1360 GCF_040649295.1 Micromonospora sp. NPDC048999 | reverse complement strand
TTCGATCATCTTGTCGATGACCTTGAGGGCAAGCTCGTCATCTTCGATGATTTGGGCCATCCGCGATTCTGGGTCAAAGATAATCATCTGCTCTCCAGAATTACCCAATCTGATCAGCACGTACCTTTCCAGCGGTGCATCCCAAATATCGCGGAACTCTTCAGTTGTTGTCATGGAACAAAGGTCCCATCTCGCATCCATTTTTCCACCCTATTTCCTCGCGACCCATGCCACCAAATCCTCCATCGTGCTAAACACGGGTACGCCCATTGCCTCAACGTCTCGGCGCACGAATTTGCTGAACTTTGGATTTGGCGCAAAGACTGCTACGCGGCTGCCTTGTCGTCGTTGACCGCCTTGTCTTTTGACGACATCGGGTCATGTTTCCCGTAGGGGAACAGTTGGTACAGCGGCCGACCAGACGACCTCATCCAGGCCGTGACCAGCAGTTACCCGAACACGCAATGACCCTGGTCGGCCACCGCTGGCGCACATCCGAAAGCCCTGGAGTGCCCCAGCCTTACTCCGCGAATACGACACGCAATCTTCGCCGGCCGATGTCATCGACCCAGGGCTCTACTCCCACAACAGCAGCGTCGTCCGGCGCCGACACCACCGCAGTATAGATGTCGCCTCCATAAATCATCGCGGTGTAGCTCTCGATCTTCACCATGTTCGAAACATCCTCGTACCCACCCAACAAAAGGGAAGGCGTGAGGACAACATTCTCTTCAGGAGGGACGTGGCCGAATTTGCCAACACAGGCCAACGCCGTCGGATGAGAGGGGCTTAATGCATTCTGCACAATCTCCTGATCCAAGAAATGCGCAAACGAGTCGAAGATGGGCCGCACGCTCAAAAGATTCACATCGAGGAGGTAGACAAGATCTTCGTAGGAACTTCCGGTCCAGCGCAGCGCGTACTGATCTCCGAAGGCAGTCTCGCCGAACATGAGGAAAGAGGGATCTGCCTTTCCACCCCAGGCGAATCGCCATCCGTCCTCCTGGTTCCAAGTTCGAAGATCCATGTGCCGGTCCTCACGAATCCCGAACACGCGGTTCATGCCGCTGTGAACTGTGAATCCATTTGCGATACGGAGAGCTGCTGCGTAAACACTCGGCAGCTCTCCCAAGAGCCTCTCCGTCCGGTCAGAATCGTCTAAAGCCTGTCCCACATCTGCAAGCTCCAATCCGCGCAGACGTCGGAGAACATCCTCGCTCATCGCACCCCCTCACCACATCACGCAATGTACACGCCGTCAACGAGGCTTACAGATCAGCGAACCGCTGCCGCTGTAAGGCACCACAGTCCCTCGTCCCGCGCGGCTGAGTCCCAAGCCCGCCCCGCTGCCATCCCGTCG
>NZ_JBEZFI010000107.1:0-1446 GCF_040649295.1 Micromonospora sp. NPDC048999 | reverse complement strand
CAGCGTGGGCAGCCGATGTGAGAGCGACAGCCCGGGCGCCTCGACCGAAGCCTGGCCGGGCAACGGTCGTGAGTCAATGAAACAAGTAGCCGATGTGAGCGCGTTCGCTGCTGTTCCCCTACGAGTGTTACTGGAGCAGGTTGAGCTGAGACTGCTCGCCTGACTGGCAGCGCGGATGTCACTCACCGGATGTCAGTTACGCGCCGAGGTGGCTGGCCCAGCAAGATGACCTCCGAGAAGATCGCGGTAGCCCGCAGGTGTACACCTCCGAGAAGTGCACCGTCGACGTGGGGCACTCGTCGTCCTCTCGAAGTCAGACAACGGCAGGCGCGACACCTGACGTGCGCGCCTGCCGCATTGTGCACTTTTAGTCTTTCGGTGCGACCCGGATGCGGTTCCCGTCAGGGTCGGCTGCGAGGAAGGTCAGTCCGAACCCCGCATCGTGCGGCTCGTGCAGGATCGTGACGCCCTTGGACTGCCACTGCTTGAAGATTGCGGTGATCTCGTCGGGTCGTCCACCTTCGATGGCCAGGCAAACCTCACTGGTACGCGGTACGTCGGGCGACAGGTCCTCGAACTGGCCGGACCACAGAGCGAGGTCAGCGCCTGGCCCGAGGTCGAAGGTGATGTATCCCGAAGTCTCGAACGAAGGGCTCATGCCGAGGAGGTCGCCGTAGAAACGAGCTGCGGCGGGAGCGTCGTTCACATAGACGATGGACACGACGGATGTGGTCATGGTTGTTCCTTCTCACAGGTGGCAGGTACGCATCCACCAGCCTGGCCGGAATATGCGCCGCATCATGTCGCAATTTCTTGAGAAACTTGGTGTGTGACCCCGGACCGTTTCTTCGCCCTGATGCTGCTTCTCGAATCGAGGGATGGCGCGACCACACAGGAACTTGCCTCGGCGCTCGGGGTTTCCCTTCGAACCATCACCCGGGACCTGAACTGGCTCCGTGACGCCGGTCTGCCGGTGACCGCGCACCGGGGCCGCCTCGGTGGCGTGGCCATGCTGCCCGGGTCCGGGCTCGACCTCACGCGACTCACGCCTGGCGAGCGTGATCATCTCTCACTCATCGGGCTGGATGAGAAGCAGCGCGCGGAGCTCAACGCATCGGTCGAAACCCGGCGCGCGCTCGCCAAGATCGCCGCTACACAGTCACGTCGAGTTGATGAGCTCCTGCCGCTCACCGATGTCGTGCACGTGGACAGCCGTCCCTGGCTCCAGTCGCGAGCTTCCGGCACGACTCCGGCTTCGCTGATCGGATCGGTGCGGCGAGGTCGCCGGCTACGGATCGTGTACGACAGTCCACGCGAGCCATGCCCACGTGACGTGGTCGTGGATCCCTACCTTGGTCTTTAACCTGCGGGGCGGTGACATCAACCCCGGCTGATCATGGGAACAGCCCTTGATCGATCATTCCTCTTGTCTAGGGAAGAAGATCA
>NZ_JBEZFI010000106.1:0-1449 GCF_040649295.1 Micromonospora sp. NPDC048999 | reverse complement strand
GAGCAATGCTCGAAACCTGTGGATGAGCGCCGTGGGGGCGTACCCTCCCGGCGAGTCCGAATCCGAGGAATCGAGTAGAGCCCGCGCGCCAACGCGGGTCGGGAAGGTACGCCCGTGCTTACCGTAGTCAACCCGGAAGAGCCCACGCCATCGGCGGTGCCGCAGCCGGCCGTGCCCGGTGGGTCGTTGATCGACGAGATCGTGCGTGACGGTGCGCGTCGGATGTTGGCCGCGGCCCTCGAAGCCGAGGTCGCCGCGTACATCGCCGCGCACGTCGACCAGGTGGATGAGCAGGGTCGCAGGCTGGTGGTGCGTAACGGTCACGCGAGGCCTCGGCAGGTGCTCACCTCGGCTGGTGCGGTCGAGGTGGCCGCGCCGCGGGTCAACGACAAGCGCGTCGACGAGACGGGTGAGCGGCGGCGGTTCGCCTCGGCGATCCTGCCCGCGTGGTGCCGTAAGTCCCCGCGGATCAGCGAGGTGTTGCCACTGCTGTACCTGCACGGGCTGTCCTCGCAGGACTTCGTGCCGGCCCTGGAGCAGTTCCTCGGCACCAGCTCCGGGCTGTCCGCGGCCACGATCACGAGGCTGACCGTCCAGTGGCAGGACGAAGCCCGCGCGTTCGCCGACCGGGACCTATCGGCGGTCGACTACGTGTACGTGTGGGCCGACGGCGTGCACCTGAACGTGCGCCTGGACGAGGCGAAACTGTGCCTGCTCGTCGTGGTCGGGGTGCGCGTCGACGGCCGCAAGGAGCTCGTCGCCCTCGCCGAGGGCTACCGCGAGTCGGCCGGGTCGTGGGCCGACCTGCTCCGCGACTGCAAGCGGCGCGGCATGCGCGCCCCGATCCTGGCCGTCGGCGACGGCGCGCTCGGGTTCTGGAACGCGCTACGCGAGGTGTTCCCCGACACCCGGGAGCAGCGCTGCTGGTTCCACAAGATCGCCAACGTCCTCGCCGCACTGCCGAAATCCGCCCATCCCGGTGCGAAGAAGGCCCTGGCCGAGATCTGGAACGCCGAGGACCGTGACCACGCCCGCCGCGCCGTGGCCGCGTTCAAGCTCGCCTACGCCGCGAAGTTCGGCAAAGCCGTCGCCAAGGTCGTCGACGACCTCGACGAGCTGCTGGCCTTCTACGACTTCCCCGCCGAGCACTGGGTGCACCTACGCACCACAAACCCGATCGAGTCGACCTTCGCCACTGTCCGGCACCGCACCAAGGTCACCAAAGGCCCCGGATCCAAGGCCGCCGGCCTCGCCATGGCGTTCAAGCTCATCGAGGCCGCCCAGCAGCGGTGGCGGGCCGTCAACGCACCCCACCTCGTCGCCCTGGTCCGCGCCGGCGCCCGCTTCGAACGCGGCAAACTCGTCGAACGACCCACCGCCGAGCCCGTCACGAGCACGGCCACGGCTGCCTAATCAAGATTTCTCATCCACAACTCTTGACTATTGCTC
>NZ_JBEZFI010000105.1:0-1515 GCF_040649295.1 Micromonospora sp. NPDC048999 | reverse complement strand
GTTCCTAATGAGTTCTGGGAGTGAGCCATCCGGCAAACTCCTGGTGGGTAGGTAGCCGCCAACCGGTGAGCACTCCGGGTTCCTGGACGTCGAGTCCTGACGAAAGATCGTGCCCCGGCTGGTCGGTGTGGAGAGTTGATCGCTGATGGGATGTCGTGCCCGCCCGGTTGCGGCGTGAGCACTGCTTCATTAGGTCGCTGATGGTTCTCCTCCTGGCTACCGGTGGTGATCGGTTCGACAGGTGGGAGACGCGTTGCTGTTTGTGGGAGATGACTGGGCGGAGGACCACCACGACGTTGAGGTGATGGACGCTTGCGGCCGCCGGTTGGCCAGGGCCCGGCTGCCCGAGGGCGTCGTGGGTATCACGCGGCTGCACGCGATGATCGGCCAGTGGCTCGGCGACGACGTCGACGGCACCGAGGACGTCGCCGGACGGGTGAAGATCGGTATCGAGACCGACCGGGGTCCGTGGGTGCAGGCGCTGGTCGCTGCCGGGTACACGGTGTACGCGGTCAACCCGTTGCAGGCGTCCCGCTACCGGGAACGCCTGGCACTGTCCGGGGCCAAGAGCGACGCGGCCGACGCGCACATGCTGGCCGACATGGTGCGCACCGACTCGCACCAGCTGCGCCCGGTCGCCGGCGACACCGCCGAGGCCGAGGCGGTCAAGGTCGTCACCCGGATGCACAAGACGCTGATCTGGGAACGGACCCGCGCCGTGCAGCGGCTGCGGCACGCGCTGCGGGAGTACTTCCCCGCCGCGTTGGCCGCGTTCGAGGACCTCGACGCCGCCGACACCCTGGAGCTCCTCGCGAAGGCCCCGGACCCGGCCGCCGCCGCGAAGCTGAGCCTGGCGCAGATCAGCGCGGCCCTCAAACGGGCCCGCCGCCGCGACATCCCGGCCAAGGCCGCGGCGATCCAGGCCGTGCTGCGCGCCGAGTACCTCGGCCAGCCGGCGGTAGTCACCGCCGCCTACGCCACGTCGGTGCGGGCCCTGGTCGCGCTGCTGGTCACCCTCAACGAGCAGGTCAAGGCCCTGCAAGGGCAGGTGGAGGCCCATTTTGGCCAGCACCCGGACGCTGAGATCATCCTGTCTCAGCCCGGACTGGGTGCCGTCCTCGGCGCCCGGGTGCTCGCCGAGTTCGGTGACGACCACGACCGCTACGCCTCGGCCAAGGCCCGCAAGAACTACGCCGCGACCAGCCCGATCACCCGCGCATCCGGCAAGAAACGCACGGTTGCCGCCCGGTTCGTGCACAACGACCGACTCATCGACGCCCTCATGACCCAGGCGTTCTCCTCGCTGAAGGCCTCGCCGGGCGCCCGCGCCTACTACGACCGGCAACGCGCCCGCGGCGCCAGCTACAACGCCGCGCTGCGCCAGCTCGCCAACCGCCTCGTCGGCATCCTGCACGGATGCCTCAAAACCGGCACGCCCTACCACGAGGCGACCGCCTGGTCGCATCACCTCAACGAGGCTGCTGCTTGACATTCAAGCTCCTGGGATGTCTTTCG
>NZ_JBEZFI010000104.1:0-1566 GCF_040649295.1 Micromonospora sp. NPDC048999 | reverse complement strand
TCGGTTCGGTTGAGGTGTTGTGTGTGGTGCTCATTTTGGTCGGTGTTTTGCATCGGCAGGTGGGTGTGTGGGTGGCTGATGCGCGGTTGCAGACGTGGTTGACGGTGTTTGTGTCGGTGATGGTGCAGGCGGTGCCGTTTTTGGTGTTCGGGGTGGTGTTGTCGGCGGTGATTGCGGTGTTTGTGCCGCGGTCGTTCTGGGCTCGGGCGTTGCCGTCGCATCCGGTGTTGGCGGTTCCGGTGGCGGGTGTGGCGGGGGTGGTGTTGCCGGGGTGTGAGTGTGGTTCGGTGCCGATTGCGGGGTCGTTGATTCGGCGTGGGGTGAGTCCTGCTGCGGCGTTGGCGTTTTTGTTGGCGGCTCCGGCGATCAATCCGATTGTGTTGACGGCGACGGCGGTGGCGTTTCCGGGTCATCCGGAGATGGTGGTGGCTCGGGGTGGGGCGAGTCTGGTGGTGGCGGTGGTGGTGGGTTGGTTGTGGTTGCGGTTGGGGCGTGCGGAGTGGATTCGTTTGCCGCGTCGGGCGCGTCTGGATGGGGTGTCTCGGTGGGAGGCGTTCTGGGATGCGTGTCGTCATGACGTGATTCATGCTGGTGGGTTCTTGGTGGTGGGTGCGATGGCTGCGGCGACGATCAATGTGGTGGTGCCTCAGCAGGTGTTGCGTGATTTGGCGGCTCGGCCGGTGTTGTCGGTGTTGGCGTTGTCGGTGTTGGCGGTGTTGTTGTCGATCTGTTCGGAGGCGGATGCGTTCGTGGCGGCGTCGTTGTCGCAGTTTTCTTTGACTTCTCGGTTGGCGTTTCTGGTGGTGGGTCCGATGGTGGATCTGAAGTTGGTGGCGATGCAGGCTGGGATGTTCGGGCGGGGGTTCGCTGTTCGGTTCGCGCCGGTGACGTTGGTTCTTGCCGTGTTCGTTGCGGCTGTTGTCGGGATGGTGATCTGGTGAACCGGGCTGCTCAGGCTGTGGTGATGTTGTTCCTCGGTGGTGCGGTGTTGCGGGCGACGTTGACGGATGTGTTTCTGCGTTATGTGAAGGAGGGGTTGCGGCCGTTGCTCATCATCGGTGGGGTTCTGCTGGTGGTGGCTGCGGTGATGGCTTTGGTGTATGAGTTTCGTGATCGGCGTCGGGCGGGCGAGGGGCCGGACGATGACGGGCACGGGCACGGGCACGGGCATCATCATGCGGGGCCGGCGGTGGGTTGGTTGCTGTTGTTGCCCACGCTCGCGTTGTTGTTCATCACCCCGGCCGCGTTGGGCGCGGATACCGCCACCCGCACCGGCTCCGCCCTCACCAGCAATCAGGACATCGCCTACCCGCCCCTGCCGCCCGGCGACCCGGTCAAGCTCACTCTCTTCGACTACGGCTACCGCGCCGTCTACGACGAGGGCCGGACGCTGCGTGACCGGCAGATCCAGTTGACCGGCTTCATCGCGCCGGGACCAGACGGCCAACCCATGCTCGCCCGAATCATCCTCACCTGCTGCGCCGCCGACGGAATCCCCATCAAGATCGGGCTCAGCGGCGACGTGCCCGACCTGCCCGCCGACACCTGGGTACGGGCCACCGGCCG
>NZ_JBEZFI010000103.1:0-1569 GCF_040649295.1 Micromonospora sp. NPDC048999 | reverse complement strand
CCGGGCATCAGGCGTGACGGCCGCAGAGCGACAGCGGCAGCGGCCGGCGCGCGCCCAGGCGGCGGCGCGTGCGGCCCGTCAAGGGCCGCCTTGATGCAGGGAGCGAACGATTCGGCAGGCACCCCGGCTGGAGGCTTGAGACTTGACCAACGGTCAAGGAGCGCTGCCGGATGGCGCACTTGACCCGAGTGGTCCCCGGGAAGCCAGAAAGGCCGGCCCGATATTTCGGACCAGCCTCCTGACCTGCTATTTCATGCTGTCGGGACGGCCGGATTTGAACCGACGACCCCTTGTTACCGACCGTGACGGTATCGCACTTGTCATCGGTTGTCGATAATGGGCAACGACCTGCAAAAACGGCCTCTTGAAGTGATCGCTGGTTGTCACTGATTGTCGCTCTTGGGCAGGGGTTTTCGGGGGGTAAACGGGGGGCGAGCTGATCATAAGGCGGGCGGAGCGACCATGACGCTGATCGACAGGGGCAGGGTCGGCCTGACGGTGACAGCCGAGCCGGCTACCCAGTCCAGGCGCGGGAGTGTGCTGCTCGACAGTCGGACGTGGCGCAGCCGGGTCACATGCGGCGACGGGAGGGTTCGGCGGTCCGATCTGGTCTCTGGCGGCTACGTTCCGCTACAGACACGTTCATAGGTCGCCGTCGTCAACTACCGGATCTGTCGAGTTGAGTGAGTCAGCCGGTCCGTCGGAACACGAGGCGTTCGGCCCGATTGACGTGGTTTTGGCCCATCCATCTGGTCGGTCGCTACGTCGCCGGCGTTAGCAAGATTCGGTGGGTCCACTCCAGCAGGCGGGTCACGCGGAACGGGCCGGTCCAGCCGACCGAGGGCGCATTGTCCTCATACTCGACCGCCGACCAGCAGTCGTCGAACGCGACTGTGTACTCGCGGTTGCCTGGGAAAACGTTGGTGACGGTTCCCACGACAACTTCGCCCTCGGGGTACCGTCGGGTGATCGCGGCCCATTCCTCACCCGACCAGTGCGAGAAGCGGGTCCGCCGACTGCGCATCCCGGCGTCCAACGGAAACAGCCGCACCTGGCCGGGCCGGTGTTGCAACACCTCAAAGAGCCCAGCCTTGCCGACCGCGGGCCAGTCGGTCGGGTCGTCCGGCAGGTGAAGGACGTCGACCCACCCCTGCGGCGGCTGACCAAGGTCTACCAGAACCCCTGCCCGTCCCACGCCCATCGGGACGGCACTCACGGTGCCTCGCACCCGGTCGCCCAACGGGAAGGCGAGACGTGCCGCGAACAGCTCGTCAGCGCTCGTCATCAACCGGCAGTCCTCACTTCACGGCGAGTACCCATCACCTGCATTATCAGCTTTCCCTGCCCTTCGTTGCAGATGCACTCAACTGCCGCGTAGCGCTCGTCACGGAAGGTAACCGATCGCCGGTGCCTGCATCCGGACGTGCCGAGTTGAGGGCGTTGCTTTGGGCGGCGTGGCTGGGTCGTTCGGTTGCGTCGTTGACCGCGTACCGCTGCCGGGTGAGCTGGTGTGGGGTCACCCGGCAGCGGCGGTTACGCCGTTAGCCGTGCGTGGTGCAGGATTGCGGC
>NZ_JBEZFI010000102.1:0-1590 GCF_040649295.1 Micromonospora sp. NPDC048999 | reverse complement strand
TCCGGCGGCATTGCAGCGTGCGTACCAACGTGTTCAATCACTCCCCGGGTCGACCATGATCGTAACGATGCGATTGGAAGTCGCCCGATACGCGGTGACCACGGTCGCCCGACAGCCGAGCGCTCAGCGGCAGATGCGGATGCTCAACTAGAGGGATCCTGGCCGACAGTTGCTAGCTGTCAAACCAAACAACCAGCCGTACGTTGTCGCCGCCATGCCGCTCAGCGAGATCGCGCATGGTGTTTAGCAGCGCGCGCAACTCCGGGTCGGCGCGCAACACGTCACCATGGGTGAGGCGCTCCGCCCGCCACATCCGATCGCCGGCACGCCATTCAGTTCCCTCCGGGTAGCTGCTGCCCTTGGAGTCGGCATGCTCGCCGGCCACTGTGCGCCAGGCGTGCCCATGGTGGCCGGCCTTGCCGACGAAGCGCGGCCCTTCGCTTGTCAGCCTGTACTCGTGGATCCGGTCGTCAACGCGGGGCGCCTGCGCGCTCCAATCGATATGAGCCAGCTCCGTCCATGACACCCAAGTGTGGCCGTGTTCGCTGTCTGCGAGCTGGAGACCAAGCAGCTCCGGGCTGGCGTCGTTAGGTAGGCCGCGGCCAGGCGCAACGGGTCCGAACCCGGCGTAGTTTCGAACACCGAACAGCAGCCCGAAGGCATCGTAGTGGCGAGGTAGGACGTCCAGACTGATATCGGCCAGCAGCCACGGCGAACCCGGCCCGTCCGGGCGGCTCTCTACTCCACCAGCGATATCAGTACCCACGCCCAACTCGCCTTCAGTCAAGAACGGCCAGAACGGTACTCGGCTCGGAGAGATCCCACACTGCGGGCAGCGACGACAGTCCGCAAGATCCTGGCGAACGCACTCATCTCGGCAGATCCGGACACCATCGGGGCTCGTCGAACGTCACTGTGTGTAGTCGATGATTTCTGTGTGCGGGCAGCGGCTCGACCATCAGGCCGTCGCTGGGCTTGCGGATGTCGATGGCCGCTGTGTACTCGGTGGCGTACGCGGCCCTGCACTGCAACTCGTACGCCGACATCATCCACACTGAGCACTTGTCATCGTGGTCCGCCAGCGGCCTTGCCCACGAAACCTCTGTCTGGCTACTGCCCGAAGGTGTAGCGCAGGTTCGCGTTGATCAGCTCGTTGAGGCGCTTGCGCAGATGTCCCAGGAGCGACGGGTCGGGTAAGGGCTCGGTGACCAGCAGCGTCCAGCGCAGCTGCGTGCCTTCTCCGCCATCGGACTCCAGGTCGAAACGCACCTGTGCATCCGGCCGCTTGGGCCACAGCGATGACCAGATGACCAGGTGCGGGTGCTCGGAGCGCAGGACCTGCGGCGATCGTTCGTCGTCCAGCAGCTGCAGCCAGGGACGCGCCGGGTCGCGGTCGGGCTCGGTGAGCGCCTCGAAGACGATGGCAGGTGGGGGTGGTTGGGTGCGCGTCCGGCTGCCGGCTTCGAGCATGCCTCAGACTAGTGGTCCGGTCCGCAAGTCCTTCGGGGGTTGACGGCCGGCGATCTGGGTGCAGTCACCCGGTGATGGGAATGACGAGGACGTCGCAGACGAAGTCGAGGGCTTCTTCGG
>NZ_JBEZFI010000101.1:0-1684 GCF_040649295.1 Micromonospora sp. NPDC048999 | reverse complement strand
AGTGCTTAAGTTCGTAAATCCTTCGGGGGTTATGCGGCCAGGGCGTGTGCGGCAGGCTGGTGGTCGCAGCCGGCGGGTTGCTGGAGGTTGAGCTCTTTCTGTTCGTGTCGCTCGATCCGGGCTATGAGGTCCTCGAGGTCGGCCGGGGTGAACTTCCATCTGAACGGCCGGGCGGTCGCGTTGTAGCGCTGCTCGAAGGCGGTGAGCCGGTCTTCGACCTGGTCAAGGCTGGTGAAGTCGTTGGGTGTGAGGACTTTGCGTTGGATGATCGAGAAGTAGATCTCGATCTGGTTCGTCCAGGAGGCGTGGATTGGGGTGTGGACCATGACCGCGTTCGGGAACCGTGCCGTGAGACGGTCGACCGCGGCCTGACCGCGGTGTGAGGAGCCGTTGTCGACCACCCAGAACACCCGTTTCGCCGACGCGTAGGGCTCGCGGGTCATGACCTGTTCGGCCAAGGTCATGAACGGGAGGATGCCGGTCTTCGCAGAGCGGTGAGAGAACACTTGGGCCTGGTGGACGTCGTAGGCGGCCAGGTAGGCGAGGGCGCCTTGGCGCTGGTATTCGTGGTTGACCCGCATGGTGCGGGCGGGGCCGGGTGGCAGGGTGGGGTGGCAGCGGCAGCGGGCTTGGATGCTGGTCTTCTCGTCGCTGGAGATGACGTACTCGTCCGGGCCGAGCGGGATGCCCTGGTAGGTGCGGGCGTAGAGGTCGAGCACCCGGCTGGCTTTGGCGGCGAAGTCCGGGTCACGGATGAAGATCCAGGACTGGTGCTGCCAGGGTTTTAGCGTGTCACGGGCGAGGATCCGCCGGACGGTCGACGCCGAGATCGACGCGGTGATGCCCCGGTCGACGACTTCAGCGGCCAGGTCCGGGCACCTCCACTTCGACAGCGGGGCGCCGGTCTCGGCTGGGAGTTGGCAGGCCAGGGCTTTGACTTCGGCGACTTGGACCGGGGTGAACCGGGTCGGCCGTCCGGGCCGGGGCCGGTCGGCGAGGCCAGCGAGGCCTTCGTCGGCGAACCGGCCCCGCCAGCGGCGCACGGTGTCGACGGTGATGTCGTGCCGGCGGGCGATCGCGGCGTTGGAGTCGCCGCGGGCCGCATCGCAGACGATCCGGGCCCGGATGACCTGCTGGTAGCCGGCGGTGTGGGAGTAGGCCAGAAGAGTGAGCCGCCGTCGTTCGGCGGCGGTCAGGGTGATCAGGCGTGCGTGAGGGGCAGACACCGGCCAGCTTCCAACGAAGGTGATCTTGTCGAGGGTCGACCGAGGATGCCGGACAGGCGTGCCGCAAGCCGGCAGGACACGCCGGACCGGCAGGATGTGAACCCATGCCGGTCATACCTGCCTCCACCAAGACGTCCCTGCCACAGCGGCTGCGGGCCCGGGCCAAGGAGAGGTGGCCGCAACTGGCCGCGGTGCACGTGCGCTACCACGGCCAGTTCGCCTACGTCACCGGCGAGTTGACCGACGGACAGCAACTGCCGTTGATGCGACTGCGCTACAGCGGATCCGCGCACCGCTGGGGCCTTGCCGTCTACAGGGCCAGCAACAACAGCTACGAAGACCAGTACTGGTTCAGCGGCACTACCGAAGAAGCCCTCGACTTCGTCTGCGACGTCCTCGTCATTCCCATCACCGGGTGACTGCACCCAGATCGCCGGCCGTCAACCCCCGAAGGACTT
>NZ_JBEZFI010000100.1:0-2208 GCF_040649295.1 Micromonospora sp. NPDC048999 | reverse complement strand
GACAAGGTGGAGCGCCCTACCGGACGAGTCTCAATGGCGGTTGTCAAGCAGGCCGTGCGTTGGGCAGGGTCTCCTCGGTCGGGCTGGCGTGTTCCTGCCCGGGGTTCTCGGTCGGGTCAAGGCTCGCCGAAGGCGACCGCGTAGCGGCTTGGCCTTGACTTGGCCGGGGTTCTCGGGCAGCCCTTGTGGTGCCCGGGCGAGGAGACCCGTTGCGGTCTCTGAGGGAGGGTCGGGGTGCGGGGCAGCGCCCCGCTTCTTCGGGAAGGGCAGGGTTGGTGGCGTCGACCGTGCTTGTCTGGGTCAGGGTTGAGTACCGCGCCGTGCTACGAAATCCAGGAAGTCTGGTGCCTCCAGCGTTGGGTCGTCGGCGTCGTGGTAGTGGAACCACACCTCGTCGCTGCATTCACCGTCGAGGACGGGGAAGCACCAGTAGTCGCCTGTGCCGACGGGTGCCACCGCGACGAAGGACCCGTCCGGGAATTCGGCCTGGCTGACGGAGACGACGTCGTCGACGTCGTCGACGTGGTGCGCGGACGCTGCTGTGGGTATGGGCAGCAGGTCGAGGAATCCGAACTGCCCGCCGCCGTAGCGCATCATGAATGCCTTGTACTGCTCGGGCAGGGTCGCGCCCAGCGCTCGCTCCGCCTCGGTGATGTCCTCCGCCGACGCGGTTAGCCCTTCGATCACCTTGGAGTCTTCGATTTCCTCGAAGCCAGACCTGGCCGCCCGGGCGCGGAGTGGTTGAACGTGCTGGTCGAACTCCTCGAAGTCCATGCCGTCGATCATCTCCGACTTCTCAGCCGGGTGTTGGGGCTGGTGGTTGGAGTTGGAAGCAGCGGTTGTCGCGGAGCAGTGCCCAGAGGACGTCGACGCGGCGGCGGGCGAGGGCGATCAATGCCTGTTGGTGCTTGCGTCCCTCACCGCGTTTGCGCTGGTAGTAGTCCCGGTTCGGGCCGTGCATCCGCAGGGTGCTGAGCGAGGACATGTAGAACACGTGGCGTAGCCGCCGGTTGTAGCGCTGCGGCCGGCGTAGGTTGGCGACGCGCTTGCCAGAGTCACGGGCCACCGGCGCCAGACCCGCGTAGGCGGCGAGGTGATCCGGGCTGGCGAAGGTCGACAGATCCCCGACCGCGACGATGAACTCCGCCGCCGCCAGTGCTCCCATGCCGGGGAGGCTGCGGATGATGTCGGCCTGCGGGTGGCTGCTGAAGGCGGCCTCGATCGCCTTGTCGGTGTCCCGCATCCGTCGGTGCAGTTGCAGCAGGTGGCTGGCCAGCTCACCGGCGAGCGAAGCAGCGGTGTCCTGTCCCGGCAGGGTGAGATCCTGCTCAGCCGCGGCGGCCAACGCCTGATCGGCGACCTTGGCGGCGTTCACCGCCCGGTGCCGGCGCAGATGAGCGATGAGCTGGTCGCGTCCGGCGGCGCGGATCTGCTCGGGCGTCTGATAAGCGCTGATCAGAATCAGCGTCGCGACGTTGGTGAACGTCAGCGCCCGTTCCAACACCGGGGAGATTCCGAGCATGAGGCGGCGCAGCCGGTTGACGGTGCGGACCCAGTCTTCGACCAGGTCGGCGCGGTGCGCGACCAGCAGCGCCAGCTTGGCGATCAGCTCCGTCGGTGTCTCGACCGGCAGAAAGTCATGCCGCATCCGGGCCGTGTTGGCGATGACCACCGCGTCACGCGCGTCGGTCTTGGCCTCGCCGGCGAACCCGGCAGCCATCGTCTTGACCGTGCGGCCTGGGATGTACACCGTCGGCTGCCCGGCCAACGCCAACATGGCCCGCAGCAGCGCGGTCTCACAGCCGACCAGGTCGACCGCCCACACCACCTCGTCATCGCCGTCGACCCGGCCGACCAGGTCCGCGATCGCCTGCTGATCGTTGGCCACCCGCGTCGACCACAGCACCTGCCCGGACACGTCCACCGCCGCAGCGTGGTGAGCCTGCTTGCCCGCGTCGACGCCTACCCATACCTGCGCCAAGCCGTCCTCCCCGAAGTACTCCGGATCCAGGTCACCACGGACGACCTCGCCGGCAGTTCCTTAGCAAGCGACGACTCGCAGATCTCAATCAGCGGTCAAGGCGCCCTGGACTGGCTGGGCGGCCGCTCGTCCATAGCCACCTAACGGCAAACGACCTTGAGCCACACCCAGCCAGCCCGGCGGCCCGGAACACCATCCAGACACAGAAACCCTAAGGAACGACCTTG
>NZ_JBEZFI010000099.1:0-2451 GCF_040649295.1 Micromonospora sp. NPDC048999 | reverse complement strand
GACGGGCAGATCCGATACGTCACCGCGGTCCGCACGTTCACCGGCTCGAAGGTGATGCGCGACCTCACCGTCGACGACATCCACACGTACTATGTGATCGCCGGTGACCGGCCCGTCCTCGTTCACAATAACGACGGCGACGAATTGTTTGGTCAGTCGTGCCCAATCTATCGGACTCCTAAGAAAGTCGATGTTGATTACGAGACCAAGAACGGACCGAACCCAAAAAACCACCAGAAAACCGCCGACGATGACGGCATGGCATATTTTGGAGAAGAGAGCGTCGCTGCCGAATATCGCGGAGTAGGTAGCTACGCGGACGGTATGGTTCGCTACGATATGCATCCGTCGTTCTTAAAAGAATTTGCTGACACGGCACACCGATGTGACTGGAAGGGTCCCGGCGGTAAGCCACGAATAGAGTTCGCGATTCCTGTAGACAGGTTAGGCAGGTTCGCTGAACTGACGTTGAGGCGCACGTGGTTGCCGCGAAGGGGGTAGGATACTCTAATGCCGGTTGACCATGAAGAGCTCGACGCCGAAGTGATTGCAATTCGTCCCTGGGGATATGTGCTTGATGTTGGGGATGGAATGAAAGCTTCTATGGATAATACGAAAACACTGCACTGGAAAGGATTGAGTGAACCACTCGAACTGGGCAATCGCGTTCGAGTGGTGGTCTTGGATGATACACGAACACCTTGCCGCGTAAGCGCACTTCCGGAGGATTTTCATATTGCGAAATCTCTCCGGGATAAGGGTGGGCAATCGGCTAGTCGGCAGGGATGAGCCCTCCTCTAGTCGCGATTTCGATCGCGACTAGAGGGCGTTGGCGTGGCTGCACTCCGTCTTGTGACCACTGCAGAGTGCGTCGAAGGGTGCCCACGTGCGCTCGGGTTGCCGTCAGCGTCGCCGTTAACTACATACATTATATGCGGATTAATGGATGCGGTTGTCCAATGTGGAACAACTCCAGTAGCTGGGCTGGGTGGTGCTGGCGGCCCGGACGCGTCGGTTGGTGTGCTTGATGACCGCGAGCACGTACATTGGTGCTCCGGTCAGGGTGAGGCTCTCGAAGAAGTCGCATGCCAGCAGGGCGTCGGCCTGGGGGCGCGGGAAGTCGGCCCACGTGCCGCCGGTGCGTTCGGGTGCCGGGTCTATCCCGGCTTCCTGCAGGATCTCCCATGCGGTGGATGCGGCCGCCTGAATGCCGAGCGCGAGCAGTTCGCCGTGAAGTCGGCAATATCCGCAGCTGGGTTTCTCCTGCGCGAGGCGCAGGACCAGGGCGCGGATCGAGTGCGCGGTCCGCGGCCGGCCTGGGCGCTTGGGCCGGGACCGGGGCGCGTGGCGGCGTGCGAGTAGGTCGCGGTGCCAGCACGGGACTGTGTCCGGGCGTACCGGTAGCCGCAATCGACGCAGCAGGTCCCGCGGGAGTCGGTGCAGCAGCGCTGCCAGGAACGCCGGATCGCTCGGGTGAAACCGTAACCTCTGCTTGCCCAGTTGCCGCTGCAGGACTGTGATCTGATGGCGCAGCGCCAGGATTTTCACGTCCTTGTCCCGGTCGCTCATCCGCAGCAGGCGCAGCATGGCGAACGCGCTTGTCACGCCCAAGTACGCGAGTCGCAGCAGCACGGCGGACCATCATGCTGTGGCGATCAGCGGCTGCGCGAGCGCTCAGCGCGAGCAATCGGGGCGGAGATCCCGTCCAGCCACGCACCGGCTCCGACCAGGGCGGATGAGGTTTTCGGCAGGGGCAGGGTCAGTAGCCGCCAGACGGTGCTGCCGACCGGCACGCCCCGGTTGAACTCGAGCCGGACCTGGCCGCGTTCGTCGAGGTCATGCAGCCAATCCTGATCGCGGCGAAGGACGATGCCCCAGCGAGGACTGCGCAGACCGCCACGGCCAGCAGCGCGCTCAGCGGATAGCGCACGCCGCGCGGGTCACGAGGATCGGGCACCGCGGTGAGGGCGTGAATCAGCCCGCCGTGTTCACCATCGGTGACCGGCGCGGTCGAGGTCGTGGAGGTAGGTGCTGTTACGGCCGGTAAAGGGATGAGAGACGATGCCATCGGCGGGTGGGGTCTTCCTCGGTGTCGTGAAGCGTCGCAACTCCATGATCACCGATGCGGCCCCACCCGCTTCCCACGCCTGTATAGAGGCCGGTCACGCATCAGATTCCCTGGTCAACACCCCACCGCTCGACTACGCAATAGCCCTGACGGGTCACGGCGCGCAGGGCTTCCGGGGATCGGCGCCACGCCGCTACGCGCCGTGCCAACGAACGGCCCCGCGGCCATCCAGGCGGACCCCGCGGAACCCTTGGAGCACCCATCTCCCCTTCCCGGCAGGCAAGAGTCGGGCGAGTTCAGCCGGTGGAAGCATTCGCCTCGACGAGTTCGGTGAATATCTCGGAGGGCTTCTTCCAATCGTGGATCTTACGCGGTCGGTCGTT
>NZ_JBEZFI010000098.1:0-2702 GCF_040649295.1 Micromonospora sp. NPDC048999 | reverse complement strand
CCGCCGCCACCAGCACAAAACCGAAAGGTGGCACGAAGAAAACGAAGACTTCGAATAACCCGAGGCCACGCCGAACCGGTTAAAGATCAAGCTAGCCGGGCACGCGGGAGGCGTACGGTGGGCGGACTTCTCGCCTGACGGCCGCTTCCTGGCAACAGCAAGTACCGGCGACCAGCGGGTACGCATACGCGACCCGAAGAGCGGCGAGACGCTGTTCTTCCTACCCGACCATCATTCCGGCGTAAGCAACCTCGACTTTTCGCCCGCTGGCGCCCTGGTCGCAACGTCCAGCGGGAACGTCGCATACCTGTGGCGGACGGACAACGGGCAGCTGATCAGCAAGCTCGCCGGACATGCCGAGGTAATAAACGAGCTCGCCTTCAGCCCGGACGGCAAGCTACTCGTCACGGGAAGCGACGACAAAACCGCGTGCTGCTGGGACACCTCAACGGGCACCTGCGTGGCGACGCTGACCGGTCACACCGAAGCGGTCCGCAGCGTCTTGGTCAGCCCCGACGGCCGCGCGGTGCTCACCACGAGCAGCAGCCCCGATCTGCCGCTGTTGTGGGACCTGCCGTCGGGCCGCCTGATCGGACCCGTTGATGGCGGGCCTGCCGCCTTCAGCCCCGACGGCCGCCTGCTCGCCCTGTACACCGCCAAAAACTCCGTGGAGATCTGGTCGGCGATCACCGCGAGCCGGGTCGCAACCCTCACCGGCCATACGAGCACAATCAACAAGGCCATCTTCAGCCCGGACGGCGCGACCATCGCCGCCGACAGTTGGGACGGAACGGTCAAGTTGTGGGACGTCCCCCGCGGGTGACTCCTGCTTCCTCCGGCCGATGCGTGATCGAGCACGGCTCACACGGACGCGTCATTGCACCGCGGTCACCGGCTCGTCCCAGCGGCGGTCTTTGGGTTTTCGGGAAGGCTGGCCACCCATTCGCGGCGCTTGCGTCGCCCGAGCCCGGTGCTCGGCGGCACGCCTGCGGCACGGGAGAGTTCGGCCCCGGTGGGGATGCGGCCTTTGGCGGTCTCGTCATCCCAGAACCGGCGCATGACCTCGACGGCAGAGTGGTCGGCATCCTCCTCCGTACCAATGCCCGCCGCAGCTTCGCCGTCGCCACCAATACCACCGGCACCGACCCGGTTCAGCACTTCCTCGACGTCGCCGCCGTCTTGGTCATCGGGTGGCGCCACATCGTGCCGGCTCCGCCCCAATGGTGGTGCTGTTGGCTGGCTTTTTCCGTGGGCTGGCTTGCTCAGCGGCGGCTCGGTGCGGGCGAGTCCGCGCTCGTCGAGGCCTGATTTGTCCTCGCCAAGACCGCCGTTGGGTGGTGTCGCGACGGCACCCGGCCTGCTGATCTTGACCTCGTTGCTGTGCCCGTTGGGGTGGCGGGGCACGTACTCGATCAGCGAGCTGGCACCACCGGGAGTTGTCACGATCCGCTCCGGATTGGCACCATCACCAGCGTCGTTGTGCAGCCCTTCGAGGACCGTGGCGTCCGGATCTTGGGTGGTGGCGCTCATTCGCCAGGCGTTGAGGTGCGCTACGGCGTCCGGTGAGGTGGCGTCGACAAACCCGTAGAGGGCGGCCATATACATCTGGATGGCTTCGCGTTCGTTGGTGGCCTCAGGGAGGTCGGCTAGGCCGATGTGCTCGGAGGCTTGCATCGCCTGCCGGATCACCCGGTTGTGGGCATGGCGTAGCCGCCAGGCGGCTGTCTTCTCCTTGTTCTGCAACAGGTGAAGGTTCAGGCGGGCGCGGCCGAGCCGGGCACGCCGACGCGCGCGGTCGACTTCGGAAACGTCGCGGCCTTTGGCTTCGGCCAGCCGCAGCCAGACGAAGATCCGCTCTAGCGTGACGGCCCAGCGGATGCCGGTTGCGGTTCTGCCGAGCCGGGCGCTGCGTTCGGCTGCCAGGGCGCGTTCCCACATCCATGCGGCGACCAGCGGTGCGACCAGGCGTAGGCATACCTCGCGGAAGGTGTCGGCGTCGAGGGCGGACAGGCTTGCGGTCAGGCCGGCGAGGACCCAGACCGCGACGCCATCAACCCCGGTGGAGCCTTTCTCCGGCTCGCACAGCAGTCGGGCGCGGGCCAGCAGCGCGCTCGCGAACAGCGCGACCTCGATGTAGGCGAAGAACACGATCCGCAGCGGCGACGAGCCGAGAACGTCGGTGAAGAACTTCCACATGCCCGACGCGGACACCATCGTTGCCAGCGCCGCCGCGAGGATGGTCAGGATGTTGGCGACGAGCAGCGTCAGCCGGTGCTCTTGCATCCTGCGTATCCGTCTGGCGATGGCGAGCAGGAGGCCGAGCCCGGCCAGGATGGCAAGGGCGGTCAGCAGTGTCTCGTTGGCGTCGTAGAGCGCGCTGAGGTCGTCAATGTTCACGGTCGGTTCCGTCCTCGCTGGTTCGAGGTGGTGGTCATGGCCGCACCAGGACGACGGCGGCGGCAGCGATCCGGGACGGGCCGAGCGGCAGGTGCGCGCGGGCCTTCCAGACAAGCCGTGCGAGGCAGGGTGGTCGCGGTGACGGCCGGGGCGCCGGAGCCGAGCAGCGGTCCCGCGTAGGCGTTAGCCGGCGTCCGCGACGATCCACATGTCCGGATCACCGGGCTGCCACTGTCCGGCGGCGATCAGCCGTTGCACCACGTCCCGCAACTGGCCGGCGGTGACCGTGGCGGCGTCGTCGCCGG
>NZ_JBEZFI010000097.1:0-2801 GCF_040649295.1 Micromonospora sp. NPDC048999 | reverse complement strand
TGTCAACGGTCATCGGGTTTTCCGTGTGGGTGGACTTTTGGTCTCCGGTTCCACGGACATGGTTTTTCCGGGTGGGCGGACAGTTGTGGTCGGTTGGTCTTCGGTGGGGTTGGTTAGGTCAGGGGCATCACTCCGGTCCCGGCGAGGGCCTCGGCGAGGCGGTGGCTGTCGCCCTTGGTGAGGACGAGGTGGGCGTGGTGTAGGAGCCGGTCGACGGTCGCGGTGGCGAGGGTCTTGGGCATGATCGTGTCGAAGCCCGATGGGTGGATGTTGCTGGTGACCGCGATTGAGCGTCGTTCGTATGCTGCGTCGATGATCCGGTAGAACGCTTCGGCGGCGTCCTGGCCAGCTGGCAGCATGCCGATGTCGTCGACCACGATGAGGTCGGCGCGGCAGATCCGGGCGACGGTGCGGGCGATGGTGGCGTCGGCTTTGGCGCGGCCGATGGTGGTGGTGAGGGTTTCCAGGGTGAACCAGGCGACGCGGAGGTCGGCTTCGATCGCGGCGTGGGCCAACGCTTCGACGAAGTGGCTTTTGCCGGTGCCGGAGGGCCCGGCGACGGCGAGGTTTTCGTGCCGGCCGATCCATTCCAGGGTGGTGAGGGCGTTCTGGGTTGCTTCGGTGATCGATGATTCGTCTGGCCGCCAGGACGAGAATGTCTTCCCGGTGGGGAACGCGGCGGTCTTGCGGCGCATCCGCCGGGTCGCGGCGTCACGGCCGATGACTTCCTCGTTGATGAGGACTCGCAGGACCTCGGCGGGATCCCATCGTTGGGCTCGGGCGGTCGCGAGGACGTCCGGCGCGGTTTTGCGGAGGTAGGGCAGCCGCATCCGGCGTAGTAGCCGGTCGAGTTCCTCGCCGATGGGTGGGGCGGTCG
The DNA here is from genome assembly GCF_040649295.1 of Micromonospora sp. NPDC048999. Classification (NCBI taxonomy): domain Bacteria; kingdom Bacillati; phylum Actinomycetota; class Actinomycetes; order Micromonosporales; family Micromonosporaceae; genus Micromonospora; species Micromonospora sp. NPDC048999. Next base: position 1,924 of record NZ_JBEZFI010000097.1, on the reverse strand, counting down.
GTCTGGTCATCGGGTCGCCTCCTTGAGTCGTCGTTGCAGGGTTGCGGCGTGGCTGCCCAGCGTTTCGACCAGACCGGCGGCGGCCAGGCGGCCATGACCGGGGCTGTTGAAGAACTCCGTGAGGTTGTCGAAGGTGTCGCCGCCGGTGTGTCGGAGCCAGTCCTCGACCTGGCCGAGGAGGTGGGCCAGGTCCTCGGCCTCATCAAGGTGCAGGGTGACCGTCGGGTCGTGGCTGGGTGCGGTCATTGGCCGAGCCGGTTCCATCCGCTGGTGCCGGGCTGCGCGGAGTGCGCCTCGTCGGGTAGCACCACGTCGGTGGCCGCGCCGGCGCCGGCGAGGTGGTCGCAAATCGAGGCCAGGTCGTCGTCGGCGAACCGGCCGGCGATCGCGGCCAATCCGAGGGCCTGCTCGACCTGCCCGGCGCCGAGGACCGCGGCTAGCTCCACCGCACGGTTCATCTTCGACCGCACCCGGACCACGCCGGACGCGCCGGCCTCGACCAGCCACCGGTGAGCGCCCTCACCAAGGCTCAGGAACGCTTCCTCGGCCTGGGTCCGGGCCCGGGGACGCGGCGGGCGGGGTAGGTTCCCGCCCGGATGGTTCGGGTAATGCGCGTCGACGATCCTCGGGTTACCCGGCGTGGACAACCCGTGCCGGGCGAGCTCGGCCAGACCAGTAGCGGCCCGTCCGACGATGACCAATTCCTCGCCCACGACCCGGCACCACACCTTCGACCCGACATGACCAGGTGGGGTGGAGTAGCGCACCGACCCGAACCGGATTGTCTGGTCATCGTCGACGAGGCGTTCCTCGCCCAACGCCACCGCGTGCGGCTCGGTCGGCAGCACGTGCAGATGGCGGTGTTCCACGATCAGCCGGTCGGCCGGCGCCGCGCCCGTCTCGCGATGGACGCGGGCGTTGACCCGATCACACCACTCGGCGCAGGCGTCGGCCAAGTCCACGAACGTGTCGTACGCGCTGCGCAGATTCGCCGTGGTGGGTACCAGATCCGCCTTGGCGATCTTCACCGTGTGCTCAGCGCCGCCCTTGGACTCCGGGTCGAACGGCTGACATGTCTCGACCTTGCACCCGTAGTGCCGGCCGGCCGCGACGATCTCCGGGTGACGCACCGGGATCCCGGCGATCCGGTCCATCGTGACCGTCCTGGCGTTGTCGGTCAGCACATACGTCGGTGCCCCACCGAGTCGACGCAAAGTCGCGTCCAGACACGCGACCAACGTGCCGAGGGTCTGGTCCCACGCCGGCAGCACCACCCGGAACCGTGACCACGACAACCACGCGCAGAACAACTGCGTGCGGCGCCCGCCGATCCGCGGGCCCTCACCCCAGTCGAACTGCAGCCACATCCCCGGCTCCGGGATCCACGGCCGATACGTGCGCCGGTTCCCGGCCTTCCACGCCGTTTTCACCTCCGCCACCGCCCGACGGGTCGTGCGGTCGGTGCCAGCGAACCCCATCGCGACCAGACGTTCATGCACGACATCAGCGCGGATCTTTCCCTCGGACCGGTCCACCAGTTCCTCGACCTTGGCCAGGAACGGGTCAATCCCCCGCACCCGCCGAGGCCTCACGAGCGGGTCACCACCACGGTCCCGCACAGCCACATACCGGGCCACGGTCTTCTCATCAACCCCGGCCAACTGCGCCGCCGAGTGAGCGCAGCGGGTCAGGTCGAACGCTTGCAAGATCTCCATGATCTCCCTGTCAGACTTGGTCACGGTCCCTCCGGAACGGGTCGGCAATTGATCGGCAATCAGAGCCAACCCGCCCGGAGGGACCCTCTCGTTCATCGGCAACAGTCAGGCGTGTCCCGAAGACCGTGTGACCACCAGCCCGGAGATTTCATGTCCATCAGCCCGGAGTGAACCGTCCGCCCACCCAGATTTTTGCGTGTCCGCTGGCA
>NZ_JBEZFI010000096.1:0-2997 GCF_040649295.1 Micromonospora sp. NPDC048999 | reverse complement strand
GCTGAGGCGGGCACGGTGGGCGGCAGGCTGATCGGACAGGCCACCCACGTCCAGTCCCGATACGAACGCGGATCCACCCGAGTGGGTAGTTGCAGACGCAGCAGCGCCCGGCCCGGGTCGGTGTCACTGCGTTCGATGGTGGCCTGCTGCCGGTCACACGCGGCCAACAACAACATCCGCGGGGCCCTCGGGCAGCCTTCCAGCTCGAACACATCCACCGGCAAACGACCGTTGGTGTTGAGGAACGTGACGGCCTGCCGGGTCCGGCCCTTGATGACGCTCGACGGCAGACCCTCCCCGCCAGGGATCGAGGCACGGACCTGATCCCACTCCACGGGGGCGCGTCGGCGCGGGTCGGCCGGCCAGGTGGACAGGATCCCGGCGGTCAGGTCGGCACGCCACTTCACCGAACGCAGAACACGCCCCGCCTGCTCCTGGACCATCCGCACGATCCGGTCATTGACCTTCACACCCTCCGGGACGGTCGCCGTCCAGCCCAGCCGCCGCAACGCCATCCACGCATTCGACGGCAACCTCCGACCAGCCGCATCCTGACCGGAGGCCAGCACATCAACATCAGCCGCGTTCCAGTGCTCCTCGATCAGGGCACCCACCATGCCCGCAACCAGATCAGCACACCAACCGACACGCTCGGCCAGCACCGCCCGGGACACGACCTCCCCGGACGCCTCATCCAGCCCCGTTCGCAGCAGCCCACGAGCACACGCGGTCCGCACCGCCTCGCCTGAAGCCAACGCCAACTTCCGGCTCACCCGCCACCGCCCTGACACCACCCGGACCCGAATAGCAGACAAGCCCGACTCTCCGCCGACCGCATCCCCAACAAAACGCCCGACAACGGAAATTCTATGACCACTATGGATCAGCAACCAAATCGCTTAGCCTTTCCCGCGCTGCGGGGGCGTTCGTACGCCGGGTCACGAGTGGGGCGGTGTCAGGCGTGGGCCGCGGTAGGGGAGGGTGGCGCTGTAGACCACGTTGGTGGTGGTGCTGCCGAAGCTGGCGAGTTCGTTGACGATCTGTTCGAGATGTGCCATCGACGTGGCGGCCACCTTCAGCACGTAACAGTCGTCTCCAGTGGTGCGCAGGCACTCCAGGATCTCCGACCGTCGCTCCAGTAGCCGGTGCAGCGGTTCGTGCCAGCTGCCGGGGTACTTCAGCCGGATGACCGCGAGCACGGCGAAGCCCGCCTTGGGTAGGTCGACCTCGGCGCGGTAGCCGGTGATCACACCGATTGCCTCCAGCCGCCTCACCCGTTCGCTGGTGGCCGACGCGCTCAGCTGAACCCGGCGGCTGAGCTCGGTGATGGGCAGGCGGCCGTCGCCCTGCAGCTCGGTCAGGATGGACCAATCGACGGCATCAAGATTCTCGGCCATTGGGCTAATCTACCGGTTGATTCACTGCGAAGACCAGCAAAGGCCGGGAACACGGTGTTCACAGCCCCGACCCGCCGTGACTAGCCTGGGAGCCGTGCAAATTGGTGTGAACGTACCTAACTTCGCCCCGGGTACCGACCCGGATGTTCTGCGACGGTGGGCGCAGACGGTCGAGGGACTCGGCTTCGACCTGCTGATGGTCTCCGACCACATCGCCGTGACCCCGGACGTGGCCGAGAAGTATCCGGCACCGTTCTACGAGCCGTTCACCACGCTGTCCTGGCTGGCCGGGGTGACCCGCCAGGTCCGGCTGGGCACCACGGTGCTCATCGTCCCGTACCGGCACCCGCTGCTCACCGCCAGGATGGCGGCGAACCTCAACCGACTCAGTGGTGGCCGGCTTGTCCTCGGCGTCGGCGTTGGCTGGGCCCGGCAGGAGTTCGAGGCGCTTGGCGTGCCGTTCCGGCGGCGCGGCGCGCTGACCGACGAGTACCTGCACACGATGCGCGACGCCTGGCGGAACACCGACGACTATGACACGGCGGCGATTCCGATCTGGGTCGGCGGCAACAGCGACGCCGGCATGCGTCGCGCGGTGTTGCTCGGTGACGCCTGGCACCCGCTGGGGGTCACGCCGGGATGGCTTGCGGACGCAGCCGGGCGGCTGAAGGCCACCGCCGACGAACTGAGCCGCCCGGTGCCCGCGTTGATGCCGCGCATCAAACTCCGGGAGACCCGTGAACCGGTCACCGCGCCGGACCGGCTCGCCGGTGTCGGCACCATCGACCAGATCATCGCCGACATCGACCAGATCCGTCTGCTCGGCGCCGAGGCGGTGGTGCTCGACCCGTTCAACGGCGATCTGACCGAGATCCGCCAGCCCGAACGCGCCTGGCGCACACTTGCCGCCGTGGCCGCGCACCACAAATCTCAGGAGGACCGATGACCCCCGACGACGAGAGGTTTCTCCGCCGTGCCGTGGAACTCGCCAGCTTGGCCGGGGCGTCCGGCGAACGGCCGTTCGGCTCGTTGCTGGTAGGTGCGGACGGCACCGTCCTGATCGAGGACCACAACACCGTGGTCTCCGAGTCGGACATCACCGCCCACCCGGAACTGAAGCTGGCCCGCTGGGCCGCTCGGGAACTCGCCCCCGACGCGGCCGCAGACACCACCATGTTCACCAGTTGCCAGCCCTGCCCGATGTGCGCGACCGCGATCGCCCGGTCCGGCCTCGGCCGGGTGGTGTACGCCCTGTCCGCCGAACAGTTCGACGAGGTCAAGCCGGTCACCCCGCCGCTGCCCCCGGTACGGTACGAAGGGCCGGCACTGTTTGACGAGGCGCGCCAGCCGATCGACAACTACTACTAGCGTCGGCCCTTCAGTGAGGGCTGCCCGCATCGTCGATCATGAAAGAGGAAGTGCCTTCTGATCTGGGAAGATCTGACTTGTCTAAGTGGGAGAGTGTGCTTGATCTTGGTGTCGTCGTCATGCTGGAGAGCGTCGCAGATCAGCTAAGCGATCCTGTGTCGGAGTAGGTTTCCGGGATCGTTTCCCACCTGGGTGGGGTGGCGTGGGCGTGGAGATGGAATCCTGCGCCCAG
>NZ_JBEZFI010000095.1:0-3053 GCF_040649295.1 Micromonospora sp. NPDC048999 | reverse complement strand
ATAGCCACCTAACGGCAAACGACCTTGAGCCACACCCAGCCAGCCCGGCGGCCCGGAACACCATCCAGACACAGAAACCCTAAGGAACGACCTTGTCGCCCTGGCCCTGGTCTGCTCGGCTTCGCCTGGGTCGGTGGCTGGCGGGATGGCGTCCCACCACCCACGAACCGGAACCGTTCGGCAACTCCATCCCGGAGTCGTCTGGCCCCCGCCGGAGGCACGCCCTTCATTGACCGGCGCGCCGGCCGATGCCGGCGCTTGCGCCGCCAGCAGGCCGAGCGCGGCCGGCGCGGCCCGCTTGCGGGCCGCCTTGATGAAGTAAGAGAACAATTCGACAGGCAGTGGCCCTGGTCGTCCTGCCTTGACCAGCGGTCAAGGTGCGGTACCGGACGGCGCACTTGACCGATGTGGTCCCCAGAACGCCAGAAGGGCCGGCCCGATATTTCGGACCAGCCCCCTGACCTGCGATTTCAACCTGTCGGGACGGCCGGATTTGAACCGACGACCCCTTGTTACCAACCGTAACCATCTCTCGCTTGTCGTTGGTTGTCGAAACCTGCTACTGACCTGTACAAACATGGCTAGGCGCTATTCATCGCTTGTCACTAATTGTCAGCTTGAAGCAGGGGTTCTCGGGGGGTAAACGGGGGGCGCGTCTACGCGGTCTTGCCTCAACGGTGCAACGAGGACGACGTCTTGCCGGGGACGCCGGCAAACAGCAAGCCTCAACGACCGAAACCTCGACGGCGTGGGCGTCCAAGCAGGTTGATCGACACATACCGGTACCCAACGTGGGATGCGGCTTACCGGCGCCATCCCGCTCGGCTGAAGATCGGCCTACTTCGACGGGTCCCGAGCCAGGCGTTCGGGACCCGTCTTTGCGCGCGAGCCCCTTCAGCCGGACGCACCTCCACGACCCGACGCGGTGTGCGCTCATGTCGAAAGTAGTGCGCTCGAACCAGTCGGTGAACCCGGAAACCACGCGCATCGAGTGTCCTGTCCCAGTGGATCTGAGTCTTCCCGCCGAAGTTGGAGTCGCTGGCCCGGCTATCTGCGACCCGACCCAGCGAAACTGCGGCGGGCGCTGCCGAGTGAACCGGACCCGTGGCCGAACGGGCGGCCATCGTGACGTTCCGTTACTAAGAAGCCGGCATCGACCGATGCCTGGCCGGGCCACGGTCGTAGGTCAATGAACAAGTAGCCGAGATGAGTGCGCCGTGTGGTGCTGGCACGTAGCGCACCTGGCAACATTTCCGCCATGGCGACCTATGAAGTTGCATTGGTGCTCCTCGTCGATTCTTCGGAAGCGGTACTCATGCAGCATCGCGACGACCGGACCTCGGTTTCTCCGAACCAGTGGAGTCTGCCGGGTGGCCATGTCGAGCCGGGCGAGACGCCTGAGCAGGCGGCGCGCCGGGAGTTGCTGGAGGAGACGGGCCTGACGGTGGGAGAGTTGCGTAAGGTGTGGAGCGGCCCACGCCCGTACGAGGCCGGCTTCCCGCACACGGTGACTGTTCACGTCTTCTGCGGCACGACCGATGCTCGACAACAGGACGTGGTGGTTGGCGAGGGCCGCGCAATGGTGTTCGTCCCCCGGGAAGAGATTCTCGACCGCGACTTGGCCGTGACGACCGCCGCAGTCCTGCCGCTCCACCTCAGCAACGCCCAGGAGGCGAACTGATCTGCCGCGAGGCGACCGCGACGGTCGGTGACCTCGATCTGTGCAGCCTGCCAGGACCCGGCGCGCCACTGCGTCCACGACCGGTGTCGCGAGCGGGTATGGTCCGCTGGTGTCGCTGACAGACGCAGATGTCGAGGCCCAACTGGCTCCGGCCGGCTTACATTTCGTGGAACGGATCCGTGGAGAGGTCCGCCAACCGTTGCCGCCGCATCGAGGTCCGGCCAGCTGTCTGGCGGAACATGGGCGGTTCGATTTACAGCCCCAGACCAGCCAGCAGCCGCAGCACACAGAACCAGGCCGCGACGATCCCTTCACGGGTCACGGCGCGCAGGGCTTCCGGGGATCGGCGCCACGCCGCTACGCGCCGTGCCAACGAACGGCCCCGCGGCCATCCAGACGGACCCCGCGGAACCCTTGGAGCACCCATCTCCCCTTCCCGGCAGGCAAGAGTCGTCCATACTGGAACCATCCATTATTTTGCATATCTTCAACGTTCTTGACAGCAACCGTGACCGCAACCCAGGTGCACAGCCACGCACTCGTGCGCACAAAGTTACGAATCAATCACGCTTAGGACTGCCCCCGGGTGCGATTCATTCACGATTCCCTTCTGGGATGTGATCGAGGATGGCAAATCCTCTTTCGATCATCTTGTCGATGACCTTGAGGGCAAGCTCGTCATCTTCGATGATTTGGGCCATCCGCGATTCTGGGTCAAAGATAATCATCTGCTCTCTAGAATTACCCAATCTGATCAGCACGTACCTTTCCAGCGGTGCATCCCAAATATCGCGGAACTCTTCAATTGTTGTCATGGAACAAAGGTCCCATCTCGCATCCATTTTCCACCTTGCGTAATATCCGAAAAACGCACCGTCGATGCGTCGGGAAGTACGATCTGACTGGATCGCTGGGGCGATCCTGCCTGCCTAAGTAGGTTGAGTACGTTAATGTCACCCTTGCTGGCATAAGGCGTGCCGCCGGGATGAGTATGGTAGATCAGGCGCTCGTCCGCACCAATCGGGACCATAACTCTCCGCCTCTGACCCGAGTGGAGCCAGTACGAGCCACCGCCGCCGTTCTTTCCTGATCCTGCCTTATACGTCAGAGCGAACTCAACGCCATGTTCGTTGCTCAGGGCCGCCAGTTCTTGTGGACTCATTCGTCCAGGAACCTGGACCCCCGCACCCCCCTGCGAGGTCGGCGATCCGGTCTCCGCAGCCGTACCTGTGCCGCCGCCGCAGTTGTGGACGAGTACTGGCTGCTCACCGGCCATTACATAGTACGTGTGGATGTCGTCGACGGTGAGGTCGCGCATCACCTTCGAGCCGGTGAACGTGCGGACCGCGGTGACGTATCGGATCTGCCCGTC
>NZ_JBEZFI010000094.1:0-3170 GCF_040649295.1 Micromonospora sp. NPDC048999 | reverse complement strand
GGAGCAGCGCTGGGCGCAGGATTCCATCTCCACGCCCACGCCACCCCAGCCAGGTGGGAAACGATCCCGGAAACGTACTCCGACACAGGATCGCTGAGCTGATCTGAGACGCTACCCGTGAACGCGATGACCCTGATCGCGGGCCAGCCAGCCGTGGACGGTGAGCCAGGCGAAACGGTGTGGCGGCAGGTGTTGCCGCCACACCGCGATCACGCATCGAGTCAGTTCAGGCTGAATCGCTGGTTGGCCTGGCCGTTGCAGTCGTAGATCTGGATCTGCTGGCCGTTGCCGGTGCCCCAGACGTCCAGGCAGCGTCCGGACTGGACACCCGTGATGGTTCCGTTGGCGTTGACATTCCACTGCTGGTTGGCCTGCCCGCTGCAGCTGTAGATCTGCACGGCAGAGGCGTTGCCGGACCCGGCGGCGTCCAAGCACATGGTGCCGTACACGGTCAGCTGCCTGCTCGACGTGAGAGTCCATGCCTGGTTGGTCTGGCCGTTGCAGTCGTAGAGCTGGACCCGCGTGCCGTTGTTCCGCGACGCGTTCGGCACGTCGACACACCTGCCCGACTGGGCGCCGACGATCCGCTTCGCTCCGCCTGGCGTGGCAGAAGGCGAGGACGATGGAGAGGTGGTGCCACCGCTCGGCGTTGACGAGGGCGTCCCACCGGCGGCATTCAGGGCGTTGAGGACCGAGGTGTACGCGGCCTTCTTGTTGCCGCCGCCGTCGAACAGCAGCGGGCTTTCACTGGAGCGCCATGAGTCGCTGTCCCGAACGCCCCAGACGGTGATGCTGACGCAGCGGGGCACGTTGACGCAGGCCTGGGTCAGCCCGGCGTACTGGGTGGTTGACGCGTTGGTGACGTCGACCTCGGTCAGGGCCACGTCCACGCCCAGAGCGGCGAAGCTCGACAAAGTGGTTTGGAAGTTGCTCGGCAGCGAGCTGCCGCCGGTGAAGTGGGTCTGCAGGCCTACACAGTCGATCGGCACGCCGCGAGACTTGAAGTCTCGGATCATGTTGTATACGCCCTGCGTCTTGCCGTAGGACCAGTTCTCGATGTTGTAGTCGTTGTAGCACAGCTTGACCGACGGGTCGGCGCTGCGGGCAGTGCGAAACGCCACCTCGATCCAGTCGTTGCCGGTGGCCTGCAGGTTGGACTGCCGGCGGCTGCCGTCCTCGTTGAAGGCTTCGTTGACGACGTCCCAGTAGGCGAGCTTGCCCTTGTAATGGGCCATCACACCGTTGATGTGATCGATCATCGCCTGGCGCAGGCTGCTGCCGCTGAGGCTCTGCATCCAGCCCGGCTGCTGGGAGTGCCAGGCGAGGGTGTGGCCGCGGACCTTCATGCCGCGCTGGGTCGCCCAGTTGTAGATCTGGTCGCCGGAACTGAAGTTGAACTGGCCCCGCTGAGGCTCTGTCGCGTCCGGCTTCATCTCGTTCTCGGCCGTCACCATGTTGAACTCGCGTCCGGCGATCGTGGTGTACGTCGAATCACCGAGCCGGTTCGCGGCGATCGCCGTGCCGAAGTACCGACCTGACTGCGCGGCCGCCGCGCCCAGGGTGCTCGCCGCGGCGTTCGCATCCTGGATCACCATCACCGCACCCACTGCCGCAACGGCGGCAACGGTACCGCCGATCAGCAGTCGGACCCGTAACGAGCGACTCCGCGGGGAGCCAGCGGAGTAGACAGGAGAACTGGTTGCCACGATGGCCTCCTTCTCGGTTCTGCGGCCCGGTCGCCGAGCACCGCACGCGTGGCCGACCGCAGCCGACGTGCACGCGAAGGGGAATCGGTGGATCGCGCAACCTGGACCGGCGAACGACATACTTCAATGCCACGTCATGCTGGCACGGCAACGCCGCTGGAACAACAGTTTCCGGAAGGCTTCCGGCAGGGCGTCAGCGGGCACGTGACTCCGAGTTACGTCGACCTATCGCATCTACCATGCATTTTTGCCGGTCATGGGGACGCTTGGGCGAGCGATCAATCGCCGCGAGAGTGGACTCGGTGGTGTTGCGCCGGGCCACCGCCCGAAACTTCCAGGCCCCGACTCCGGGCCACCGGCTAGGGCGGAGGCACCGCCACCAGCCCCGGCAAGGCCGAAGCGACTTGATTACTGATCCACAGTGTGATCGAACTACCCCGCCTTTATCTGGCCGTCGGCATGCCAGCCGCACGCTCGCCGACCGCTCCCGACGCACCGCACCCGGTGAGGGGCCGGACCCGGCCCGGGTGGCCGGTGTGGATCAGGGGGACGTCCACTCCTACGCCGTCGCGGGCCCCGGATGGTGAGGGGTTGTTGGTGTCGGGGCGGGCGATTCGCGCCGAGCATCGTATGCACCTGGCCGACACCAAATCCCGCCGCCGTGCCGTCTCACGCCGCGCTCCGAAACCGGGCCAGCGGGGGTCGCGGCGGTGGCGCAAGTACCGCCGCCGGGCACGGCTGGTCGACAGCCGGCACAAGCGGCGGATCTGGCAGGCCCGGCACGAAGCCGCCACCTCGGTCGTCTGCAGGGCCGTGCAGCAGCGGGTCGGTGTGCTCAAGGTCGGCGACCCGCGAGGAGTGCTCGACATCGACGCCGGGCGGCGGCACAACCTGCGGCTACGGCAGTGGCAGATCGGCCGCCTCATGCAGATCCTGGAAGACGAGGCCACCCTGGCGGGCATCGTCATCGACCCCGTCAACGAACGCGGCACGTCGTCCACCTGCCCCGCCTGCGGGCGGCGCATACCGAAACCGCGCGGGCGGACCCCGACCTGCCCGCACTGCCGGTTCACCGGGCACCGTGACCTGGTCGCGGCTGCCATCATCGCCACCCGCACCCCGGGCGGCGGACCCACCGCCCCCACCGCAGCCGTGATGCTGCCGGAGGTGGTCACGCACCGTCGAGCCGGCCGACACCTACCCGGTGCCGGCCAGTCCCGGCGTGACCCCCGCCGCCCACCCCGGGCGGCGAGAGGATCAGTTGCCCGCGGAGGCCCGCCCCACCACCACCCGATGGTGGGGAGTCGCTCGCCACACGGCGAGGATCCACAACACTCCACCAGAAACCCGGTGAACGTTAGTGGACACCGCTAGTGCCGTGACCACGAACGTTCGCGGTGTTGGATGACACGCCGTTCGGCCTGTCGGCCGGGCGGCGTCGCGGCGGTCAGGCTGTGGCGGTGG
>NZ_JBEZFI010000093.1:0-3398 GCF_040649295.1 Micromonospora sp. NPDC048999 | reverse complement strand
CCGCAGTTCATCACGGTCCTCGAACGGATCAAGGTGTATCGGGTCGGTGGCGGCCGGCCACGGACCCGTCCTGACCTGGTCCTGGCGGACAAGGCGTACACCAGCCGCGGCAACCGCGGGTATGCCCGCCGCCGCAAGATCAGAGTCTGCATCCCGAGCAAGGCCGACCAAGACGCCCACCGCAAGGCCAAGGGATCCAAAGGCGGCCGGCCACCCGCCTTCGACCCACAGGAATACCAGCTACGTCACGCCGTCGAGTGCGGCATCAACCAGCTCAAACAGAACCGTGCCATGGCCACCAGGTACGACAAGCTCGCCGTCCGCTTCGAAGCCACCGTCACGATCGCCGCCATCAACCAATGGCTCCGCGCCTTATGAAACGCGGCCTAGCACGATGACCAGGCGCCCATTCGTGAGATCCCAAAGCTGGGCGGAATTGTCGCCCCACCCGGTTGTGGTCAGGCGCTTGCCGTCGGGCGAGAACCTCAGCTCGCTGGAGTCGCTGAGCAGCGCGAAGGAGTAGATGTGACGGCCGGACCTCGCGTCCCACACGCGGACCATCTGATCGGAGCTCGCGGACGCGATCACGCGGCTGTCCGGCCCAAAGGAAATGCCCGAAATGCTGTAGTCGTCCACTGCCATCTGCGCGATCCGGCCGCCGGTCGCGGTCTCCCACACCCACACGGTGTTGTAGCCGTAGGCGCTGACCATCGCTCCGTTCGGGCTGAAGACGACACCCTTGAGGCCCTCGCCCGCGAGGAGGGTACGCCGTGCAGTGTCCCTGGGCAGGGCCGACCACAGCGGCAGCGCGGCGAGCGCTAACGCGCCCGCTCCACCGGCGAGTACGACCCGGCGGCGTGCCTTCCGGCCCGCTGGCTGTGGCGTGATCTGCTCGCTGGCCAGGCGGTCCTGCAGCCGGACGTGGCGGAACTGGTAACCGGAGCCGGACTGGCGTAGCAGTTGCCGCGATCGGGCGTCGGCGAGGAAACCCATGAGGCGCAGGGGGAGACGGCCCCGGACGGCGAGCACCAGCCGTGCGATGACGAACCGCACCCACGCCCGGGTCAGCAGCAGCAGCGACATGACAACAGCACCGGGGACGAGCAGCATCAGTGCCATCTGTGATGGACCAACTACCGGCAGGTTGAGGAATGCCCGGCGATGCTCGAACAGGTAACCGAGGTCACGTTTGCCAGGCGCACCAGGCCAGCCGGTGAGCGAGTCGCTCAGCAGAGGGCCGAGCACCGAGACCACGTAAGCCCCTGGCAGAAGCAGGGCCGCCACCACCAGACCGCCGGCCGCAGAGCCCACCACCGCCGAGCGGCGATCCTCCCGGAGGAATGTTTCCGGGCTGGCTTGTCCCGAACGTGACGGCGGCGCCTCCAGCCAGTTGTGCGCGGCCAGCGCGAGGCCGACCACTGTGGCGCTGACTAGGACGCCGACCACGCCGGTGAGATATTCCCGCAGGTAGCCGAAGGACCAGCCTTCGCTGGACACCGCAAAGAGAGCGACAGCGAAGCCGGCGAGCACCGGAACTCCGATGATCGCAACGAGCGCGGCGCCCGACCAGAACCCGCGCCGGAGCCGGCCCATCGAGCCGCGAACCGCGAAGGACAGGCGGCCGGGTGGCCGGGCGGCAACCGCGTTCCAGACGAGGATCGCGAAGACCACGAAGACGCCGCCGGCCATGACGCTGGGAACCAAAACGTCCTCGGGTCTGGCGTTCCTGCGGTTCAGCAGCGGCGAGAGCAGAATGGACGTCACGATCATCAGCAGCAAGCCGCCGGCGAGGGCAACGCCGGGCGCCACCCACGGCGAGAGCATGCGCTGGCTGATCCGCCACCATGCGAGGTCGCGCTCGCGGTGGTCATGCAGGTGGCGGGCGAGCAGGGTCAGCCAGCGTCGTGCTTTCGCGGCCCGCATCGCGCCTTCGGCCCGCTGCTCTGGTGTCACCTGGCGGTCCCTAGCAGGGGCGTACGCCGCGTCGATCAGTCGATCGATCAGATGATCCTCAACGTCATGCCGCGATTGCATCGATAGCAGTTCGTCCGGATCACCGCCACCCTGGTGGTAGACGGTGCGCGCGACGGAGACCATCAGCGGTGTGGACAAGGCGGCCGCGAGATCTCCGTCCGGGTGGCTCCGTAGGTGTTCGATGACGCCCGCCCACGACGTGCCTGGCGGCCACTCGATGCTGTCCAGGTAAGAGACGACCTCCGTGTACGGCAAGGGCGCGATGGTGATGACCGGAGCGCTACGCAGCTTGCGGGAACCACCCCGAACGACGTCCTGGTACTCGGTGTACCGGCAGGTGACGATGACCGGCCGATCGTTGCCGACCGCCGTGTTGATCGCGCGCACGGCGCTGCGACTCGACGTCTCCGGTATCTCGTCGAGACCATCCAGGATCGGCAGCAGCAGCCCACGGTCGAGCAGCAGACGAGGAATGCCTTGCTGACCGCTGTAGTACAAGGAAGCCAACGTTTGCACGCTCCACGTGTCGAGCGGCTCCGTGACCGGATCCCATGAGGAGACCGAAAGCAGCACCGGGGTCGACGAACCGGGCGTACGTAGCCGCAGCAGTCCGAGGGTGAGCATCATTGCCAGCACCGTCTTCCCCGCTCCGGGCTCGCCGAGGACGACGAGTCGACCCGTGTGCTGAGCGTCGCAGATCAGCTAAGCGATCCTGAGCCGGAGTGAGTTTCCGGGATCGTTTCCCACCTGGGTGGGGTGGCGTGGGCGTGGAGATGGAATCCTGCGCCCAGCGCTGCTCCTCGGGCCTGGTGGCCGGTGGTGGGTGTGCTGGTCGTGGTCACGTTCTGGTGCCGGTGGGCTGCGCGGGGCAGTTTCCGGTCCGTTGGTGCGTGTCCCTCCGGACGCTTACCTACCCGGCCGTGAGGTCGGGTGGGGGAGGGTGCCCTGCGTCGCCTGGGCGCGGGGCGTGATGGCTTACGTGCGGTGGGGCCGGTCTTCGACCGGTCCACCCGGCTGATCTTGGAAACGGTGGGGGTAACGACGGCTGCGGCTTCGAGCGTGTCGACGACCGCGCGGATCATCATGTGTCCGCTGGCCGGGTCGGTGACGGTTTTGGCTTGGTGGGTGAGGCCGCGGGCGGCGATGCGCCGCCAGGCCCCGTGGTCGCGGTCGCCCTGCCAGCCGCAGGACGAGTTCGGGCAGACGGCCCACTTCCACCCCGCGGCGGTCGGCTGGTCAGGGGCTTTACGGTGCTGGAGTGGGGTCAGGCAGTGGGGGCAGTGTTTGGAGGTGTTGCGGGCGGGGACGGTGACCACGGCGATACCGGTCTCGGCGGCGAGGTGCCGGATGCGGTCGGCGATCTTCCCGCGTACCTGTTGGGACAGGCGCGTGTTCATGGTGCGGCCCATGCCCCGGGCTTCCAT
>NZ_JBEZFI010000092.1:0-3674 GCF_040649295.1 Micromonospora sp. NPDC048999 | reverse complement strand
GACAGGAGCGTGTTCAGCCCCCAGTCCACGCCCAGCGCCACCTCGTGCCCAGCACGCTTCGCCTTCGGCACCGGATGCGTGTAGGCGAGATCGGCTCGCACCGTCCCGCCGGTGACGCGGAGGGTGGGCAGGTGTAGCACCGCTGAGGCGGGGACGGTGGGTGGCAGGCTGATCGGGCAGGCCACCCACGTCCAGTCCCGATACGAACGCGGATCCGCCCGGGTCGGCAGTTGCAGGCGCAGCAGGACCCTGCCCGGGTCCGTGTCGCTACGTTCGATGGTGGCCTGCTGCCGGTCACACGCGGCCAACAACAACATCCGCGGAACCCTCGGCACGCCTTCCAACTCGAACACATCCACCGGCAGGCGACCGTTGGTGGTGAGGAACGCGGCGGCCTGCCGGGTACGGCCCTTGATGACACTGGATGGCAGACCCTGCCCGCCCGGGATCGCAGCGCGCACCCGCTCCCACTCCTGCCCGGTGCGTCGGCGCGGGTCGGCGGGCCAGGTGGACAGGACCCCGGCGGTCAGGTCGGCACGCCACTTCACCGACCGCAGAACACGCCCCGCCTGCTCCTGGACCATCCGCACGATCCGGTCATTGACCCTCACACCCTCCGGAACAGCGGCCGTCCAACCCAGCCGCCGCAACGCCATCCACGCATTCGACGGCAACCTCCGACCACCGGCATCCACACCCGAGGCCAGCACATCAACATCAGCCGCGTTCCAGTGCCCGGCCAGCAGACTGCCGACCATGCCCACCACCAGATCAGCACACCAACCGACCCGCTCGGCAAGCACCGCCCGGGACACGACCTCCCCGGACGCCTCATCCAGCCCCGTTCGCAGCAGCACACGAGCACACGCGGTCCGCACCGCCTCGCCTGAAGCCAACGCCAACTTCCGGCTCACCCGCCACCGCCCTGGCACCACCCGGACCCGAACAACAGACAAGCCCGGCTCTCCGCCGACCGCATCCCCAATAAAACGCCCGACAACGGAATTCTATGATCACTGTGGATAAGTAATCAAATTGCTTAGCCTTCGGCCATGGCGAGTTGGTCGCGTGTGCCTGCCGGTGAGCGCGAGACCGTCGAGCAAGCGCGATGCCGGCGTGCCGGATTGCGGCGGGTTTGTCAGCATGTGAGGAATCCCCGTCATCGCGCCCTTGCCGGTAAGGGCGGCCCGTGCGCGCCGACAGTGCGGGCACGACGACCGCCTCGGGGCCCGCAAATCGAACACCGTGGACCCGCGTTCCGAACACGACTGGGTCCGCAGATCGAACGCGTGGCACCTCGCAAATCGTAACCGCGCCCAGTTATTATGACCCGGTGCCCACACCGCACCTGATCCCCCGCCGCGCCGCTGCCCAAGTCGACGCCGCCCTGGCTGACACCCGTGTCGTTCTGATCAGCGGAGCACGGCAGGCGGGCAAGAGCACTCTGGTGCGCATCGTCGCCGGTGATCGTCTCGCCGAGCGTCGTGATCTCGACCGGGCACAGGACCGGGCGGCGGCGATCACTGACCCGGTCGGGTTCGTGGACTCCTCCGAGCTCCTGGTGATCGACGAGATCCAGCGCGTTCCGGAGTTGCTACTGGCCATCAAGGCTGCCGTCGACGAGGACCCCCGTCCCGGCCGGTATCTGCTCACCGGATCATCTCGACTGTTCGGCATGGTCGCCGCCCCGGACGCGTTGCCCGGTCGGATGGAGACCGTCGAGCTCTGGCCGTTCTCTCAGGGCGAACTCGACGGGCAACCGGACGGATTCGTCGACGCCATCTTCGCGCTCGGCCCCGAGCTGCGACACAAGTCGGACGTGACCCGCGCCGACTACGCGGCCAGGATCGTGCGCGGCGGCCTGCCCGAGGCCACGACCCGCACCGATCCACGTCGCCGCCAACGGTTCCTCGACGCCTACGTCCAGGCGCTCATCGACCGCGATGTGCGGCAGTTGTCCGACATCCAGCACAAGGGCGAGCTACGCAAGCTGGTACGGCTTCTCGCGGCCCGATCCGCGACCATCATCGCCGCCAACTCCCTCGAATCGGCACTCGGACTGAGTCGGCCGACGATCGCCCGCTATCTCCGGGCCCTGGAAGAAATCTTCCTGGTCAAGCGGATCCCCGGCTGGTCGCGTAACCTCGGCACCCGCGCCACCGCTGCAGCCAAAATGATCTTCGTCGACTCCGGCATCGCCGCCAACGAAATCGCGACCGACGCCCGGGCGCTACTCCGGCCGGGTGCCCCGTTCGGCCCGCTACTCGAATCATTCGTCCTATCCGAGCTGTGCCGCCAACTCACCTGGTCCGACCAGTCCGCAGAGCTGTCCCACTACCGGGACCAGAGCAGGTACGAAGTCGACGCGGTGCTCGAAAGCAGATCCGGCCACGTCGTCGGGATCGAAGTCAAAGCAGCCAGCACCGTCGGACCCGAAGACTTCCGCGGGCTACGCCGACTCGCCGACCGCCTCGGCGACGACTTCATCGCCGGCATCGTCCTCTACACCGGAACCTCCACGCTGCCGTTCGGCGACAGACTCCGCGCCATGCCGGTCAGCGCCCTGTGGCAGACTTCCGCACCGCCAGCAGCCTGACCTCGCACCCTCCGCAGGTCGCTCCCGCTTCACCAGGACACACGCGCTACGGACGCCGTTGAAGCGGCGAACCACGCAAAAGTGGCACAGATAAGCGTTGATGCACTTCTGCTGATCTTCAACAGGCGATCACAGCCACCCGCGCACGCGACCGCCGCGAGAGATCTAAAATGGAGAACCCCTTCCTTGGGAGGCCGCGGCCAGGGTGTTCGGCAGCTCTCCAGCGGACTGGGATGACGACTGGATGGTCGGCACGCTCAACACGGGTACGGTCGGTCTGGTGGCCGAGTTCCTGTCCGCCGTTCCCGTCGATACGTGGGCCGCGCGGCATCGCACCGACCTCGCCGAGCATGCAGGAAAGCGGCTACCACCGTCGGTTCGACGACGATTGGACCGGGCTGCTCGTCAGCGACATCCGCGAGCTCACCGGACTGTTCCAGGCCGCGGCAGCCGCCCGCGAGGCCATCATCCTGAAGATCGTGGCGTGACTACTGCCTCGGGACCCGGCCCACCGGCGGCTGCTCGCCTTCATCGGCCGCGCAATGTACCTGTCAGGAAGTCTCGTCGACCAGCGCGCGGATGTCGGCGAACACCCGCTCGTGAGCGGCCGCCGCCTCGGGCGATGTCAGGTCCATGCCCTGGATGAATCCGTGGACTAGTCCCGGCTCGCATCGATAGGCCACCGATATCCCGGCCTCGGTCAGGCGCTTGGCGTAGGCCTCGCCCTCGTCCCGCAGCGCGTCGTGCTCGGCAGTCACGAGCACGGTTCTGGGCAGGCCCCGGAGGTCGGGAACCCGAATCGGGCTCAACATGGGATCGAGCCGCTGCTCATGGTCGGGCGTCCACTGCTCGACCGCCCAGGCCAAGAAGTCCGCGTCGAGCCCGTAGCCGGTGCCCTTCTCCTCAACACTGGGCTGTGAGAGCGTCAGGTCAGTGTTGGGGCACAACAGTATCTGCGCAGCCGGGACCGGCTCGCCCGCATCGTGTCAACGGTCATCGGGTTTTCCGTGTGGGTGGACTTTTGGTCTCCGGTTCCACGGACATGGTTTTTCCGGGTGGGCGGACAGTTGTGGTCGGT
>NZ_JBEZFI010000091.1:0-3799 GCF_040649295.1 Micromonospora sp. NPDC048999 | reverse complement strand
CCGGCACCACCCAGGTGGGTAAGACCGGGACCGTCCCACCGTCAGGCGGGACTACCGACCGTGCGCTCACCAGAGCGCACTGAGAGGTAACGGGACCGTCGCCTGGCGGCCAGGGACAGGAGCAGGACGGCGGTAGCGGTCAGGGTGATGCCGCCACCCGTGGCGACCTCCGCGATGCGGGAGAGCCAGAGTCCGCCGACGGCGCTGGCGACGCCGAAGGCGACGGCGAGCCCGGTCATCGGGGCGAGACGATCGGTCCAGGCCCGAGCGGCGGCGGCCGGGGCGACGATGAGGGCGAGGGCGAGAATGGCGCCGACGGCGGGTACCACCGCGACGACGACGAGGTCGATCAGGAGGAGCAGCACGAGGTCGAAGAGCCAGGTGGGGTAGCCGGCGGCGCGAGCGCCGGCAGGGTCGAAGCCGGCGAAGAGCAGATGCCGACCCCCGAGCGACAACCCGACGGCGGTGACCGCCAGGATGCCGACGGTCATGGCAAGGTCCTGATCGCTGACGGTGAGGATAGAGCCGACGAGGAAGGCGGACAGGTCGTGGTTGAACCCGTCCTGGGTGGCGACGAGGGCGACGCCGAGGGCGAATCCCGCGGAGAGGACGACACCGGTGGCGGCGCTGGCGCCCTGTCCGCGAACGCGGGCGAGCGCGGCGATGGCGGCGGCCATGAGCAGCCCGGCGATCGCGCCACCAAGATAGACGTTGATCCCGAGGATGGCTGCGGCGACCAGGCCGGGGAACGCCGCGTGGGTCATGGTCATGGTGAAGAAGGACAGGCGGCGCAGCACGACGTGGACGCCGACGAGACCGCTGAGCACGCCAACGGCGGCGGCTTCGGTCATGGCGCGACGGAAAGTGTCCTCGAGCAGCCAGTTCATGCCCTCGCCGCCCGGTTGGTGAGTCGGTGGCGCGCGGCTGCGGCGGCCAGGGCGAGCAGATAGCAGCCGATGAGGGTGAGGACCACCGCCGAGGCGGAGGTGAGGCGGATGCCGTGCTGGACGGAAGCGGTCCAACTGGCCAGCAGGCCGAGATAGCCGGCGAGACCGCAGACGGCGGTGGCGAGCAGGACCATGGGGGCGAACTGGTCGGTCAGCAGGCGGGCGATCGCGGCGGGGACGACGAGCAGCGCGATGACGAGGATGGTGCCGACCGCCTGGACCGCGGCGACGACGACGAGCGCGATGGCGGTGTTGAGCGCGAGGTCGAGCAGAGTGACCCGGAAGCCGGCGGAGGCGGCGGCGACCGGGTCGAAGGCGCGCAGGATCAGCGGCCGGGCGGTGACGGCGAGAAGAATGAGGACGACGGCGGCCAGGGCAGCGGTCTGGGCGAGTTGGGCCGGGGTCACGGTGAGCAGCCGACCGAACAGGAACGCGGTCAGATCGCTGGTGTATGAGTGGCGCCGGGAGACGAGGACAACGCCGAGGGAGAACATCGCGGTGAGCAGCACGGCGATGGTGGTGTCCTCGTTGAGCTGCGTACGACGGCTGAGCAGGGTAACTGCGACGGCGGTCAGCAGGGCCGCGACCAGGGCGCCGGCGGGGATGCCGGGGTAACCGCCGGCGAGGAAGCCGAGCACCACACCGGGGAAGACGGTGTGGGTGAGGGCGTCGGCGACGAACGCGAGCCGACGGAGGAACACCAGCACGCCGACCGGCCCGCACACGGCGGCGAGCAGGAGCAGTTCGGCCAGGGCACGGCCCATGAACGGTGTGTCGAACGGTGCGACCAGTGCGTTCATGCGGCGACCTGGTGGGCGGCGACGTGCTGGGCGCGGTGGCTGGAGCGGCGTGCGGGATTGGCGAGGATGTCGGTGACGCGGCCGGTGGTGACCTGGCCGTCGTGGATCATGCAGGCGGTGTCCGCGAGGTCGCGGGCGATGTCAAGGTCGTGGGTGCTGAGCACGACCGCGGTCCCGGAGGCGGCGAGTTCCCGCAGCAGGCGTACGACGACCTCCCGGCTGGCGGTGTCCAGGCCGTTGAAGGGTTCGTCCAGCAACATCAGCCGGGCCTGGCTGGCGATCGCGCGGGCGAGCAGGACGCGCTGACGTTGGCCGCCGGAGAGCAGTCCGAAACGGGTCCGTGCCCGGTCGGCCAGACCGACCCGGGCGAGCGCGTCGGCGGCGACGGCCCGGTCAGCGGGACGGATCTGCCGCACCCAGCGGGTGGGTCGGTAGCGGCCCATGAGGACGACATCCCCAGCGCTGACCGGGAAGTCGGCGTCGAGGGTGTCGGCCTGCGGCACGTACGCGGCGGCGCCGCGGGCGCGACCGGCGGGGCGGCCGCAGACGGTGGCGGCGCCGGCGAGGACGTCGGCGAGCCCGACGACGGCCTTGATGAGGGTGGACTTGCCGGCGCCGTTGGCACCGAGGAGCACGACGATCTGACCGTACGCCGCAGTGAGGTCGACACCGGTGAGCACCGGGTGGCCCCGGTAGCCGACGCCGGCCCGCACCAGGTGCAGGGCGGCGCCGGCGTCGGCAGGGGTGTGCTCAGCCACCGAGGGCCCGCACGATGGTGTCGGTGTTGTGCTCCTCTGCGCCCAGGTAGGTGCCTTGCGGGGTGCCCTGCGCGCCGAGACTGTCGCCGAAGAGGGAGTCCTCGCCGCCGACCACCTTCACGCCGGCCTGCCGGGCGATCGCCTCGGCGGCCTTGGGTGGCAGCGAGCTCTCGCTGAAGACCGCCTGCACACCGGTCGCCTTGATCTTGGCAACCAGATCCTCGACCTGCTTGGCCGACAGCTCGGCGTTGGTGTCCAGGCTGGGGATGACGGAGCCGACGAACTGCAGCTGATAACGGTCGATGTAGTAACCGAACGCGTCGTGGTTGGTGACCAGCTTGCGCTGGTCGGCCGAGAGGGCGGCGAACTTACGCTCGTTGTCGGCGTCGAGCTGGTCCAGCTTGGCTGCGTACGCCTGGAAGTTGCTGCGGTAGGTGTCGGCGTGGCCGGGGTCGGCGGCGGCGAGCGCCTTCTCGATGTTCTCGGACATGATCCTGGCGTTACGAGGGTTGTGCCAGATGTGCGGGTCGCCCCCGGCCATGTCCTCGTCCTCGGGGTCGCCCTTACGCAGGGCGACCCCTTCCGACGTGTCGACGACCGTGCCGGTGAAGCCGGCCGCGGAGATCGTGGGGTCGAGCCACTTCTCCAGGCCGACACCGTTTTTGATCACAAGCTTGGCGGCACCGATCGCCTGGATGTCGGCCGGCGTGGGCTCGTAGTCGTGGGGGTCGACGTTGGGCTTGATGACCTGCGTGACGGTGACGGCGTCGCCGCCGACGTTGCGTGCGAAGTCGGCGACTTCGGGGGTCGTGGCGACGACGGCGAGCTTGCCGGCCGGGCTGGACTGGCTGTCGTCCTTTGAGGAGCCGCAGCCGGCGGCGGCGCTGATCGCCGCGATCGCCAGGACGGTTCCGAGCGTACGGATGGATGGTGTCACTACCGCTCCTTGCATATCGGAATGCACGGAACGGTAGTCATTTTCAGTAAGCCGGTCTAGCTGTCACATGCTCATATCAACACGCGGGAAACCGTCCGCCTCAACGCCTGCTACCGAGACGCGGGCCAGTGCTCCGCCCTTGGACGGGAGAGGACGTCACTCGTACGGGTTCTTCGGCTGGGGGATCTTCTTCCAGCTGTCCACCTCGAAGTAGGGGATGTCGGACCCGTTGAACGGGTCCTGGGCGGTGTCGGGGGTGTAGCGGCCGGTGGCCCGTACCCAGGTGTCGGCGGGCAGGTCGGGCACGTCGCCGCTGAGCCCGATCTTGATGGGGATTCCGTCGGCGGCGCAGCAGGT
>NZ_JBEZFI010000090.1:0-4524 GCF_040649295.1 Micromonospora sp. NPDC048999 | reverse complement strand
CCCCTACAAAATCGGGGGAACCTGGAACACCGGCGCCAACCTCACCCTCCGCGCCGCCGACATCAACAACGACGGCACCCCCGACCTCTGGACCACCGGACCCAACGGAACCATCACCACCTGGACCGTCACCAACCTCACCAACGGCACCGGCACCATCACCAAGAAAGCCGACCAGGCACTGATCACCGCCAACCACGCCTGGCCGTTGGCCGACGCCGAATCCGGTCCGGTGACCGGCGGCAACATCGCCAAGGACCCTGTCGGGGCCCTCAACGCAACCGGTAGTGGCGCCACCTGGAACACCGGAGATCTGTTCGACCCAAGCGTGTTGATGAACGGCACGAACAGCACGCTCGCCACCGGCGGCCCGGCCGTCGACACCACCGGCGATTTCACCATCTCCGCCTGGGTGAAACCCACCGCAGCCGGTGGCACCATCCTGTCCCAGGACGGCACCAACACCGCAGCCCTCAAGCTGTGGGTGGACGCATCCGACCGCAGCTGGCGGGTCGCCATGTCGCAGAGCGACTCGACGAACCCGGTCTGGGACACCGCCACCGCCGGGGCCAACAGTGCCAGGTTGGGGGTCTGGACCCGGGTGACCGTCAGCTACGAGAAGGCCAACGGCCGCCTCGGGCTCTACCTCGGTGAGCTGAACAAGGGCGTAGCCATCCACTCCATCAGATGGAAGGCGACCGGCGCGTTCCGGATGGGCGCCCACCGAAGCTCGGCGACCGGGTACGCCGGCTACTTCGCCGGCCAGTTGAGCGAGGTACTCGCCTGGAACGAGGTGGTCAGCCCGGTCCAGCCGGTGCCGGCCGGTCCGCGCCACGACTTCAGCGGTGACGGCTACCCGGACGTTTTGGCGCTGTACACGCCCAACAACGACATCCTGCTCTACAAGGGCAATGGTGCGGCCGGGTTCCAGGGCTCGACCGTGATCGGCGGGAACTGGGTGAACTTCGACATCGTCTTCTCGCCGGGCGACTTCGACGGTGACGGAAAGCCCGACGTGCTCGCCCGGCACAAGACGACCAAGCAGCTCTACCTCTACCGTGGCAACGGCACCGGCGGCTTCTCCGGGTCGAAGATCCTCAGCGGCGACTGGTCGGCGTACGACATGATGTTCTCGCCCGGTGACTTCGACGGCGACGGGAAGGCCGACGTGATGGCGCGCCACGCCACCACCAAGGACATCCATCTGTTCCGGGGGGATGGCAACGGGAACCTCATCGCCGGCTCCACGATCGTCGGGGCGAAATGGGCGTACTTCGACGTGATCTTCTCGCCGGGTGACTTCGACGGTGACGGGAACCCCGACGTGATGGCACGCCACTCCACCACCAAGGACATCTACCTGTACCGGGGCGGCGGGAACGGCAAGTTCCTCCCCGGCTCCACCATCGTCGGCGCCAACTGGACGTACTTCGACCGGATCTTTTCGGTCGGTGACTTCAACATGGACGGCAACACTGACGTAATCGCCCGGTACTCGCCGACCAAGGACCTCTACCTCTACGAGGGGAACGGGGTCGGCGGGTTCAAGCCCGGCTACACCGTCATCGGCGCCAACTGGACGTACTTCGATCTGCTCTTCTGATCGATGCCGGTCCGGGTCGACCACCGACCCGGACCGGCACCGCTTGCCGACGGGGGCACCCCCTCACACCAAGATCCGGACAAGTTCACGGAAAGAGTGGCCATTCCGCGTCGGATGGCCACTCTTTCCGTGCATGGACACATCCCGGCATACCACCGACGGCGTGCTGTGCGTGTTTCTCTCCGCGTACGCCCGGCTGCACGTCACCGTCGAGTAGTCCCTCAGCGGGCAGATGGAGCACCTAGATCGAACGCGCCTGGTGGAAGTCCCACCGTTAATCGGGAATGGATCGCCGCGCTGCGCTCCGTGCCGGGGGTGGCCTCGCCTCTGCGAGATAGGCCATCGAAGGTCACGAAGAGGTAACGATCGGTGGAGCCGTGACGACTCATATGGGTGGCAGATAGTGCGGAAAGGGCAACCCGATGTGACGTCTGGCGTTCCACGTGGACGATTTGGCTGCTTCACTATGGCCGCTCAGCGGACGCAGACCGGCGTCCCGGCGAACACACACGGGGGAGGTACCTCACCATGTCCAAAAACGGCCCTCCGCAGCAGACCACTCGGAGGAGGACAACCGCCGCCAGCATCGCGGCCAGCGTCCTCCTGGCCACCACGGCCGCCACGCTGCCCACCGCACCGGCCACCGCCGGACCCACCACACCCACGGCCCCGAAGGCGGCCAGCGGGCCACTCAGCGTCGACCAGGCCATCGACCAGGCCCGACGGACCCGTAAGCCCGTCGAGGCCACCGCGGCGGGCACGTCCACCTCGACCGTCACGGCCCGCCCCGACGGCACCGTCGAGTTGACCCAGTCCGCGGTACCGACACGCACCCGCATCAACGGCGAGTGGAAGAACCTCGACCCGACCCTGGTACGTCAGGCCGACGGCGGCATCACCGGCACGGTGACCACCAACCAGGTCCGACTCTCCCCCGGCGGCACCGGCCCCCTCGCCGAACTCACCAGCGGCGACCGCGCCCTGTCCATCACCGTCCCGCTGACCCTGCCAGCACCGACCCTGTCCGGACCGACTGCGACCTACCCCGACGTGCTACCCGGCGTCGACCTCACCGTCCGCATCACCGGCGAAGGCGCCTTCTCCCACGTCTTCGTAGTCAAAAACCGCGCCGCCGCCACCAACCCGATGCTGGCGGAACTGGAACTGGCCACCACCGGCAAGGACGTCACCCTCAGCAGCGACGCGGCCGGAAACATCACCGGCGTTGACCGCACCGGCCAGACGGTGATCACCGCCCCAGCCCCCACCATGTGGGACTCCGGCGCAGAGCAGGCTTCCACGCCGGCAGGCCGGGGAACAGTGTCGAGCACGGTGGAAGCAGGCCACGCAGCACGCACCGCCCGCATCGGGGTACAGATCAGCGGCGGGAAACTGCGCCTCACCCCCGACCGGAAACTGCTCACCGACACCGCGACCACGTTCCCGGTCTACATCGACCCCACGTTCAACTGGACACCGGTCGGCCCGAAGATGTCCGGCTGGGCCAGCATCTCCTACCAGCACCCGTCAACGAACTACTGGAAGAACACCCCGGACCCGGCCGGGCGGATGCAGGTCGGCAACTCCGGCAGCCAACGCTCCAACACCCTCATCAACTTCCCCATCCCCTACAGCACCCTCGCCGACGCCGAGATCTACGACGCCATCTTCAAAATCACCAACACCTACTCCTGGTCCTGCACCAACAAAACCCTCAACATCTACGGCCCCAACGACACCCTCACCTCCACCAACGCCACCTGGAACTACTGGACAAACGTCACCAAGGGCAGCACCATCGCCTCGAAAAGCTTCGCCCACGGCTACAACAGCAGCTGCGACGCCGCCGCCGAATCCTTCGACATCCGCGACCAGATCATCGCCGACGTGAAGGCCAGCCGGCCCACCCGCACCCTGTGGATGGTCGCCGCCAACGAAGCCACCGACACCGAAAACTGGAAGAAGTTCCTCGAAACCAGCCCCACCCTCACCATTCGCTACAACCACAAACCCAACAAACCCACCGGCCTGACCACCTCCCCCAAGACGGCCTGCGCCGGTGGCAGCACCGTCGGTGACGGCACCGTCTCCCTCTACGCCCCCGTCTCCGACCCCAACGGCGGCACCCTCGGCGTCACCTTCAAACTCTGGAAAACCAGCGACAACACCCAAACCGCCATCGCCTCATCCGACCCGAACCTGCTCACCTACACCTCCGGCAGCACCGCCGTCCTCGTCGTCAGCGTCGACAAACTCCGCACCGCCGCCAACGGAGCACGCACCAACTTCTCCTGGAAAGCCCAAGCCACCGACTTCCGCACCCCCAGCGACTGGTCCGACACCTGCAAATTCGACTTCGACCCCACCCGACCCGGACCACCGGAAGTGAGCGATCCCTCCACGGACGCAGTCATCGGCCAGCCGGTCACATTCACCATCACCAAGGGAACCAGCACCACCATCCCAAGCAGCTACGTCTACCAGCTCAACGCCGGCCCGCCCGTTGACGTCGCTGCCGACTCCGCCGGGTCCGCGACGATCGCCGTGTCCCCGACCCGCGTCACGAACACCCTCACTGTCACCAGCCTCTCCGCCGGCGGTAACTTCGGCGACAGCGCCAGCATCCCGTTCAGCGCCGACCCGGCCGCCACCGCCGTCGACGGGGACCTGACCGGCGACCAGATTCCCGACCTGCTCACCGTCGGGGCAGTCAACGGTCTGCCCTCCGGCCTCTGGCTCGGCGCGGGCGGCACCGATGGATCCGCCCTACCCGGGACCAACATCGGCGCCCGAGGCAACGGAGTCACCGAAAACAACGCACCATCAGACTTCGACGGCGCCCAAGCCATCACCGGCCACTTCACCGGCACCGGCCTACAAGACGTCCTCGTCTACTACCCCGGCGGCACCAACCCCGGCGC
>NZ_JBEZFI010000089.1:0-4994 GCF_040649295.1 Micromonospora sp. NPDC048999 | reverse complement strand
AAGCATGCCCGTGGCCCCACCGTTGGGCACCTCAACGAACTCGCCTTCCAGAACCTGAACGTCCACCCGGCCAACCTAGTCGACAGGCAAACCGGTTCCATCGACCAGGTGTAGGACCACAAGCACAGCCCGGGACGGACGCAGCACCGTCAGCGGCAGATCAGGATGCCCCGCTATGGGGTGCACATACGACAGTCAGAGGGTGCGGGCGAGCAGTGCTGTGATCAGTTTGCTGGGCTCGGTGGTGGTCGGGCGGTCGCTGACCTGGCCGTCGCCGATCTCGATGACCCGCCAGATTCCATCGGCGCGGAGGGCGAGGTCGACCGTGATGAACGGCAGGCCGAGTGCGGCGATAGCCGGTGTGACCGCGTCCAGGTCCACGTCGAGGTGCGGGACGTCGTTCGGAGTGTCCGGATGCGAGCTGACCAGGGCGCAAACGCCGTTGACCCACCAGGTACGCACCTCGGCGGAAGTAAATCGCTCATAGCGGCGTAGGACGAACCCGCCGACGAAGTCGTCCTCACGCAGGTGCCGCAGGCGGCTTGCCACCTCCCACGCCGTCTCGCCATCGGCAAGGTCGGGGGTGAACGCCGCCTCGTGCCAGTAGTGCTTCATCGACTTGGTGTAGTCGCGTAGGACGGCCGGGCCCGTGCCCAGCTCGACGCGTACCCGATCGAAATCGGCTCGCAGGTCGCCCCTGGTCCACCCCGACGTAGGAGTGAGCGCCGCCAGGGCGGCATACCAGCCGGGCAGTTCGTGGGCCCGCCGGTACTGCTCGGGCGAGGTTCGCAGTGTCACGCCGCGTCGGGCCAGCGCCTCCGCGAAGGCCGCGTACTGCTCGCTGCGCAGCATCCAGCCGCGGTAGACCGCCTCACCGCCGGCGGGCACCAACGCCACCGCCTCATCCACACGACCCGGTCTGGTCAGCGCGTCGTGGTCGACCACCGCCACGTCAAGCCCGGCTTCACAAGCGGCGACCGCCTCCGCCCTGAAGTGCTCGTCGGGACGGCGCGGTCGCAGTGGATCCGCAGGAACCAGTAGCATCACGCCCGTATCGTGCCCGACCCGGCCAGCAATCTCCACGCCATATTCCAGCCTCATCGCGATACACGGGGAGCGGCAGATCCGGATACCGAATCGCGGGCAGTGGCCGTGGCATCAAGCGACGCAGAACTCGTTGCCCTCGGGGTCCTGCATGACGACGTGGCCGAGCACGTCGCCGTACCACTCCTCGCGGATCACCGTCGCGCCAGCGGCGACCAACTCGGGGACTTTCTGCCGGATCAGTCGGGCGCGCTCGACCATGTCCCAGGGGCCTGGACCGGCCACCCGGACATCGATATGCACTCGGTTCTTGCTGGACTTGCCCTCGACTTCATACTGGAAGAATCGGACACCTTTCCCGAAGTGCATAGGGCAACCTCGACAAACCAAGAACCGAACCAGCTTCAAATTCCGGCCAACGTCAGCACGTGATCGAATCCGCGAAGCTGGGCTGGCGAACTCACCATCGGCAGTACCAGGGCCGGTACCCCGGCGGTCACGGAACCGCCGTCGCCGCTGGGATGGTCACCGACCATCAGCGTTCGATCTGGCTGTGCCGCCAGGGCGTCGAGTGCGGTGCGCCAGATCCGTACATCGGGTTTGACGAAGCCGACCTCGTAGGAAAGAACGAATGCATCGATGTAGCGGTCAAGCCCGTGCCTCGCAAAGCATTTGCGAATGTCCCAGCCGACGTTACTGACCACGCCAAGGCGAATATCGCGGGCACTCAGTGCGGCGAGAGTGGACGACGTGTCCGCGTACGGCTCGAGCGCTTCGGCGTGCGTTTCGTGCAGGGCTCGCGCAAACGGCAGGTCCACCCCACGGATTTGCTGCAGGACAGCCAGAATCGCCCGGTCCCACACCTGTGGGTCCAAGTCGCGGGCAAAATGAGCAGGGTCCGTAGCCGTTGTCCGCAACAACTCAGCGTAATCCGCGGCGATGCGCTGAGCGTCACCGGCGGCCACCTCCCGGCCGATCAATGCCGCGGCGCTGCCGACCCAGCGGTTGGGGTCTCTGGCGAACAGGGTCCAAGCGAAGTCGAACAGGACGGTTGTCACGGGTTTCGAAGGCACCAGGTCACCCTAGATCAGCGGGACGATTGACGTGGGCCATGATGCTCCTGACTGCGCTCGACGCAGAACAGGTTGCCCCCTCCGGGTCGGCCCTGGTCACCCAACCGGGGCCGTTGGGGCTTGCGATGATCCTCGTACTCGGGTCGCGCCCGAGCCCCTTCAGCCGCACGACCTCCTCATCGCGTGTCCCGTCGGTCGGCATGACATCGATATGCATTCGGCGACCGGTTCTTGGTTCAGCGGCTTTCCCCTCGGGCACCTTCAGGAAACTAATGGCGGGGCCCCGGCCATCCGGGTCGACGATCGACGCGTTATCGGGCTCGTCGAAGCCAGATTCCTTGACATAGCCGAGGGCCAGCGCCCAGAAAGCGGCGATCCGCTGCGGACGGTCGGCATCGCATCCCAAGGTCCAAAAAGTCGCCATGACGCCAACGTACGGGGGCTGCGACCAGCTGTCATCGGCACGTGCGTGCACGCGGCTCGAGCCGATGCCTGCGCCAGACGTCTACGGAGGGTGACGGAGTTCATGCCCTCCGGCGCGTCCGCTCGGCGGCAAATCCGTGCATGTGACCTCGGCTTCGGGCTGCGACCGCCGCTGACAGAATGCAACCGGCTTCTCGGACGAATCGGACGGCATCCGCGGGTTACCCGGAGGCCGCATCCTCAGGCGAACTCGCGCGCGGTGGATTCCAGCCTCTCGCGGTAGTCGGCCCACCACACCTCGTCGCCCTCGACCACGTTGTCGCCGGGCCGCCGCCAGCCGACCTGGCCGTCGACAAGTTCCCGCACAATGTCGGCGTGCCCGGCGTGCCGGTTCAGCTCGGCGAGCACGTGCACGAGGATAAGGTGCAGCGTCACCGGCGCCTGTTGCCACCACCGCACCGAGCCAGGCGCGTCGATCGGGAGCGCCTCGATCGTGGCGTCCGCGTGTGCCCAGACTCGGTGCCACAGGCCGATGATGTCGTCGCGGGACTCGTCGGCTGCGGCCCACATGTCCGTGTTCGGCTCGGCGTCTTCGTCCAGGCCCGCGACGGGTTCGGGAAAGGGACGGTCGAACACCTCGCCGAAATACCCGGCGGTCACCGAGGCCACGTGCTTGACCAGCCCGAGCAGGTTCGTCCCGGTCGGCACGAGCGGACGCCGCACGTCGTACTCCGACAGCCCGTCGAGCTTCCCGAGCAGTGCCTCGCGCGCCTCCCGCAGGTACCGATGAAGATTCGCCTTGGCGTCGAGGTCTGTCATGCCGCCCAGGATCTCACCGCCGCGCCCGCCGCGATGCCCCCGTACGCCCGCGTTCCGAGCCGCGTGGTGACCGCTCTTGAGCGGTCACCACCCACGGACGGCGGCAATTGAGCGCGGCCACGCCGACCGGCGTCGGCCTGCTGCAGGGCCCGGCGGCCAGGTTGTGGACCACTCGGAGCCGGGTGTGTGGGTACGCCTCTGGTCACCGTCTGGTGGTGGTAGAGGTTTGCGACTGTCGCCATAGGGCCAGGTGTTCGAATGCGTCGCTTAGTTGCCGGGCGATGTCGGGATCAGCGGTCGCGGAGACTTCGGCGGCGAGCGCGTCCCCGGGTATCGGGCCGAACAGCCAGTCGTTGACTTCGCACCAGAAGCCGTCGTCCTGCTGCGATGAGACGAGAAGGTCGCTGACGAGTTCGGCGAGTTGCCGGGCCGCGGGTTTCCCAGCGTGCACCGGCCACGCGGCGAGATAGGGCGAAACGTTCTGTCCGCATTCGGCGATCGTGTTCAGCACCTCCAGCGGCTCGCACAGGCTGGGCCACGTCGAGGTGGTCTCCCGCCACCAGGCCCACGCGAAGTCGCTAATCACACGCCGTTCATCGTCCGAACCCGACCGCCATAGGCCCGCAAGCCGGGACGGCAAGAAGCTGGGGTAGCTCCAGTCGCCCATTTCGCCGGACGCCACCAGCTCTAGGAGCCGGGGCATGAAATGGTTGAGGTACCTCTGATCACCCCACGTCGTCGTCGAGTTGAACAGCAGCGGACCGAGCTGCTCGGCAGTAGCCTGGCGCAGTGGCGTTCGGTGCAGAGTTTCGACCTGCTCCGGGTCAACGCAGTGGTCGCAGTATTCGACACTCTCGATCAGCTGGTACCGGCCGAAGACCCGGTACAGGTCATCTACCGCCGGCTGCAGCTCGTTGCGCATCCAGTCAGGCTAACAACGAGGCCTGGACGGCAGGAGAGTCAAATGCAGTCCTCGCCCAGCGATGATCGACGCGCTGACGGCGGATGCGGATGCTGGCTGCGATCATCGGACGGGTGGAGGTACGTGTCGCTGCAGTGCGCCCCGGTGCGCCCACCATGGTCCAATCCGTGTTGGCGGGCGTTCGGTTGGAAGCCGAATGGGTTGGGCCCCCCGTGCAGCCCGGTGACCTCGTCGATGTCGAACTCGACATCGACGACATGCTCGAATGGGGCGACACGATCGCGATCGCCGGCGCCGAGTCGACGCTGCACGAAGGGCCCCAACTCCGCGGAACCGTCGAAGACCACGAGCAACAACTCCTGACCATACGGATCGCCGACGGACTGCTGCAGGTCGAGCTCAACGACGGCCCAGCCGAAATCCCGCCCGGCACGGCCATTGTCGTAGTTGTCGAGCATCTCAAGCTGTACCCCACCGCCATATGAGCCCTGACGAGCTTACCGATCTTGACGGCCGTTGCGCGGATCGCGGCAAATGCGCGCATTCATTCATTACCGGCTATGGAGTCCAGCGGGCGCGCAGGACTCCATCGGAATCGGGGAGTACGGCCGTCATTAACTTGGTCTTTAACCTGCGGGGCGGTGACATCAACCCCGGCTGATCATGGGAACAGCCCTTGATCGATCATTCCTCTTGTCTAGGGAAGAAGATCA
>NZ_JBEZFI010000088.1:0-5410 GCF_040649295.1 Micromonospora sp. NPDC048999 | reverse complement strand
TGCCCCGGATGGGGGTCCTGCGGTGCGGGGCTTTCGGATGGTGTGTGGTTGTTCTTTGAGAACTCAACAGGGTGCTTGATAAGCCAGTGCCAAATTGATTTATTACCCCGCACTGGGCAGGTCTTCTTTGGGAGGTCTGTTTGGTGGGGATTCCTTTGGCAACATTTTTGTTGCTGGGATGGATTGTTCAACAAGTTTTTGTTGGAGAGTTTGATCCTGGCTCAGGACGAACGCTGGCGGCGTGCTTAACACATGCAAGTCGAGCGGAAAGGCCCTTCGGGGTACTCGAGCGGCGAACGGGTGAGTAACACGTGAGCAACCTGCCCTAGGCTTTGGGATAACCCTCGGAAACGGGGGCTAATACCGAATATTACTTCTGGTCGCATGACTGGTGGTGGAAAGTTTTTCGGCCTGGGATGGGCTCGCGGCCTATCAGCTTGTTGGTGGGGTGATGGCCTACCAAGGCGACGACGGGTAGCCGGCCTGAGAGGGCGACCGGCCACACTGGGACTGAGACACGGCCCAGACTCCTACGGGAGGCAGCAGTGGGGAATATTGCACAATGGGCGGAAGCCTGATGCAGCGACGCCGCGTGAGGGATGACGGCCTTCGGGTTGTAAACCTCTTTCAGCAGGGACGAAGCGCAAGTGACGGTACCTGCAGAAGAAGCGCCGGCCAACTACGTGCCAGCAGCCGCGGTAAGACGTAGGGCGCGAGCGTTGTCCGGATTTATTGGGCGTAAAGAGCTCGTAGGCGGCTTGTCGCGTCGACTGTGAAAACCCGCAGCTCAACTGCGGGCCTGCAGTCGATACGGGCAGGCTAGAGTTCGGTAGGGGAGACTGGAATTCCTGGTGTAGCGGTGAAATGCGCAGATATCAGGAGGAACACCGGTGGCGAAGGCGGGTCTCTGGGCCGATACTGACGCTGAGGAGCGAAAGCGTGGGGAGCGAACAGGATTAGATACCCTGGTAGTCCACGCTGTAAACGTTGGGCGCTAGGTGTGGGGGGCCTCTCCGGTTCCCTGTGCCGCAGCTAACGCATTAAGCGCCCCGCCTGGGGAGTACGGCCGCAAGGCTAAAACTCAAAGGAATTGACGGGGGCCCGCACAAGCGGCGGAGCATGCGGATTAATTCGATGCAACGCGAAGAACCTTACCTGGGTTTGACATGGCCGCAAAACCTGCAGAGATGTGGGGTCCTTCGGGGGCGGTCACAGGTGGTGCATGGCTGTCGTCAGCTCGTGTCGTGAGATGTTGGGTTAAGTCCCGCAACGAGCGCAACCCTCGTTCGATGTTGCCAGCGCGTTATGGCGGGGACTCATCGAAGACTGCCGGGGTCAACTCGGAGGAAGGTGGGGATGACGTCAAGTCATCATGCCCCTTATGTCCAGGGCTTCACGCATGCTACAATGGCCGGTACAATGGGCTGCGATACCGTGAGGTGGAGCGAATCCCAAAAAGCCGGTCTCAGTTCGGATCGGGGTCTGCAACTCGACCCCGTGAAGTCGGAGTCGCTAGTAATCGCAGATCAGCAACGCTGCGGTGAATACGTTCCCGGGCCTTGTACACACCGCCCGTCACGTCACGAAAGTCGGCAACACCCGAAGCCGGTGGCCCAACCCGTAAGGGAGGGAGCCGTCGAAGGTGGGGCTGGCGATTGGGACGAAGTCGTAACAAGGTAGCCGTACCGGAAGGTGCGGCTGGATCACCTCCTTTCTAAGGAGCACCATCCGTCGAAAGACGGTATGGAGCCCGCGGCCCGCGAATGTCGGGTCGGGGTGCTCAATGGCGGAGACACTGGCGAGCTTGGTGCCGGCAACGGCTGGGTTTCTTCTAGTACGGCCACTTTCGGGTGGTGTGGAACGGAGTCCTGGTGCGGCTGGTGGTGAGTGCATAGCACCCTGTTGGGTCCTGAAGGAACAACCGTTGGTTGTTTTCTTCGGAGCCTTGAGCGCGGAGCGTGAGCTTCGCGGAGGCGCCAGGCATGGCCTGGTCTCGCATACCGCCGGCGGTTGTCGGGTTTGGTGTGGGGCTGTGGGTTGTGGGTTGGTCGTTTGTTGAGAATTGCACAGTGGACGCGAGCATCTTTGTGGTCAAGTTGTCAAGGGCGAACGGTGGATGCCTTGGCACCAGGAGCCGATGAAGGACGTGGGAGGCCGCGATAGGCCTGGGGGAGCTGTCAACCAAGCTGTGATCCCAGGGTGTCCGAATGGGGAAACCCGGCTGGAGTCATGTCCAGTCACCTACACCTGAACACATAGGGTGTATGGAGGGAACGCGGGGAAGTGAAACATCTCAGTACCCGTAGGAAGAGAAAACAAATAGTGATTCCGTGAGTAGTGGCGAGCGAAAGCGGATTGAGGCTAAACCGGCTGCGTGTGATACCTGTCAGGGGTTGCGTGGTCGGGGTTGTGGGACCCTGCTGGATGTGCTGACACGCATTCGAGGAGTTACAAAGTCAGTTGCTAGTCGAACAGTCTGGAATGGCTGACCGTAGACGGTGATAGTCCGGTAGGTGAAAGTGGCTGATCTCCTGTGGGTGTTCCCGAGTAGCGGCGGACCCCTGTAATCTGCCGTGAATCTGCCAGGACCACCTGGTAAGCCTGAATACTTCCTGGTGACCGATAGCGGACAAGTACCGTGAGGGAATGGTGAAAAGTACCCCGGGAGGGGAGTGAAATAGTACCTGAAACCGTTCGCCTACAATCCGTCGGAGCCTTACGGGGTGACGGCGTGCCTTTTGAAGAATGAGCCTGCGAGTTAGTGGCATGTGGCGAGGTTAACCCGTGTGGGGGAGCCGTAGCGAAAGCGAGTCTGAATAGGGCGAATTCAGTCGCATGCTCTAGACCCGAAGCGGAGTGATCTAGCCATGGGCAGGCTGAAGCGCGGGTAAGACCGCGTGGAGGGCCGAACCCACCAACGTTGAAAAGTTGGGGGATGACCTGTGGTTAGGGGTGAAAGGCCAATCAAACTCCGTGATAGCTGGTTCTCCCCGAAATGCATTTAGGTGCAGCGTCGCGTGTTTCTTGCCGGAGGTAGAGCACTGGATGGTCTAGGGGGCCCACAAGCTTACCGAAATCAGCCAAACTCCGAATGCCGGTAAGTGAGAGCGCGGCAGTGAGACTGCGGGGGATAAGCTTCGTAGTCGAGAGGGAAACAGCCCAGATCACCAGCTAAGGCCCCTAAGCGTGTGCTAAGTGGAAAAGGATGTGGGGTCGCATAGACAACCAGGAGGTTGGCTTAGAAGCAGCCACCCTTTAAAGAGTGCGTAATAGCTCACTGGTCAAGTGGTTCCGCGCCGACAATGTAGCGGGGCTCAAGCACACCGCCGAAGCTGTGGCATTCACATTTTAACCTCGCTGTGCCTTGATGTGCGGTGCAGGTGTGTGGATGGGTAGGGGAGCGTCGTGCCGGGGGTGAAGCAACGGGGTGACCTAGTTGTGGACGCGGCACGAGTGAGAATGCAGGCATGAGTAGCGAAAGAAGGGTGAGAAACCCTTCCGCCGGATGACCAAGGGTTCCAGGGCCAGGTTAATCCGCCCTGGGTGAGTCGGGACCTAAGGCGAGGCCGAGAGGCGTAGTCGATGGACAACGGGTTGATATTCCCGTACCCGCGAAGGAGCGACCCTGATGAACCTCGTTGTGCTAACCACCCGAACTGTGGGCGGTCTTCGGACCAAACATGGGGAGCGTGGGAACCTGGCGGGTAGTAGTCAAGCGATGGGGTGACGCAGGAAGGTAGCTGAGCCCGGCCGGTGGTTGTGCCGGGGTAAGCGTGTAGGCCGTGCTGTAGGCAAATCCGCAGCACATGTAGGCTGAGACGTGATGCCGAGCCGATTCAGGTGAAGTCAGTGATCCTATGCTGCCGAGAAAAGCCTCTAGCGAGTTCTTAGCGGCCCGTACCCCAAACCGACACAGGTGGTCAGGTAGAGAATACCGAGGCGATCGGGCGAACTGTGGTTAAGGAACTCGGCAAATTGCCCCCGTAACTTAGGGAGAAGGGGGGCCGGAGACGTGAAGCCCCGCGCGGGTGGAGCGTTGTATGGCCGCAGAGAGCAGGGGGAAGCGACTGTTTACTAAAAACACAGGTCCATGCGAAGAAGTAATTCGATGTATATGGACTGACGCCTGCCCGGTGCTGGAACGTTAAGGGGACCTGTTAGCTCTTCGGGGCGAAGCGGAGAACTTAAGCGCCAGTAAACGGCGGTGGTAACTATAACCATCCTAAGGTAGCGAAATTCCTTGTCGGGTAAGTTCCGACCTGCACGAATGGCGTAACGACTTCCCCACTGTCTCAACCACAGGCCCGGCGAAATTGCACTACGAGTAAAGATGCTCGTTACGCGCGGCAGGACGGAAAGACCCCGGGACCTTTACTATAGCTTGACATTGGTATCCGAATTAGCTTGTGTAGGATAGGTGGGAGCCGGTGAAGTCCATACGCCAGTATGGGTGGAGGCAATCTTGAAATACCACTCTGGTTGGTTTGGGTATCTAACTTCGGACCGTTATCCGGTTCAGGGACAGTGTCTGGTGGGTAGTTTAACTGGGGCGGTTGCCTCCTAAAGGGTAACGGAGGCGCCCAAAGGTTCCCTCAGCCTGGTTGGCAATCAGGTGTTGAGTGCAAGTGCACAAGGGAGCTTGACTGTGAGACTGACAGGTCGAGCAGGGACGAAAGTCGGGACTAGTGATCCGGCACTGGCATGTGGAAGCGGTGTCGCTCAACGGATAAAAGGTACCCCGGGGATAACAGGCTGATCTTCCCCAAGAGTCCATATCGACGGGATGGTTTGGCACCTCGATGTCGGCTCGTCGCATCCTGGGGCTGTAGCAGGTCCCAAGGGTTGGGCTGTTCGCCCATTAAAGCGGTACGCGAGCTGGGTTTAGAACGTCGTGAGACAGTTCGGTCCCTATCCGCCGTGCGCGTAGGATACTTGAGAAGGGCTGTCCCTAGTACGAGAGGACCGGGACGGACGAACCTCTGGTGTGCCAGTTGTCCCGCCAGGGGCACGGCTGGTTAGCTACGTTCGGAAGGGATAACCGCTGAAAGCATCTAAGCGGGAAGCTCGCTTCAAGATGAGGTATCCCACCCACCTTTGGTGGGGTAAGGCCCCCAGCTAGACGACTGGGTTGATAGGCCGGAAATGTAAGCCCGGTAACGGGTTCAGTTGACCGGTACTAATAGGCCGAGGACTTGACTACTAAGCTGCTACGCGTCCACTGTGCAACTCCCGACAAACGAACAACACCACCCGGTTGCGGGTTGGTTGGTTGTTTGACATGTCGATAGAGTTACGGCGGTCATGGCGGAGGGGAAACGCCCGGTCACATTCCGAACCCGGAAGCTAAGCCCTCCAGCGCCGATGGTACTGCACTCGGGAGGGTGTGGGAGAGTAGGACACCGCCGGACAA
>NZ_JBEZFI010000087.1:0-5412 GCF_040649295.1 Micromonospora sp. NPDC048999 | reverse complement strand
CCCTGCGACGCCGCCCATTCCTTCAAGTTCACACAAACACCATAGATGTCCAGCGATCACCAATGATGTTCGACACGCCATCAGCTAGCTACCCCACCTCCGGCCGCCATCGGGGCGTTTCGGCAGGATCGCCGAACGGTGAACGCCTGCGCCGGCCCGCCCCGCCCACCTAGGGTGGAAACACAGGTGAGGCGCAGCGGGCGAGGAGCGGACGTGACGGAGCCGGAAGAGGACGAGGAGAAGACCCACAAGACCGACGAGGTCCTCTTCTCCCCGGACGGGGACCCGCACCACACACCGTCCCAGAACCCCCGGCCCGACGAGCACCAGCCGGTCCGGTTCCAGCACGACGGCGAGACGGACACCGTCGTCGACGAGTGACGACCGTGGGGGCGTCCGCCGACGCCCCCACCTCGGTCCCTCAGTCCTCGGCCCGCCAGCGGTAGAACGGCTTGGCCAGCGAGTCCTGGTGGCCGCGCCAGAGGTCCGGACGGTAGGGGCTGATGTACGGGCTGAGCTCCTCCATCACCTTGCTGAAGGCCGGCTTGTGATGGTTGTGCCGCATGGACTCGGCGACGGACGTGTCCTGCTCCAGCAGGTGCACGTAGACGTCGTCGATCGAGTACAGCCACCGCCCGGTGACCCCCAGCTCGGCGGGGAGCGAGCCGGCGTCGGACTCGGCGAAGACGCGCGCCACGTCGGGCTCGGCACCCGGCTTGAGCCGGCCGACGATCACGGTCATCGTGGTGTCCTCGGGCTCCGGCCCGTCCGGCACCCACTGGTAGAACTCCTTCGCCACCGAGTCGGACGGGTTCTTCCAGTACCTCGGGTACGGCGTCACGTACGGGCCGATCTCCTCGGCGATCTTCTGGAACGCGGGCAGGCCGCGGGTCTGGCCCGACACCTTGGGGTCCTGGCTGCGCTCGATGACGTGGAGGTAGAGGTCCTCGTGCGACAGCAGGATCCGCCCGATGACACCGAGGTCCTGCGGTCGGGTGGTCCGGTCGTAGTAGCCGAAGACGTCGCCGACGATGTTCTCACTGCCGGGGACCATGTGGCAGACGATCACGTTCCGGAAAACCATGGCTGCTCCTTGGTTGGGTTCGGTGTGTCTGGGTGTGGGCGGGGACGCGTCGCGGCGCAGGTACTCAGGCCGCGAAGGTGACCGGCAGCTCCAGCAGGCCCCGGAACGGCGACGCGGCCGGCAGCCGGCGTACCTCGGTGAGCGGCACGGCGAGCCGCAGCCCGGGCAGCCGGCGCAGCAGCGCCGCGATGCCGAGCTGCGCCTCCATCCGGGCCAGTGAGACGCCCAGGCAGTAGTGGACGCCGTGTCCGAAGCCCAGGTGCGGGCCGCGTACCCGACGGACGTCCAGCTGGTCCGGGTCGGCGAAGTGCGCGGGGTCGTGGTTTGCCGAGTTGAGCACCACGCCGACGACGGAGCCGCGCGGGATGCAGACGCCCTGGTACTCGACGTCGTCGGTGGTGATCCGGGGGCTGGCCACCGGCAGCGGGCCGTCGAAGCGGAGCAGTTCCTCGATCGCCGAGGGCAGCAACCTGGGCGTGGTGCGCAGCAGTTCCAGCTGGTCGGGATGGGTGAGCAGGGCCAGCATCGCGTTGCCGATGAAGTCCGCGGTGGTCTGGTGCCCGGCGAACAGCAGCAGAAAGGTGGTGGTGACCAGTTCCGGCTCGGCCAGTGCCCCGTCCTGGTCGCAGGCGTCGATCAGGGCGCTGATCATGTCGTCGGCGGGCCGTGTTCGTTTGGCCCGCACCAGGTCGGCGAGGTAGTGGTGCAGCCGCAGCTGGGCCTCCTGCACGGCCGCCCGCTCCTCCTGCGGGCTGCGGCGGGACGACCCGGATGTCCTGATCACCTGGGTCCAGCCGAGCACCTGCTCGTGGTCGGCGACCGGTACGCCGAGCAGCTCGCAGATCACCGTCATGGGCAGCGGGATCGCGAAGTCGTGCATCAGCTCGATGCGACCCTGCGGGACGACCTTGTCGAGCAGGTCGTCCACGATCTGCGCCACCCGGGGCCGCAACGCCTCGATCCGGCGCGGCGCGAACGCCTGGGACACGATCCGCCGCAGCCGGGTGTGTTCCGGCGGGTCCGAGTTGAGCATGTTCTTGTTCAGGCCCTCGGAATTCGGCCCGAAGATCCGCAGGTAGTGCTGGCCGGGGCCGTACAGGTCCTTGGACAGTCGGGGGTCGTTCAACGCCGCCCGGGCATCGTCGAACCGGGTGATCAGGTACGAGTCGAAGCGCGGCGAGCTGATCGGGCACACCGGCCGGTCCGCCCGCAGCCGGGCGAAGGTGGGATAGGGGTCGGCGGCGAACTCGTCGGTGTAGATGTCGGACCCGCGTACGACGTGGTCGGTCATCGGGACTCCTCGGCGTCGCAGCGAACGATGTGCAGGACCTGGTACGTGTTTCGCTGGGCGGATTCGCGCAGCTCACGGATCACGCGTAGCAGCCGGTCACGGTGCGCGCTGCGGCCGAAGGCGTCGAGCCGTTCGCGGTCCGCCCAGTCGCTGATGATCAGATAGCTGCGCGGGTCGTCGGCGTCGCGGACCAGGTCCTGGCGCAGGCAGCCGTCCAGCGCACGGATCTCCTCGGCCGCCGCGAGCCACTCCTTCTCGAACCGTTCCTCGCAGCCCTGTCGGGTACGCATCGCGAGTACGGTGCGGACCCGGGTCATCGGGCACCGCCGAACACCAGGTGCAGGTGCTTGCGGAGCGCGTCCGCGTCGATCGGCTGGCTGCGGAACCCGACGTGCCCGTCGGGGCGGATGAGGTAGAGGGCCGCGCCGGTGACGCCGTAGGTCGCCCGGAACTCGCCGTCGGTGTCGCGCACCGTGGGCGGGGCCAGCAGCCGCGGCGCGGGGGCGTCCGGGCTGAGCAGCAGGTACCCGTCGACCTCCCCGGCCGTCTGGCCACGGACCTCGGCGCACAGTTTCTCCAGCGCGGCCAGCGTCCCCTCGTCGGCTGAGGCGTCCGCGTAGAGCAGCAGGGTGTGCCGGGTGCCGCGGGTCAGGTCGCGCAGCCGCAGCGGATGCCCGACCCCCGGCCGGCGCAGGCCGCCGACGTCGGGGGCGCGGTCGCCGGGCCGGGGGCCGTCGCGCAGCGCGTCGGGATCGGACACGCACTCGCCCACCAGCGGGCTGTCCGCGTAGCTGAGCAGCAGGGACATCTCCTGCAGGAACTGGCGCTTCAGGTCCTCGCGGTCCAGTTCGTCGGTGAAGGCCAGCCGGACGGCACGCCCGACGATCTCCTCGCCTTCCGGGCGCCGTTCGGTCTCGTAGCTGTCGAGCAGCCCGGGCGCCGCGATGCCGCGCACCGCCAGCGCCACCTTCCAGGCCAGGTTCCAGGCGTCCTGGATGCCGGTGTTCATGCCCTGACCGCCGGCGGGCGGGTGCAGGTGCGCGGCGTCGCCGGCCACGAACACCCGGCCGTCCCGGTACCGGTCGACGATGCCGTGGCTG
The DNA here is from genome assembly GCF_040649295.1 of Micromonospora sp. NPDC048999. Classification (NCBI taxonomy): domain Bacteria; kingdom Bacillati; phylum Actinomycetota; class Actinomycetes; order Micromonosporales; family Micromonosporaceae; genus Micromonospora; species Micromonospora sp. NPDC048999. The sequence goes on along the minus strand of NZ_JBEZFI010000087.1, from coordinate 1,937 downwards.
ATCCGGAACACCGACGACCAGCGCAGGTTCGACGCCCGGGTGCCGGGCGGGGCCAACTGGTCCAGGGCGGCCTGGACGTCGGCGAGGGTCGGCTCGGCGAGTTCCTCGCTGAACCCGGGCGGGGCGTCCTGCCCGCCGGTCTGCGCGAAGAACCGGGGTGGCGCGAGCGTGGCGATCCGGTACCGGGACTCGCCGCGCAGCGGCACGCAGACCAGCATGCCGTCCATCCGGCCGTCCGTCTCGTGCAGGAACCGCAGCAGGTGACCGTCCGGCATGTCCCAGTCCACGTCGACGTCGCCGAGCATGAACAGCTGCGGGAACCGGCCCAGCCCGCCGGTGAAGGTCAACCCGAGCTGCTCGCGGACCCGGCTGTGCGCGCCGTCGCAGCCGATGAGGTATTTCGCGCGTACGGTCTCGGTGCCGCCGTCGGCGGTCGTCACGGTGGCGAGCACGCCGTCGTCGTCCTGGGTGAATCCGGTCAGCTCGGCGCCGCGCTGCGGGCGTACGCCGAGGGTGGCCAGGCGTTGGGTGAGCAGCCGCTCGGTCTCGTACTGGGGCAGGCCCAGGTGCGCGTACGGCAGCTCCGGCAGCTCCCAGCTCATCCGGTGGGTTTCCACACCGTTGACGAACACCATGTTCCCGGTCAGCCAGATCCCGGCGTCCATGGCCTCCCGCACGATGCCCTGCTCCTCCCAGAGCTCCATCGTGCGGCAGTGCACCCCGATGGCCTTGTCGGCCTGCCCGGGCGGGGTGGCCAACTTGTCGATCACCCGGCAGTCGATGCCCCGACGGGCCAACTCGACGGCGACGGTGAGCCCGGTGGGCCCCGCGCCGACCACGAGTACGTCCGTTGTCCTGTGCACAGCAGCTACCTCCCTGTCCGTGGTCGGTTCAGGTCCGTTTCCGGCGTCGGCCGCGGCGTGGAAGAGGCGCCGCCGGAACTCGACAAGGAACGGTGCGATCGGCCCGGCTTCCCGCTGCGCGTGGGCCGGGTCGCTGATCCAGCGGTGGAACTCCGCCTCGCTGCTCCACTCCGCGAAGATGTGGAAGAGGTCCGATCCGGGCTCGCGCAGCAGTTCCTCGCGCAGATACCCGGGCACCCCGGGCATCCGGCCGGTGACCTCGGCGTAGCCGCGGGCGAACTCGGCGAGCCGGCCGGCCGGCACGGTCAGCTCGACGTCCACGTAGATCCTGGGTTCGCCGCGGTCTCCGTCGTGCATGACCCGGTGGCTCTCCGGCCCGGCTGGCCCGATCAACGGCCGGACGGCGGCGGCGAGACGTGCCGCGACCGGGCCGGCCAGGTAGTCGCGCAACGCGGGCTCGTCGGCCCATTCGGTGACGACGACGAACGCACGCGAGTCGATGGCGTCGCGCAGCAGGCCGTGCCGGAGGTTGCCGGCCAGGCCGCCGATCTGCCCGGCGACCTCGCGCCACACCGACTCAAATTCGGATTCGAGTCCCTGGCGGGCGCGCATCCGGACCATCGCCCTGATCATGAAGCCTCCTCGGACGGCGGGCGGGGAGACGGTGGACCGGTCTGGTGCGGCCGGAACCGACGTCGTCCTGCGACCCTGCCGGAGGTCGCGTCAACCCGCCGTCACCGAGCGTCGGCGCCGAGTCCACGACCGTTGACGCGGCCGGGACGGCCCGCCTGATCCGTGGCCGGCGGCGATGCCAGTTACGCCGGATCGGTGGGCGACAGGGCGCGGGTGACCACGGTGAGGTCCGCGGAGCCAAGCCCCTGCGCCATCGCCCGCTGCCACTCCGCGGCCAAGCTCTCGGCGGCGGGGAACCGGCCGGCGTCGACCTCGCGCAGCGCCAGCTCGACGTCCTTGACGGCGAGGGTAGCTAGCTGATGGCGTGTCGAACATCATTGGTGATCGCTGGACATCTATGGTGTTTGTGTGAACTTGAAGGAATGGGCGGCGTCGCAGGGT
>NZ_JBEZFI010000086.1:0-5732 GCF_040649295.1 Micromonospora sp. NPDC048999 | reverse complement strand
CGCAAGCCGCTCGACGCCTCTGCTCACGTATCGGGGTGACGACGGGGCGCCAGGGAGTTTTCCGCCGGCGCAGGGACCAAGCCTGACCGCCCGGAGCCGGTCACCCTCGCCCCCAGCCCCCAAGAGCAACCACCCATAAGAGCAACCAGCCCGCCAAGAGCAAACACCGTCACCGGCTGACGGCGTACTCGGGCAGGGTCAGGCCCTCGGCCTTGCTGAAGAACAGCCGGGAAGCGAGCCCGCGCAGCGGACGCGAGGTCATCGCCCGCATGGACGCGTCGCGCAGCCGGATCGCGGTGCGGGTGGCCGGCAGGAAGCCGGAGAGCCCACTACCGCCGGGCAGTTCCTGCCCCCGCGTCACGTGCTCCCGCAGCGCCTCCTCGTAACGGCGGTACGCGACCGCGTGATCGCCATTGGCAGCCGCCAGTTCACCGGCGAGCACGTACGCCCCGACCAGGGACAGGCTGGTGCCCTGCCCGGTCAGCGGGGACGGGCACCAGGCGGCGTCGCCGAGCAGGGCCACCCGCCCCGCGTGCCAGGTGTCCATCCGCACCTGCGCGTACCGGTCGAAGTAGAAGTCCGGCGCGTCGGCCATAGCGGCCAGCAGTTCGGCCGCCCGCCAGCCGACGTCGGCGAAGCGCTCGGCGAGTAGACGCTGCTGGGCGACCCGGTCCCGGCGGTCCACGTCCAGCGCTGACGAGGCGAAGCTGAAGAACGCGCTGGCGCGGCCGTGCCGGGTCGGGCGGGTGCCCACCACCCGGCGACCCGGGGCGTTGTGCAGTTCGAACCAGCCGGTCCGGTCGGGATACGGAGTGCCGAAGTAGGCCAGGTACGCCCCGAGCGGCCGGGCGTACGCCGACTCGGAGCCGAAGGCGAGGGCCCGGGTCCGGGAGTGTGACCCGTCGGCCCCGACCACCAGGGAAACGGTGCGCGGGGCGGAGCGGGCGAAGGTGAGCCGCACCCCGTCGTCGGTCTGGGTCAGCGTCTCGATCGAGTCGTCGAAGACGTACTCCACGTCGGCGCGGGTCTCCTCGTAGAGCAGCCGGGCCAGGTCACCGCGCTCGATCTCGATGTCGGCGACGATGCCCTCGCCGTCGAACGCGTGCACCGGCAGCCGGCAGGTCACCGCGCCCCGGGCGTCCACGTACGCCATGCCCTGCTCGCGGACGCCCTCGGCGCGGACCCGGTCGGTCAGCCCCATCCGGTCGAGCACCTCACGGGCGGTCCCCCGCACGTCGACCGCCTGCCCGCCGGGACGCAGCCCGGGCGCGCGTTCCACGACGGTGACGGCGAAGCCGTACCGGCGCAGCCAGAAGGCCAGCGCGGGGCCGGCCACGCCGGCACCGGAGATGAGTACGTCCATCACAGCTCTCCCAAGGTCATGCGTACACCGTTGAACCCGGTTCACGAGGGACGGTAGGTCCACGGTGGAACGCGTGCCCGTCCCGACCTAGTACGCTGCCCCGGCGAGGGCCGGTCGCGGCGTCTCGTACTAGTACGCTGCGCCGGAGGTGGAAGCGTGGCCGAATCGGAGCCGCCGTACCGGCGGATCGCCGGGGAGATCCGCCGCCGCATCACGGTCGGGGAGCTGCGCCCGGGCGATCCGGTGCCGTCGGCCCGGCAGCTCACCCGCGAGCACGGGGTGGCCATCGCCACCGCCACCAAGGTGCTCGCCCTGCTGCGCGACGAAGGGCTGGTGCTGACCCGGCCGGGGGCCGGCACGGTGGTCGCCCCGCCCCGGGTGGCAGCGCCCCGGGCCCGGCAGAGCCTCGACGGGACGGAGCTGAGCCGGGAGCGGCTGGTACGTACCGCGATCGCACTGGCCGACGCGGGCGGCCTGGCCGCCGTCTCGATGCGGCAGCTCGCCGCCGACCTGGGTGTGGCCACGATGTCGCTGTACCGGCACGTGCGCGGCCGGGACGACCTGGTGCTGGCGATGGCCGACGCGGCGATGGCCGAGGTGCCACTGCCGGCCGTGCCGCCGGTCGGCTGGCGGGCTCGCCTGGAGCTGCTCGCCCGGGCGCAGTGGGCGATCTACCGGCGGCACCGCTGGCTGCCGCACGTCATCTCGATGACTCGCCCGCAGCCGCTGCCGAACGGCGTGGCACACACCGAGTGGGCGGTGCGCGCCACGGCCGGGCGCGGTCTGGACGGCCAGCTGCGCTGGCAAGCGGCGGTGACGCTGATGGCGTACGTGCGGGGCATCGCCACCAGTCTGGAGGCGCAGGCGCATGCCGAGCAGGACACCGGCCTCACCGACGAGCAGTGGATGGAGACCCACGAGGTGATGTTCCAGGAGATCTTCACCAGCAATCGGTATCCCACGCTGACGGCGCTGGACGAGGAGGTCGACCTGGATTTGAACACCGTCTTCGAGTTCGGCCTGCAACGGCTGCTGGACGGCTACGCCACGCTGTTCGGGGACGACGCCTAAAGGTCGCCGGTCAACGCGTCCAGCGCCCGGTCGACGTCCTCCTCGGTGGTGTAGAGGTGGAACGAGGCCCGAACCCGGCCGGCGCGTACCGCCGCCCGCACCCCGGCCCGGGCCAGCTTCTCGGCCGCGCCGGGCACCTCCACCGTCACGATCGCGCTGTCGCCCGGCGGCCGGCCCAGCCCGGCGAGGAACCGGTTGGCCAGCGCCACGTCGTGCTCGCGCACGGCAGGCAGCCCGATCTCGGCGAGCAGTTCCAGGGCGGGCGCCGCCCCGACATAGCTGAACCAGGCCGGCGAGATGTCGAAGCGCCGGGCGTCGTCGGCCAGCCGCAGCGGCGGGCCGTAGTAGGAGGCGTGCGGGTCCTGGCCCGCGTACCAGCCGGCGGCGTCGGGGCGCAGCCGCTCGCGCAGTGCCGGGGCCAGGTAGGCGAAGGCCGTGCCGCGCGGCGCCATCAGCCACTTGTACGCCGACACCACCACCGCGTCCGCCGCGCCTGCGGCGAAGGGCAGCCAGCCGCACGCCTGGGTGGCGTCCACCGCGACGAGGGCGCCGTGCGCCCGGGCCGCCGCGACGATCTCCTCGTACGGGGCGACGCTCCCGTCGGACGACTGCACCAGGCTGAACGCGACCAGGTCGGTGTCGGCGTCGATCGCGTCGACCAGCCCGGCCAGCGGGACGGTGCGCACCCGCACCCCGCGCTCCCGCTGCACCAGCCAGGGAAACAGGTTGGAAGTGAACTCCACCTCCGGGACGACCACCGTGGCCCCCGGCGGCAGCCCGGCCGCGACCGGGGCGAGCAGTTGCGACGCGGTGCTGCCGATCGCCACGTCCGCCGGCGCCACCCCGACCAGCCCGGCGAACGCGGTCCGGGCCCGCTCGGCCGCCTCACCCCAGCCCTCCCAGGAGATCCGTCCCACCCGCCAGTCGGCCAGGGCGTCCTGCAACGCCACCCAGCCCGGCTCGGGCGGCAGCCCGTAGCTGGCGGTGTTCAGCCAGCCGGGCTCCGGCTGCCACAGCTTCCGTGCCTGTTCGAGTTCCATGCCGCGACGCTAGGTGGCCAGCTCGACGGGCAGACACTGCCAATCGCCGGTTCGTGGTTCCCGCCACGGCACACCCGGGCGCCCCGAGGTCGAGTACCAACCGGTCTGACCTGTCCCGCTCACTCGGGGGCGGGCAGGTCCACGAGCGCCCGCCGAATCTCCGCTCACGCCCGGGCCAGGGGCCAGGACGCGATCTCGGCGAGTGAATGTTGCTCCCGCAACCGGCGCACCGCCGCCAGCCCGACGAGGTAGCCGCAACGCTTGGGCAGGTTACCGGCGAGGGGCGAGTCCCGCATGAGGAAGTACGGGGCGTGGCGCGGGGGGTCGGTGGCGTCGAGGTCGACGCGGATCCGACCCAGGATCTCGGGCCAGCGACGACGGCACTCGTCCAGCCAGGGACCGTAGCCGGGACGCCCGAACCAGAGGTACTCCTCGACGGACCGCCCCGGGTCGAGTTCCGCCGACACCTGCGTGGCCAGCCCCTCGACGAGCAAAGTGTTCAACACACCGTGTTCCGGCCAGTCGCGGATCGCGGCCAGGCGGTCGTGTACGACGTGTGCCGCCTCGTGCAGGACGAGCAGCCGGTCGTCACCGGGCGGTCCGAGCTCCTCGACCGCCAGGAAGAGGGCGTACCGCCCGTCGAGCGTGCCGGCCCAGCCGTTCGCCCGGTGCAGTCCGACCAGGACAACGCACTCGACCGGGTCCCCGGCGTCCGACCAGCCCAGCGCCTCGCAAACCGTCGGCACGCAGGCGGGAAGTAGTGCGCCTACCGCCTTGGCCCGGGCAGCGAGGTCGCCCGCCCGGCGGTGGAGGTCGGGCAGGATTCGGACCAGATCCTGGGCTGCGGACCAGTCCCCCTCCCGGTCGAGCGACCGGAAGATGTCGTGGTGCCGGTCCAGGTAGCGGGATCGCCACCGCTCAGGCCACGTCGTGGCCGGCCTTCCCGCGCACTCGTCGAGGCAGGCGAGGAAGTCGGGCACCAGGTCGCGCGTCCGAAGCAGCTCGGTCGAAGCCATTCCCTGATGCTGCCTGTCCGCCACGTCCCCCGCTGCCCCGTCGACACCGCGACGAGATCGCGCTCGAACATGGAAGTAGTGGCCATGCGACGCCGGTAAGACCACTACTTCCTGGATCGAGCGCGGTCTTGGAACGCTTGCCTGGCCATCGCCACACCCTCCGCGCGAATGTGCCCCGGCCCCACCCCGGGCCGTCGGGCGCCTTGTGCCGAGCGGCTAGTTTGATGATCGACTCAGCAACCCGTCCCCGTGAAAGGTGCCGCGCACATGCCGTCCGGCTTCACCCTCGCGATCGTCACCGCCCTCGCCGCGGCCCTCGCCTTCGCCGTCGCACTGTTGAGTCGGCGCTCCGGCGTACGGCGGCAGGGCCTCCTGGCAGCTGTCGGCGCCCTGGTCGCCACGCTGCTGCTCACCATCGGGTCGAGCGCCCACACGGTGCCGATCCGCTCGGTCGGCATCGTCACCAGCTTCGGCAAACCGACCGGCAAGGTCACCGGCTCCGGCCTGAAGTGGACCGCGCCGTGGCAGCGGGTCGGCGAGTGGGACGCCGGGCGGCAGAAGTACGATCACATCGGCAATGGCAACTGCGTCCGGGTGCGTACCGGCACCCTCGCCGACGCTTGCGTCGAGGTGCTGATCGAGTGGCAGGTCCGGCCCGAGAACGCCCCGCATCAGTTCATGGACTACAAGGGCGACTTCCAGAGCTTCCGCGGACAGCGGGTCGGCGTGCAGCTCGACAGCGCCGTGAACGACGCCTTCGCCAGCTACAACCCGCTGGAGCGGATCGACGCAAAGACCGGCAGCCTGAACGTCGACCTCAAGCCGTTCGCGGAGAGCATCAAGACCAACGCCGAGGGCCGGCTGGCCGCGGACGTCGACATCCTGTCGGTCACCATCACCCGGGTCAACCACGACGACAAGACCGAGGGCAACATCAAGGCGTTCCAGGACAAGCTCGCCCAGACCCGCAACCTGGAACAGGATCGCCGCAACGCCGAGATCCAGAAGCAGATCACCGAGACCAACGCCAAGGTGGACAAGGTGACCCGCTGCCTGGAGATCGCCGAGAAGAACGGCAGCACGCCGGGCCTCTGCATCAACCCGGGCATCGTCATGGGCACGGCCAATTGAGTGCTCCCCACGCCTAAAGGACTCCGTTGGGAAATGCCTGGAGTGGGGTGTAAGGCCGTTTTCAGGTGGCGAGTTCGAGTCGGGCAAGGTGGCTGGTTCTGGTCCGGCCGA
>NZ_JBEZFI010000085.1:0-5801 GCF_040649295.1 Micromonospora sp. NPDC048999 | reverse complement strand
CACTCGAAAGATCACGCGATGGCCGCGCTCTATGCCGGACGAGTTGTCCGGCGATCACGCCAACCGCGTTACACCACTATCAGGGACGCCACTGGGCTCTCCCTCTCCGCGGACGTTGCCGAACCTGGCAATGGTTTAACTACGGACAGGACGGCGGCGTGCCAGGCATGTGCCAGTAGCCAGTAGCCAGTAGCCAGTACACGAAACGGGAACGAATGGGCAGAGGCGCGGCTCCCGGATGCACAGCCGTCAGCACCACCAAGTCGACTGACGGCGGCCAAGGGACGCCGGCACCAACCAGGCATATGTATCAATGATGACGCTTAAGTGGAAGAGCGCAGAAACTCAGACATCGCCCGCGAAGGCGGTGGTCTGCGGCGCCGGGAATGATCGTCTTGCGTCGCTGCGTCTGCTGTACCTCGTGCTGTGTCGCATCACCGGCTGGCTGGCCCTCTTCCGAAGCAGCAGCGCGGCCAAGGATGTGGAGATCCTCGTCCTCCGTCACGGGAAATCTTGCGTCGGCAAACCCTAGGCCGCGAATCCACTACGCGGCAGCGGACGAGCCAACGCTGCTTCGATAAGGTCCGCCGGCGAAATCCCTATCGCGCCGCCAACAACCCGGGCGGCATCCAGCTCCACTTCCCCACGGCAGTGCCGCTCACGCCTCACTCCTTTGGGCCGCTGGTGGCGGCCTACGCGGAATTTTCTTCAAGACTGGAGCGGAGGTTCCTCAGTGGGGCGTAGTGCGGCTACTGCGGCCAGGATCAACGCTCCACCCAGTATGGCGGGCCAGGGAAGGCGTTCGCCGAGGAGAGCAGCGGCGAGAAGGGCTGCGGACACTGGTTCGAGCAGTGTCGCGACGGTTGCCGCCGATCCGGAGGTGGTGCGCAGACCGGCGTAGAGCAGGCCGTAGGCGAGCGCCATGGTCGCGATGCCAAGGTAGGCGAGCAGCGCCAGTGATGCAGGGCTGGTGCCGATGAGCGGCTGGTTGCTGATCGTGGCGGCTACCAGGAAGGGTGCGAGAGTGACGGCGCCGGCCGCTGTGGTGCAGGTGGTCAAGGCCACGGGGTCGGCCCGCTGCGCGAGGGTGTGTCCCAGGACTGTCGTGGCCGCGTAGATAGTGCCGGCGGCCACGGCCAGGAGCAGACCCAGGTACGGGGAGTTGACGGGTGCCGCCGATCCGTGGCCGGCGGTCACGCTGATGAGCACCAGCCCGGTCAGCGCTGCCAACAGCACACCTGCCTGTCGGGGTGATGGCTGGGTGCGGGCCCGCAGGTGCTCCCAGATCGCGGCCAGAATCGGAGCTAGGCCCAGCGAGATCACGGTCGCCACGCTCACGCCGACCAGCAGCACCGATACGAAGTAGAGACCCTGATAGGCGGCGGTGCCGCAGCCCACCACTACTGTCCGAACAGGGTGGGCGCGCATCATCGTCAGCACGGCTTTCGACCGTCGTGCTACGACGGCGAACCCCACCAGCGTGATGGCCGCGAGTAGCATCCGCCAGGCGCTGACGGTCATCGCTCCGAGGCCGTCACGCTGGTGCAGGACGGTGACCGCCAGACCACCGGTGCCCCACAACACTCCGGCGGCGCAGACCTGCAGCAGCCCGAGCCGCGAACTCCGCCGCCCCGTGGTCATCCGACCTTGGACAGGACGGCCTCAGCGACGGCGAGGTCTTGCCAGGACATGCCGACGCTCTTGAACAGCAGAGGCCGGCCGGGTGCGGGACGGATCTGCCCGGTGACGACTTCGCGCATCGGCAGCAGGTCCCGGGCCTGCAGGGCGTCTTCCTTGATCGCCAGGCAGACGTCGCCGGCTTCGCGGAGCGCGGTGACGACGTCTTCGACAACGACCGTCGCCCGGCCACACAGCGCGCCGGGGACCTCTCGAGCGTCGGGTTCGTGCGAGCCCACCGCGATGACGACGGCGGTGTCGCGGACCAGGCCGGCGTCGAACAAGGGTGCCCGGGCCGAGGTGGCGCACACGATGACGTCAGCCGCACGCAGCACATCGTCAGCCTGCACATCGTCGACAGCGACGACGTCGGCGCCGTCAGTCGTGGCCCGGCTGGTGTTGCGGACCAGGTGAGTCACGCTCGTGATCTGCCGGTGCGGTGTCAGAGTCGCGGTCAGAGTTTCGACGTGCCCGCGCGCCTGGGGTCCGGCACCGAACACGGCCACCGTTAGTGGGCCGGACGTGGCCAGCAGCCGCGGGCGGACGGCCGCCACGGACACCGCGGGCGTACGCAGCGCGGTCAGCGTCGTGCCGTCCAGCACGGCGATGAGGGTGAGCGTTTCAGCGTCGAAAAGCAGATAGGACGCCTGGATGCGCGGAAGGCCACGGGTGGGGTTGCCGGGTGCCACGGTCGCTACCTTGATCCCTACATGTGTGCCCGAGCGGGCACCTTCCGAGGGCATGAGCAGGAACTCACCCGCGCGCAGAGGAACCGCCTGGCGAGGCAGGTCCGCCGCCGGGTCCAGCCCGCCGACGAGGGCAGCCGTGATCGCCTCGACCGCCTCGACAGGGCTGCAGGCGGCGCGTACGGCATCGCCGCCGAGAATCAGCGGGGCGGTCACCGGAGCACGAACCCGGGGACGAGCGGGTCGGCGGGGTCGACGATGAACGTGTGCTCACCGGTCCGGTAGGCCATGCCGGTGACCTGCGGTACGACGGCCGGGCGGCCGTCAGCGGTGGTGGTGGCCACGATGGTTCCGGTGAACCGTGTGCCGACGATCGACTCGTGGCGAAGCTCCGGTCCGTTGACAGCTACGCGGCCCTCGTCGGCCAGGACGGCCAGCCGGGCGCAGGTCCCGGATCCGCACGGTGAGCGGTCGACCTCGCCGTCGGCGAACACGGTGACGTTGCGCTGATGGACGTGGCCGTCGGTCGAGTCGAGTTCCTGGTACAGGATGGTGCCGTAGATCCCGCTGAGGCGCGGATCGCTGGGATGCACGGCGTGCTCACTGTCGTTGAGCGCCCATTTGATTTCGCGGCCCAGTGCGATGAGGTCGCCGTAGTGCGACGGGTCCACGGTCAGACCGACACTGGTGGCGTCGATGTTGGCGTAGAGGGCTCCGCCGTAGCTGACGGTCACGGTGACCTCGCCTCGTGAGGTGCTCAGCGCGATGTTGCGGGCGATGACGTAGCTGGGCACGTTGACGAAGTCGACGGCGACCGTGCGCCCGTTGTTACGGTGCACGCGGGCGGTGACCCGGCCCGATGGAACGTCGATGACCACGTCGACGCTGCCGTGCGTGGGGGCCTGGACCAGTTGGGCGTCCACGGCCCATACACCGAGGGCGATGGTGCCGTGTCCGCAGGCGGTGGAGAATCCGTCCTTGTGCCAGAACAGCACACCCAGATGGGCGCCGTCGTCGTCCGCGGGCACGACGAATCCGCCGTACATGTCCGCGTGACCGCGGGGCTCGAAGCAGAGCAGTTCCCGGAGGCTGCGGGCAGAAACACTGCTCAGAGCCTGGATACGACGGTCGGCCACCGTGACTCCCGGCAGCGCCACCGGCGGTTCCGGCACGATCCGGAACGGCTCTCCGGCGGTGTGATAGTCGACCGTACGCACCTGATCCGAAACCATGCCGCCAGGCTAGGCGACACCTCCCTATAATGCTAGGTAGACCGATCTACCTAGTGACGGGAGTCTCGATGGGCGGTGCAGCTCCCGGGCCGGCGAAGGGCGGGAAGGCCCGCCAGCGACTGCTGTCTGCCGCGGCCCGCCTGTTCTACGTCCACGGGGTTTCCGCGACCGGGATCGACACGATCACGGCCGAGGCAGGTGTGGCGAAGATGAGCTTGTACAACAACTTCTCCTCCAAGGCCGACCTGGTGCAGGCGTACCTCGACGTCCGGCACGAGGAGTGGCTGGATCTGTACCGACGGCGACTGGAACAGGCGTCCGACGCCCGCAGCGGCGTGCTGGCGGTCTTCGACGCCTACACCGACCACGCCGCCACCGCCTACGAACACGGCTTCCGTGGATGCGGCCTGCTGAACGCAGCCGCCGAACTACCGGTAGGCGACCAAGGCCGCACCACCGTGCGCCAGCACAAGGAACACGTCGAAGATCTGCTTGCCGGACACCTCGACCAGCTGTTACCCGACCAACCCCGGCAGGCCCGCGCACTGGCCGAGCACCTGTCTTTCCTCCTGGAAGGCGCGATGGCCCGTGCCGGGCTGGAAGGCGAGCAAAGGCGTCTTCGACACGCCCGGACCATAGCGGAAGGCCTGATGGACCAGCTGTGATCCGCTCCGACTGATTCCCTATCCGGGTTCGTTGACCAGGAGGCAGCGCACTGCGGCGACCTGTTCGTCGCGCTGGGCGTGTTCGCGCCGTTCCAGCACGGTGATGCCGCGACTCGTGACAGCGGTGGCCAGCAAGCCGTTGCGTGAACCGACTGCTCGGACTCAGACCGCCGGCGAGAAACGCGCGCGATCGGGATCAATGCAGGACAAGACAGTCAGCCAATACCTGGAGCAGGCACCAGAGCCCTTGCAAACCTCTACGCCGACCTCGACGCCTCGCTCAACGCCTTTGGAGACGACGTACAGCGCATCACCCGCAAGAACTACTTCGCCTGCAGGCGCCTGCGCAACTTCGCATGCGTCGAGGTCCATCCGCGCGACCCGGCGCGGGGAGATGTGGCTGCGGTCGGCGTCCGCGCGGCCCTGGTGATGTACTTGTGCAGGAGGTTGAGGCAACCCTCGTAGCCGAGGGCCTTGATCTCTTCGAAGAGGTGCGCGACGGGGACGCCGGGGTCCTCGCCCCGACGTGTGCGTAGGTGCTCGCGGTAGGGGTCGACGAGGCTGGCACGGTACTTGGGGACGCGGAGCATCCGCTCGGGCCGGTCGGCTCGCGCGTAGCGTTTGACGGTGTTCAGGGCCAGCTGCAGACGGCGGGCGGATTCGAGCAGGCCGACGCCCTGGTCGAGCAGGTCATGGACCTGGTGCCAGCATTCCAGGGTCGTCTGTGCGCGGGGCCCGTCGTAGATGGGTGCGTCCAGTACGGGGGCCCAGCAGGCATCTCGGCTGCGGTGGCGGCGCCGACGCCGAAGGCGGCGACCAACTACGGCACGAGCTGGCCGGTAAGTTCCCCAGCAGCGCCTCGTGGGTTTTGATCTCGTCGTTGAGCTGCTGCCAGCGACGTGCGATGGAGCGCAGCGTGTGCTTGGTCGCGGCGAGCACGGTAGTGACCGGGCCGGGACGCAGGCCGGCGCACCGCTCGATCAGGGCCATCTTCGTCAGGGGTCTTTGGCAACCTTGATTTGGCGGATCATCTCCACCGTGCCGTCGTTGGTCTTCGGGACGCTGGTGGAGTTGCCGGCCAGCACCGAGCGGGCGGCGTTCTCGGCGTCGAGGGTGTCGCTCTTGCCACGTAGCCGCCGATCCCGGCGGTCGGTGCGCAGGACCTCGATCACCCCGAGACCACGCCGTCGGACGGCGGAGATCAACCCTGCCCCGTAGGAGCCGGTGACCTCGATCGCGAAGATGAGCTTCTTGGCGCCGAAGCCGGCGGCCCAATCGAACAACTGCTCGTAGCCGCCTTTGTCGGCGGGAAACGAGCGGGCGTCAAGGCGGCCGCCGATGTCGTCCAGGGCGACGGCGACGTGAACATGCTTGTGGGTGTCGACGCCGATGACAACCTCGACGTCGACGCGGGTCGGGGTTCATGCGTCAGCTTCTCGGCCCTGAAGGACTCCGTTGGGAAATGCCTGGAGTGGGGTGTAAGGCCGTTTTCAGGTGGCGAGTTCGAGTCGGGCAAGGTGGCTGGTTCTGGTCCGGCCGAA
>NZ_JBEZFI010000084.1:0-6051 GCF_040649295.1 Micromonospora sp. NPDC048999 | reverse complement strand
CCCGAAGACCGTGTGACCACCAGCCCGGAGATTTCATGTCCATCAGCCCGGAGTGAACCGTCCGCCCACCCAGATTTTTGCGTGTCCGCTGGCAACGGGCCAGGTGAGTGAGATGGCCGCATTGCCGATGCATGATGGCCGATCGCCGGTTTTCGGAACCGTAGATCATCCGATCGTGACCGTTGAGGGACCGGTGCGTGACGGAGGTCCCGAGACGGTTCTGTCACAGACGTCCTGAGACCCGACAGTTACGGGCGCGCAGGGCCGTCGTCGTGCCGCCTCGGGCGCTGCTCTCGTGGCTGGGCTCCCGGGGACGCCGCGGCGTCCTGTTCGCGCCACTGCCCAGGGGTGTCGGCGCGCAGAAGACGATCAACCATGTGCAGAGCCTCCTGCTCCGTGTCGAACTCCCACCGCAGCACCTTCCCGGTCTCGCTGTCGCCGGCGCGGGCGATGAGCTTCCAGCGCGTCTGGCGCACGAGCCACACGTCGCGGCGGGCCAGGCGCCCCCACGTGCCGTTCCACCACCTCCGGACCACCTCTTCCACGTGAGGATCGTACGCATGTTCGAATGCTGGGCGGGGCGGGGTGCCGAACAAGCCCGCACCGGAGGCAGGAGGGTGACTCGCTGCGGTCTTCGGCGCCTCGGCCGTACGGCTCGCCGCAGTCGGGGCGATGCCTGTAGAGCGCAGGTCGCGGCCGCGCCGGTGGCCCCACTCGGGAGTGGTCTCGTACAGGCAGGCCTGCCACACCACGGTTTGCCCGCCGCCGGGCACCATCTGGCCGTCACCGGGCCGCCGCGCAGCAGCACGTCCGCCCTCCGACCGTATGAGCGATGAGCTCCGGGACGCGGCGAACGAGACTCTGCTTCCGACCGGGCGGCGCCGCGGGCGGTGAGCTGCCCCCGCGACTGAACTCGCTATGGGGGCCGCTCGTCGGTGGCCTTCGGCCGTAGCTGCTCCACCTGCACATGGCTGTGGCCGCCAGCCGAGTCGGTGACCCTCACCGACCGGTTCAAGACCCCCGCCGATCCTGCCGCTGGCTGGCGCGCTGGCCGTGCTGCAGCCCCTCGCTGGGCGCATTCGATATCGCGGATCTCCGCCCGAGCTCCCCCACGTCTCTCCCACGATGATCTGGGGGGCGGAAGATGAGCGGCACTGACGGCCGGCGCGGTGGGGACTGGACGTGACTCCAGCCCGACGACGGGCGAGCGCTGGGGCGGAACTGGTGCTGCGTCGGCCGGTCGCGCCGATGCTTGCGGCGCCAGTTGACGTGGTGCCCGAGGGTCTGGGCCTGGTGCATGAGCCGAAGTGGGACGGGTGGAGGTGTATCGCCTTCCGCGACACGGACGGGGCGTTTCTGCAGTCGCGGGCCGGCCGGAACCTGACCACCTACTTCCCGGACATCGTCCGGGCGGTCCGGGCGGCCGTTCCGGCCGGGGTGGTGCTCGACGGTGAGCTGATCGTCTGGGACCGCGGCCGTACCAACTTCGCGCAGCTCCAGCGCCGGGTCACCGCCGGCCGTGACCTGCTGCGCCTGGCACGCGAGCGTCCGGCCCACTACGTGCTTTTCGACCTGCTCGCCGACGCCGACGGGCAAGTGGTCCTGGACCTGCCGCTGGCGCAGCGGCGGGCCCGGCTGGAGCGGCTGCTCATCGATGCGCCGGCACAGCTGACCGTGACGCCACAGACGGCGGACATGCGGCAGGTGGCGGACTGGCTGCTGCACTGGACCGTCGCGGCGGGCATCGAAGGCGTGGTCAGCAAGCGCCTGGACGGCCGGTATGCGCCGGGCCGGCGTGGCTGGTCGAAGTTCCGCACCCGGATCGTCACCGAGGCGATCGTCGGTGGGGTGACCGGCGGTATCAGCCGCCCGGAGACCGTGTTGCTGGGCCGGTTCGACCGTCGGGGACGGCTGCGGTACACCGGCCGCTCTCACCCACTGACCACCGTCCAGCGTGCGGCGCTGGCCGAGCTGCTGTCGCCGCCACGCATGCCGCGCCCCGGCACGGTGGCCCACCCGTGGCCGCAGCCGCTGCCCGCGTCCTGGTCCGGCCAGTTGGACCGGCCGGAACCGCTGCCGTATGTGCAGGTGGACCCGACGGTGGTCGCGGAGATCGACGCCGATGTCGCGTTCGAACACGGGCGCTGGCGCCATCGGGTGCGGTACGCGCGCCTCCGGCCGGACATGTCGGTCTACGACGTGCCGCTGCTGCTCGGCGAGGAAGAGGGCTACTTCGGCGACGTGGGGTGAGCGTCTGCAACTGGATGGGCGAGGATCGCGTCGACGCCGGCTGCCGGGGTGTCCGTGTTGACTACGGGCTGGTTCGGGGTGCTGCCACCGCGCGCCGCACGGAGTGAGGCCTGGTCGGCGGTCGTATTGACGGGCAGCGGGTGATCGGAAGGCGGCCGGCTCTCGTCGCTTGATTCTTTCTGACCCGCCCTGCGGGCGAGGCAGCCGCCTGTATCGGAAGGGCCGGTCGATGGAACGCGTCAGGCGCCGTCAGGTCTCGGCCGATGATCAGAACATGTGGGCGAGCATTGACGTACCGTGCGTCGAGGGCACCGGTGGATGGGTGTTCCCTCTTGGCGCTGATCGACGAGGACGGCGTGCCCCCTGCAGCGATCGATCAGACGTGGTTGTGGATCGAGTACGGCGGCGAGTTGCTCGACGCGGACGTGGACGGCGCGTGCGAGTTGGAGTCGATCGCCGGCGGTGGCCCGCCGTGGGTGTATGTCTGGGCCGGCGCCCTGCCGGATCAGCAGTCAGCCGGTCAAGAGCGGTAGCGGCAGTTCAACTGGCGTAGCGCTACCCGGGAACGACCTCGTGGCGGTACGCCCGCAGGCGTGTCCCGTCACTCAGTACCACCTCAACCCGGCCACTCTCGTCGCTCGTCGTGCCAACGAAGCGAACCTGCTTGCCGGTGTGTTCGCCGACAGTGTCGGCGCGTTCCGGCTGGAAGATCCACCCCAGTCGGGAGAGCCTCGCCGTGGGAAGTACGACCCTCTAACCGACTTCCTGAAACGGCACGAACAAACCGAGATCAGGATGTCGCTCCGGCGGCTTGAGGACGTCTACGGCGCCCACTTGCCGGCGAGCGCGCGGTCCGACCGGACCTGTGGGGCCAACACTTCAACCGGACACGCGTCCAAGCACACGCGTCGCGCAACGCCGGATGGAAGGTCGACGCGGTCGACCCGACGCGCGACTCGGTGACCTTCATCCGAGACAGGTCGTAGCCCTTCCCTCGGCTGGCCCAGACGTCCGCACATGCCGATGATTAGTACGGCTGATCTTGATGTGCCAGACTGCCGCTAGCATCGTCTGCATGGCGACGCGGCTTGTTCAAATCAACATGAAGGCCCGGGACGACTCCGCGCTGGGCGGTTTCTGGGCGGAGGCGCTCGGCTGGGGAGTCTCCAGCGAGGGACCCGGCGTGACCAACCTCGAACCCGAGGGCTTCGTCTACCCCGACCCCGTCGCCGTCTGCATCGACCTCATCGCCTCCCCGGAACCCAAGACGGTGAAGAACCGCGTGCACGTCGACCTCGCCACCAACTCGGCGGCCCATCAGGCGGAGCTGGTCACGCGCCTGAAGGATCTCGGCGCAACACCCGCCGACGTCGGCCAGGGCGACGTCCCGTGGACGGTCATGGCCGACCCAGAGGGCAACGAGTTCTGCGTGCTGGACTGGCACGACCCGATCCGAGACACCGGACCGATCGCCACGGTAGTGGTCGACTGCGCGGATCCGCGAGCCATGGCCCACTTCTGGGGCAAGGCCATGGACTGGACCCTGCACAAGGTGACCGACGACAACGCGGTACTGCGCTCCGCCAAGGGCGTCGGCCCATATCTGCAGTTCCTCCGCACGCCCGACGTGAAGACCGTGTGGAACCGAGTCCATCTCGACGTCCGCCCATACCCCGGTGACGACCTGGAGGCCGAGGCGGCCAGACTGCGGACGCTCGGCGCCACCGCCATCGACCTGGACCAGAATGTCCCGTGGACGGTCCTCGCCGACCCGGAAGGCAACGAGTTCTGCCTCCTCGCCCCAGGCTGACCCAAACCCTCTTTATCCGCCCACTACGGCCACGAGCCCGGATTATGCGACGCGCCCTAGCTTGATCTTTAACCGGTTCGGCGTGGCCTCGGGTTATTCGAAGTCTTCGTTTTCTTCGTGCCACCTTTCGGTTTTGTGCTGGTGGCGGCGGTGACGATGTGGACGTCGTGGCGGGTTGCCGGGTGGCGGTTGCGTAGTCCGGGTGGTCGGCCGGGTCCTGGCCGGGAGGGTTTCGGTGCGCAGGCGGGACTGCCCGGAGCCTGTCGCACAGCTTTCGATCTTCAGCTGTCAAGCGGTCTTCCGTCTGGCGTCGTGACGAAAGATCTTGTTCAGGTTGTGCACGACGCCGAGCAGTTTGATCTCGGCGTCGACGTCGCTGGTGCCGCGGTGGTGCAGGCGACGTCCGAACCGTTGGAACAGCTGGGCGAAGCCGGGTTCGACGAGGGCGCCGCGGCGGGCGTAGAGCTGCTTGCCTTCGGTGGATGCCAGTCGGGCGGCCATGTCGCGGTGGCCGGCGGGGACGTCCTGGCTGGGTGGCGTGGGGGCCCTGGTCTGGTCGTATTCCTTGGTGAGTGACACGAGCAGCGGGAGATCGGCCAGGGCAGTGAAGTTCGCGGTGCTGGCGTATCCGCTGTCGGCCAGCCACGCCGCGACGTCGCTGCTCAGCCCTGCGGTCGCGCAGTTGTGCTGGACACGTCTGATGACCGGAATCAGGGCGGTGGTGTCGGACGGATTGTCGTGCAGCTCGATCGCGAGGAGGATCTGGTTGCGGGAGCAGGCGATCTGCACGTTGTAGCCCTGCACGTAGCCGCCGTGCTTGCCGAGCATGAGCCGCGACTGCGGATCGGTGAGTGACGCCCTGGCCGCCGCAGACGGGATCGGCCGAGGGTTGAGCGCACGGTGCAGCCCGGCCTGCGCCCTGGCCAGCCGGGCCTGTTGCCGGACGACCTTGGTCTTGGCCTCGATCGCAACCGGTGGGCGTCCGTTGGCACGCCGTCGTCCCGCGGCCTGGTCCTGCATGCTCCGGCGGGCGTAGTCGGCCAGCAGTTGCTGTTGGGCGGCGGTGACCTCGGCGAGGCGGTGGGCGGCCCTGGCCACCATCCGCTCGGCGGCCTCGACCTTGATCCGGATCTCGCCGGCTGAGGGCAGCGCGCGTTCATGCAGCTTGTCCCGGGCCATCCGGGCTCGCGCCAAGCGGTCGCCGAGCCGGGACAGCCGCCGCAAGCCGCTGCCGGCGGCGGTGTGCTGGGTGCTGCCGGCGGCGGCTGCTGGGTCGTCCATGGCGCCTGTCAACTGGTCAATCTCGGCTTCGCCATCGGCGATCATGGTCTCCAGGGCGTGGAGGCTGCGGTTGGTGGAGCGGGCGGCGGCCGCCTGCATCGGTGAGCCGTCCACCGCCACCGCGGACAGGTCCACCAGCCCGCGCTGGGCGCATAGCGCCAGGATCTGCACGAACAGCGCCTTCATGCCTTCGCGGTGCCGGCGCAGGAAACGCGCGACGGTGGAATGGTCGATGTGCTGGTTGCCGGTGATGACTCGGCATCCCACGTCGTCGAGGCAGGCCGCCTCGATCCTGCGCGTCGAGCGCACGCCCTTGCAGTAGCAGTACAGCACCAAGCTCAGCAACACCTGCGGTGGATACGCCGCCGCACCCTGGCCATCGGCACGGTAGCCCCGCAGGAACCCGGACAGGTCGAGCTCACCGACGACCTTCAACACCTGCCAGCACAGATGCTGCGGCGGCAACCACCCACGCAGGTCATGACGGGGCAGCGACAAGTCGTCCGGGCTGCAGGAGATGAAGTTGTACGCCACGACCCGACATGGTCGTCCACGATGGATTCCCGACGACAACAGCTCTTGACATCTGAAGATCGAAAGCTGTGCGACAGCCTCCCCGCTTTGCTGCGCAGGTGCCGAAACGCGCGGCGGACGCGGGCGGGGGTGAGTCGTTCGGGTGGTGCGGGGCGTTCCCAGGGCCGGCGCAGGTC
>NZ_JBEZFI010000083.1:0-7468 GCF_040649295.1 Micromonospora sp. NPDC048999 | reverse complement strand
GCGCTGCTGCCCACGCCGCGCCACCGCAATCGTGCAGGCCATCCTCGTCCTGCACCACGTCGAAGCGAACCGCTACGCAGGATGAAAATGGCTCATTCTTCGACCTCGTCCGCGACCGGTTCGCCTTGAGCGCTCCCGCTGACGCGTTGTGGCGACAGTACCGACACCGCATGCCACACCTAGTCTCATGCTCCGCCGAGAACCTCGCGGGGCTGACCCAGCTTCGCCGTCGGGGGTGGAAGATCGGGATCGTCACCAACGGTATGACTGACAACCAGCTCGCCAAGATCCGAAACACCGGCCTGGATCGGCACGTTGACGCCTGGTGCATCTCCCACGATGTCGGCATCCGCAAGCCCGACCCACGCATCTTCCAACTTACGGCCCGCCGCTGCGGCCTCACCATCGACGGCGGCGGGTGGATGATCGGCGATAGTCTCACCCTGGACATCGCCAGCGGTGCCGGCGCCGGCCTGCGGACAGTGTGGATCCCCGAACCCCACCTCGCCCGCCAGCACGCCACGTACGGACCGGACTTCTTCCTCACACCCGCGCCCGACGCCACCGTCACGTCGATCGCCGAAGCCGTCGACGTGCTGCTCACGGCCGGGGTGACCGACATACCCTGCCCCCACCTCGGCATAAGCGGATACA
Organism: Micromonospora sp. NPDC048999; assembly: GCF_040649295.1. NCBI lineage: Bacteria > Bacillati > Actinomycetota > Actinomycetes > Micromonosporales > Micromonosporaceae > Micromonospora > Micromonospora sp. NPDC048999. Next base: position 6,814 of record NZ_JBEZFI010000083.1, on the reverse strand, counting down.
TGGTCAAGGCGTAGACGCTGCGGCACATCGGACGGGACGCACGAGTTCATCGGGCTGGTCGAGGCTGCCGCGACGTACCTGGTGCAGAGCCAGACGGCCGTGCGCGCGATGTGGTTCGAGAGCGGACTCATCAGTGCGGCGACCTTCGACGAGATGTAACGCCGTTGCACCCCGGGTCCCGGCTGTCTGACAGTCGGCCTGGGCAGACTAGCGCCCGAGGTCCGAATCGATCCAGAGAAGAGAACACGGGGGCAACGCTGAGCGGCCTTCACACCGAGATGGCCGGCCTTCTGCCGATCAGACGATTTTCGCGATGCCGTGGTGAGCGCATGAAACGCCGAATGGCGGCCCGCTGAACCAGTCGGGCCGCCATTCGCAGAGTGTGGATCAAAGCGGGCGGATGTTCTCCGCCTGCGGGCCCTTCTGGCCCTGGGTGATGTCGAACTCCACCTTCTGATTCTCGTCGAGGCTGCGGAAGCCGCTCGCCGAGATCGCGGAGAAGTGGGCGAAGACGTCGGCGCCGCCGTCGTCCGGGCTGATGAAGCCGAAGCCCTTGTCGGCGTTGAACCACTTCACGGTACCTGTAGTCATGTCTGCTCCTTCGCAGGCTGTGAGAGACCGCACTGTGCGGACCCTTAGGCCGCCGCGTTGATCACCCGCGTCGAAACGACACGAAAACGAAAAGCGCCTGGATGGGTTTCAGATGCCCCATCAGGCGCCGGAAGACGTCTACGGAAATCAAAACTGCAACTCGGCTAGCGTAGCACATGATCCGTCGTCGATCCCATGGCGGTGAGTGGACCTGGTCACTCGTCTGCTTGCCACACCGCGTGGGCGGCACGGTGACCGGGTTCACGATGGGCTAGTTACAAGACTGGGAAGTGGCAGCGACACCGAGAATCGGCAGGAAGCGGCCTGATGTGGCGTGAATTCTAGTCGGGCGCCGTCAGGACGAGCGGCCACGATGTCCGTCCACACGCGCTCGATTACTCGGCGTGGGCACCTGCGGAAGCGCTGTCTAGCTCCGAGGCGGGACGGGGGTAGGTGGGAGGATCGGCCGGCTCGCCCGGTGGTCTCGGTGGAGAACCTTGGTGTGTTCGCGTCGTGCCCGACGCTGGTGGCCGTGCGGGGCGGTAGCGCCGAGGCCTCAGTGAGTCTTAATGGCGGTGTCACACGCCGTTTCGCTGCGGCCGGCCGGGGGCTTCGGTGAATAGGGCGTGGAGCGATATCGCGGGCCAGGAGCAGATCGGGATCCACACACGGTATGCCCGCGGCCCGAGTTGGGCGCATGATCGCGGCTACCACGGCTAACCAGTGATAGGCGCACTCAAGCAGCCGACCAGCGATGGTCTCAACGCGCGCGACTGCCGCGGCGTGAGCAGCGCCAGGCTCGCCGGTGGACCGAGCAGGGCGATCGCATCGTCGGCGTTGATGCCCGCTGCCTCGGCAACGCCTGCGCCGTTGGAAACCCGTGGTCCGCCCACATCGTCGCTCTTAGGCTGCGTCGATGACCGACACTCCCGCACCTCGGATCATGCGCAGCGTCGACGACGTTTACGGTGACACGTTCGACGACCAGGAGGTCGAGGCGGCGCTGAACGAGAGCCTGTCACCAAGAAGCCTGAACCAGCTGATGTTCGACCTGGTCGCGGAGACCGGCCTGCCGCCGGGTTCGACCGTGCTGGACGTCGGCGCTCGCGAAGGGCGTTACAGTTTCGAGCTGTCGCGCCGGTTCGGGTTCACGGTGCGGGGCGTCGAACCGGTCCGCCGTCATCTGGACAACGCGGCCCGCGACCTCGCCGCGTTCGCGATCGAGGAACCCGAGGCCGCCGCCCGGGTCCGCATTGACGAGGGCATCGCCGAGAAGCTCACCGACCCCAGCGGCTCGGTCGATCTGATCTGGTGCCGGGACGTACTCGTTCATGTCGAGGATCTGGAGACGGCATTCGCGGAGTTCCGCCGGGTCCTCAAACCCGGCGGTCGTGCGCTGATCTTCCAGATGACCGCCACGGACTTGCTCTCGCCGCCGGAGGCGGCGTTCATGTGGCCACCGGCCGGAATCCACGCCACCAGCCTCGATCCGCAGCGGATCGAGGCCGCGATCGCCGCGGCTGGACTGAGCATCGCGCAGTGCATTCAGCTGCACGGCGAGACGCGCGAGCGCCTCGAGGAAGACGGCGTCGCCACCAGCTCCAAGCAGTTGCTATGGGTGTCGCGGATGCTGCGTAACCGTGCGGCATACGAGGAGCGGTTCGGCACCATCGCGTACGAGTACGTTCTCACCGACAGCCTGTGGGGGGTGTACCAGATGATCGGCAAGCTGAACCCTCGGATCTACGTGCTGTCGGCCTGAGTGAATGTTGGAAGGGCTGCATTCCGGCATCCACCGCTTCGGATCCACCGCGAAGTCGCGCTGCTTGGCGGCGGCGGATCGCCGTCGTCGGGCGCTGATTCGCGGGAGTCTGGCGCGGGCGGCGCGCAGTGCCTGTCGGCGGTCTCGGCAGGGCGCGTGGCCGGCGTGCTTGGGGTGGGAGTGCGAGTGCGCGGCCAGGAGGTCGGCGCCGCGTGGGTGTAGGTTCTCGCGCAGCTTGTCGCCTGGCGGCGGTTTGACCAGGGTGTGGATGTGGTTTCTCAGCCTGATGTCGCCCGATCGTTCTCAAGATCGTGTCGCTTTCTTGGGCGCGGCGATCTGGCCGATCGGGCAGTGGCGCTCGGTCGACTGGTTGTTGCTGAAGGGTTAGGTCGTGCGGCGGCTGGCGGATCGGCGTGGGTCGTCGGGGCGCCAGCTGGGTAGTGGTTTGGCGTATCGGTCGAGCAGTTGCGCGATGTGCGGTTGCTGGAGGAGGTCGAGCAGGGCGGGCCGTGTTCGGTGGGGCTCATCGGGCGGTTGGGTCGGCCGCGGTGAAGTAGTGGCTTGCCGATGTCGGCTTCGAGCTTGGCGATCTGGTTGACCAGTGTGGCGAGGTGCAGGTTGAGCGCTTGTGCGGCCTTGTTGATGCTGGGGTAGCCGATGATCTGCTGGAGACGGCGTAGCCGTAGCCAGCCGTGGTGCGGGCCTTCGACCGCGCGGCGGATGTCGTCGGGCAGGTCGGGGTAGGTGCGCGAGTGGCTGGGCATTCCGCCGAAGCCTTGCGGCCGGCGGGCGATGCCGAACCGGAGCAGGTTTCGGCGGACGGTTTCGGGGGTGAGTCCGAGTTCGGCGGCGATGTCGCTGGCGGAGCGTTGCTGGCCTTCGCTCTGCTCGCGCAGCCAGTCGGGGTCGATCGGGATGGGTTTGTTCATGGACCTGGCGTCGGTGAGGGGGGCTCCGAGGGCTCTGGCGTGGCGGGCGAGGAGTTTGCGGTGAATGCCTGTTTCGGCTTCGATGGTGCGTAGATCCTTGCCGGCTTCGATGTATTTGCGATGGAAGAACTCGGCGGTAAGCGACCGTGCTGCTCGTTCGCGGAGGCGTCTGCTGGCGGGTGGGGTGTTCTTGCCGTTGATCTTGCCGGGGCGGTGCAGGCGTCCGAGTGCGTAGCGGATGTGCTCGACGGTGGCGTCGAGCTTGGCTGCGGCGGCGTTGATCGGTAGTTGCTCGACATTGACGAGTTGATGAACGGTGTCGAAGTCGATGTCGTCGGGTTCGCGTCCCGGAAGGGTGAGCCCGGCGACTGCGTCGCCGGGCGGATTCCATGACAGCGGCTCGTTGATGTCGGCCGCGTCGAGCATTGCTTGGGCGTAGTCGTGCAGGGCGTCGCGTAGGGGTGTTGTGATGGTGCGCTGGAAGATGGCGAGGTAGTTGTGTTTGTCGCTGGTGGTGGGGAAGGCCAGCCGGTGTCTGGTGTTGGCGAGGTTCGCGCCGGTGAGCAGCGTGAAGATATAGCGGCGGGCGTTGACGTGGCGGGTGGTCTTGCCCGGGTGCGCGTCGGCGCGGTAGCAGAGGTCTTCCCACTGGCGGCGGTCCATGGGGACGTTGGTGAACGTGGTGCGGCGACGGCGGTAATCTATGGGGCTGCCGTGGGTGTCTAGGTAACCGGCCAGCGCGCAGAGCGCGGCGGGAACGTCTGGGTATTGGTCGGCCAGCAGGCCCAGGGTGCGGGTAGTGGTACTGCGCCAGTTGGTGAGCTCGCCTGTAGCGTTCCTGTTTCGGATCGGGTTGCCGGGGATGAGCAGCGCGGCGGGTATGTCGGTGGCGATGGTGTCGGTGAACGAGCCGTTCGCCGGGCGGAACCGGATGATCCACTCTTGCCAGAGGTACTCGGGTAGGTGCCGTGCCCGGTTCGCGGCGACGGCGGCGGATGCCCGGTCGGTGAGTCGGGGTGCGGGGGTGCTGGTGCGGTAACGCAGCCGGTCGCTGGGGGCTAGGTGTGGATCAGACGCGGTCAGGAGCCGGGCCGCGAGGCCGGGTGTGACGGTGGTGAGGTTCTTGTGTGGGACCACCAGTGGCCGACGGCTGCCGGCCTGGTCGGAAGAGCGGATCAGCGGTTGAAAGCAGGCGAACAGGCTCGCGTTGGTGGTCCTGGTAAGGAGTTGGACTGCCTGGGTGGCGACGGCTGCCGTCACGAGGGTCTCGTGGGCCTGCTGCCGTCGGCGCTCAGTGGCGGCAGTGCCGGCGGGCTGGTCGAAGACGGTCATCGCCGCCGGATGAGGGCGTCGCCGGAACCATCGTGCGAGCGCGTGGAGGTCGCGCAGCTCGTTGACGGCGTTCGGGGCGGGGACGGTGTCGAGGCGCGTGTTGATCCACTGCTGGGCTGCCAGGCGGGGATCGTCGGCATCGAGCTGGTGGGGTTGGTGGTGGCGCAGGTCGGCGCCGCAGACTTCGGCGTTGGCGTGAGGGCGGATTGTTGTCGGGGTACTCGTTGTAGTGCAGAGGTAAGTACGGCTGATCTTGCAGAGGTCAACGCTGGTGCCTGATGCGTCGAGGGCGGCGTGCATGATGGCAGCGTGGTTAAGTTGACCTTGTTCGCGGACTATTACCAGATCCACGCATTCGATGAGGGATCGCAGGCCGACTTCGGCGACGAGTGGACTGATCAGGCGGTAGATGATCGTTTGGCCGTTGCGGAGGACGGGGTTGCGATCGGCACGACAGTGAACGTGAACGTCGCGGTCAGTGTTGAAGTGCTGAACGGGCCGCCGGCCGATGACAGCATCGAGTTCGATCACGTGGTGGAAGCCAGCATCCGCTGCTCATCGGGACATCTGGTGGTCATGGGATGCACCGATTATGAGCCCGACGCGCGACGCTTCCCCGTGACGGCTGGCTGGCTGCGTTTGCGTGCGTCGCAGTCCAACCTTGATCAGGCGCTTCAAGCTGACATCGACTCGGATGACGATCCGCAGACGATGGAGCGGCTGCGTCTGCAGGTGTGGCCAGCTGCGGCAGAGCGCTCGGTGGTGGTCAGGCGCTGGCGGTCGTCGACGTAAGCTGCCTGGGCTGACCAGGGCTGGCATCAGGCGACGTTGTCGATGGCGGTGAGGCGGTTCTTGAGTCGGTAGCTGGGGCCGTTGATGGGGACGACGTCGCAGTGGTGCAGGAGCCGGTCGAGGATGGCGGTGGCCAGGACCTCGTCGCCGAAGACTTGACCCCATTCGCCGAAGCCTTTGTTCGAGGTCAGCAGGGTGGAGCCCTTCTCGTAGCGTTTGGAGATCACCTGGAAGACGAGGTTGGCTTCCGGCCGTTCGAGGGGTTGGTAGCCCACTTCGTCGATGACCAGGACGGTGGGGCGTAGGTAGGTCTGCAGCTTGCGGGCCAGCCGGCCGATCGCGTCGGCGGCGGTGAGATGGCGGACCATGTCGTCGAGGGTGGTGAAGTAGACGGTGAATCCGGCTCGGCAGGCGGCGACCGCGAGGGCCACGGCGATGTGGGTCTTGCCGACACCGGGCGGGCCGAGGAACGCGACGTTGGCTTTGGCCTGCACGAACGCGAGGGTGGCGAGGTCACGGACCTTGCGGGGGTCCAGGTCGGGCTGGAAGCTGAAGTCGTAGTCGTCGAGGGTCTTGTGGTGCGGCAGCTTCGACAGGCGCAGCCCGGCGCGGAAGCGGCGTTCGTCGCGGACAGCGAGTTCCTCCTCCAGAACGAGGTCGAGGAACTCCAGGTAGCCCATGGCCTCGGTGTCGGCCCGGCCGGTGAGCTCCTGCAGCGTCTTGGCCAGGTGAGGCAGGCCGAGTTTGGTGGCGCTGGCTTGGATGCGGTTGGTGACCAGCTCACTCACGGGAGACATCCTTCAGGTGTGGGCGGTTGGTGAACGGGCTGGCCTGAGCGATCTGCTCATAGACCGACAGTGGCCGGGCCTCAACGGCGATCTGGGCGGCTGCGGCCCGGTTGAGCAGGGCTTGCAGCGGTCCCTGGCTGCCGTCGTGGCCGGTCGATCGGCGTGCGGTCGGCTGCGGTCCGGCGGGGTCGCCGGTGGTGACGGCACGGGTGTGTCCGTCGGGCAGACCGTCCCAGTGGCTCTCGTCGACGACACGGGCACCGCGGCCCACGGCCCGCTGGTGCGTGGCCAGCAGCGTGGTGCCCTCCAGGCCGGCGACGGTGGCGTGGATGGTGATCGTGGCGGCGGTCGCCCGGACCTCCACGAGCTGGCGGTGGCGGACCCGGCGAGCCGGCACGGAGTAGAGGTTGCCGGCGTAGGCGACCAGACAGTCCTTGCCGACATGCCGCAGATGCGGGCCTGTAGGGAGATCTGTGTAACGGATGTCAATGGAAGTCCGTTATGGCCAGTAGAAGCTGGTCGACGCAGATAGGAGCAGGGTGATGGCTATCTCTGTGGTGGAGCAGTACGACACGTCCGTCGGGGTTGATGGTGGGGTCGAGGCGTTTGCTGAGCAGGTC
>NZ_JBEZFI010000082.1:0-8349 GCF_040649295.1 Micromonospora sp. NPDC048999 | reverse complement strand
GCAGCGTGAGCGGCGATCGGACCAGCGAACACACCACCGGTGAAAGCCAGACCAGCAACACCAAGAATGCTCTTACGCAGCATCGAATTCATGACAAAGCTCCATTCGGGGGTTGGCACACCAGCCCATAGGGGTGGGCAAGGGCGTGCAAGCACCACGTCAGGCGCTCAAAGGGGGGAAAGTCTTCAACCGGCTGGCTCACGGGGCGAGGAAGCTCGCCTCTACGCGGCGCCGGGACCATGTACAACGACCGGCAGCCCACCATCATTCCAGGCCTCACGCACCCCGCCAGGCGGGGGCGTCCTCCTCGGCCGTGCACCCATGTTCAACGACCGACCCCCACCCGGCATTCCGGCCCCGCGATGCCGCCCGCCGCCCGCAACACCCCACAAACCGCACACCCACCCCACACCACGCCACCCGTCATGGGTAAGGGGCATATCCGGAAGATACGGACAACTCGCACTGGGTCAGGGCGCACCGGAAAGACCCGGATAACCCGCACCCGGCCGGGGCGCCGGCAAGATCCAGACAACCCGTGCGGCGGCCAAGACTGCGGTGACCGAGGCGCCGGGCCGGGGGATGCTGGCAAGATCCGGACAACTTCCCTGAAAGTGGCCCCTCGCGGTGGCGGGAGGCAGCACTTGCGGGGAAACTGCGCAGATCATGAACCGGGTGAAACCGGGAGCGGGAGGCCAGGTACGCGCCTAGAATTGGGCCAGGAGCGCATAAAGGAGGCGAACAGGGTGGGAATGCCTCGAGTCGAGGAGTGCACCGTCGCCTCCTGCGCCTACAACCGCACCAACCACTGCCACGCCTTCGCCATCACGATCGGCAGCAGCGAGCACGCGCGCTGCCACACCTTCATCGAGACGCCGGTGCGTGGCGGTAACGAGCAACTGGTCGCCCAGGTGGGTGCCTGCCAGCGCTCCGACTGCCAGCACAACTCCAACCTGGAGTGCCACGCCGCGGCGATCACCGTTGGTCCGGCGAGGGAACTGGCCGACTGCATGACGTACCAGAGCCGCTGAGGCGCGCTGCCGCCGTCAGCCGAGGTTGTTGGACTGACGGATCACCGTGACCAACTCGTCGATGATGTTGTTCAGCGCGAAGTCCTTCGGGGTGAAGACCCGGGCCACACCGGCCGCGAGCAGGGCCTCGGCGTCGCGGGCCGGGATGATGCCGCCGACCACCACGGGTAGGTCGGCCCGCCCCGCGGCGCGCAGCCCGTCCAGCACGGCCGGCACGGCGGCCAGGTGCGAGCCGGAGAGCACCGAGAGGCCGACCAGGTCCACGTCCTCCTCGACCGCGGCGGCAACGATCTGCGCCACGGTCAGCCGAATGCCCTGGTAGACCACCTCGAAGCCGGCGTCGCGGGCGCGTACCGCGATCTGCTCGGCACCGTTGGAGTGCCCGTCCAGGCCAGGCTTGCCGACCAGCAGCCGCAGCCGGCCGCTGCCCAGCTCGCGTGCCGTGGCGGCGACCCGTTCGCGGACCGCCGCGAGCCCCGCGTCGCCACCGGACCCGACGGCGGCGGAGAGGCCGGTCGGGGCCCGATACTCGCCGAAGACCTGGCGTAGCGCACCCGCCCACTCGCCCGTGGTCACGCCGGCCCGCACGCACTCCAGAGTCGCGATCATCAGGTTCGTCGTGGTCGCGGCGTCCGCTCGCAGCCGGGCCAACGCCGACCGGACGGCCACCGCGTCCCGACCGGCCCGCCACTCGCGTACGCCGTCGACGGCGGCCGCCTCTACGGCCGGGTCGACCCGCTCGATCGCCCCGGCCCCGGCCGCCGTCAGCGGCGACGCCTCGGTCTCCGTGAACCGGTTGACGCCGACCACCACGTCGGCGCCGGCCTCGATCCGGCGACGGCGGTCGGCGAGCGACGCGACCAGGGCGCTCTTCAGGTAGCCGGTCTCCACGGCGGCCACCACGCCGCCCATCTCGAGCACCTGTTCCAGCTCCAACCTGGCGCCGGCCACGATGTCGTCGACCAGCGCGGTCATCACGTGCGAGCCTTCGAAGAGGTCCGGATGTTCCAGCAGGTCCGACTCGTACGCCAGCACCTGCTGCATCCGCAGCGACCACTGCTGGTCCCAGGGCCGGGGCAGGCCGAGCGCCTCGTTCCAGGCGGGCAGCTGCACCGCGCGGGCGCGGGCGTCCCGGGAGAGCGTGACGCCGAGCATCTCCAGCACGATGCGCTGGATGTTGTTCTCCGGCTGGGCCTCGGTGAGGCCGAGCGAGTTGACCTGCACGCCGTACCGGAAACGCCGCTGCTTCTCCTCCGCCACGCCGTACCGGTCGTGGGTGATCTCGTCCCAGAGCGCGCCGAACGCGCGCATCTTGGCGATCTCCTCGACGAACCGCACCCCGGCGTTGACGAAGAAGGAGACCCGCTGGACGACGTCGCCCAGCCGCTCGGCGGGCACCTGGCCGGAGTCGCGCACGGCGTCGAGCACGGCGACCGCGGTGGCCAGCGCGAAGCCGACCTCCTGCACGGGCGTCGCGCCGGCCTCCTGCAGGTGGTACGAGCAGATGTTGACCGGGTTCCACCTCGGCATCTCGCGCAGCGCGTACGCGATGACGTCCGCGGTCAGTCGCAGCGACGCGGCTGGCGGGAAGATGTGGGTCCCCCGGGACAGGTACTCCTTGATGATGTCGTTCTGCGTGGTGCCGGCACAGCGGGCCAGCTCGGCGCCCTGCTCGGTGGCGACCGTGGCGTAGAGGCCGAGCAGCCACATGGCCGGCGCGTTGATGGTCATCGAGGTGTTCATCCCGGCCAGCGGGAGGCCCTCGAAGAGGGTCCGCATGTCGCCGAGGTGCGCCACCGGCACGCCCACCCGGCCCACCTCGCCGGCGGCCAGTTCGTGGTCCGGGTCGTACCCGGTCTGGGTGGGCAGGTCGAACGCCACCGACAGACCGGTCTGCCCCTTCGCCAGATTGCGGCGGAAGAGCGCGTTGGTGGCCGCGGCGGAGGAGTGCCCGGCGTACGTGCGCATCACCCACGGCCGGTCGCGTTCCGGCAGCCAGCCAGGAGAGGCATTCTCGCCCATGGCCGGAGTCTAAGTTACCGTTAAGTAGATCGGGTTGTGGAAAACCACACAGATCCATGGAGCGGACCACCGGGCACGAGCGGCGCACCATGGGCGGCACCACCACACCCCGCGCCGACAGCGGATGCGCCGCAGTCGCACACTGGACGGCATGGATGATGAGCTGGCGATCTCCGTACGGGGACTGCGCAAGGCGTACGGCGACAACGTCGCGGTGGCGGGCGTGGACCTCGACGTCCACCGGGGCGAGGTGTTCGCCCTGCTCGGCCCGAACGGCGCGGGCAAGACCACCACCGTGGAAATCCTGGAGGGCTACCGGCAGCGCGACGCGGGCGAGGTGCGCGTGCTCGGCGTCGACCCGGCCCACGCGACTCCCGACTGGCGCTCCCGGGTCGGCACCGTACTGCAGGGCACCGGCGAGTTCGACGAGCTGACCGTGGCCGAGGTGGTGCGACACTTCGCCGGCTTCTACCCGGGCGCCGACGACCCGGACAAGGTCATCGAGCGGGTCGGGCTGGGTGCCAAGGCCAGGGCTCGTACGCACACCCTCTCCGGCGGGCAGAAGCGCCGCCTCGACGTGGCGCTGGGCATCGTCGGCCGCCCCGAGCTGCTCTTCCTCGACGAGCCGACCACCGGGTTCGACCCGGAGGCGCGGCGGGAGTTCTGGGAGCTGATCCGCGACCTGGCGGCGGCCGGCACCACCATCGTGCTGACCACGCACTACCTCGACGAGGCCGAGGCCCTGGCGGACCGGGTCGGCGTGATCGCCGCCGGGCGCGTGGTTGAGGTGGCCCCGCCCAACCGGCTGGGCAACCGGCACGAGTCCCTGACCACGGTCTCCTGGCGTACGCCGGGCGGGGCGCTGGAGACCGCGGAGAGCGCCACGCCGACGGCGCTGGTCGCGGAGCTGGCCGCGCGTTTCGGCGGCGAGGTCCCGGGCCTCACGGTGACCCGACCGACCCTGGAAGACGTCTACCTCAAGATGATCGGACGCTGATGACGACCACCACAAAGCCGGCGGCCCCGGTCACCGCTCCTGCGGCCCGGGGGCTCGGGCCGGGCGCGCTCGCGCTGCGGCAGGGCCGGATGGAGATCACCCAGTTCCTGCGCAGCCGGGAGTCCGTCGTCTTCACGATGGCCTTCCCGATCATCATGATCCTGGTCTTCGCCTCGATCTTCAAAGGCGAGCTCGGCGGCGGGGTCAAGTTCACGCAATACTTCGTCACCGGCATGATCGCGACCGGCCTGATGACGGTGAGCTTCCAGAACCTCGGCATCTGGATCCCGATCGAGCGGGACCGGGGCGTGCTCAAGCGCTACCGGGGCACCCCGATGCCGAAGTGGGTGTACTTCGCCGGCAAGGTGATCATGGTGGTGGCGGTCGGTGTCGCCGAGACGGCCCTGCTGCTGCTCGTCGCGGTCCTGCTGTTCGACCTGAAGCTGCCCGACACGGCCGCCAAGTGGCTCACCTTCGGCTGGGTCGCCGCGCTCGGCATCACCGCCTTCACCCTCTGCGGCATTGCCATGTCCTCGCTGGCCCGCACCGCCCGCAGCGGCTCGGCCGTGGTCACCCCGGTCGCGCTGGTACTTCAATTCATCTCCGGGGTGTTCTTCGTCTTCACCAGTCTGCCCAGCTGGATGCAGCAGGTGGCGGCGCTGTTCCCACTCAAGTGGATGTGCCAGGGGCTGCGCTCGGTCTTCCTCCCGGACAGCTTCGGCACACAGGAGCCGGGCGGCTCATTCGAGCTGGGCCGGGTCGCCCTCGTCCTCGGGCTCTGGTGCGTGATCGGCCTGGTGCTCTGCCTGACCACCTTCCGCTGGACCACCAAACGCGACGGCTGAGCGGGAAAGCCGGCATGGCGCACACCCTGACCCGGCGTCGGCTGTTGGCGGTCGGAGCCGGCACCGCCGCCGTCGCCGTGGTCGGCGGCCTCGCCGCCCGGGAGCTGTCCCGCCCCCGCTCCGGGCCGGCACCCGACCTGCCCGACGCACCGGCCGGTGACGAACGGCTGATCCGCATCGCCTCCAGTGCCCGGGGCCGTGAGGTGGACTTCTGGACCGCCGTCCCCGACGGGTACGGCGACGGTCGGGGCCTGCCGGTCTGCCTGGTGCTGCACGGCGCCTCGGCCACCCCCCGCGACTACGGGCGGTTCGGCCTCGCCCGCTTCCTCACCGACGCGGTACGCCGCGGCACCCCGCCCTTCGTACTCGCCGGGGCCACCGGCGGCCGGCTCGCCTGGCGCCGCTCCGGCGACGACGACCCGCAGCGGATGCTGCGCGAGGAGGTGCCCAACTGGTGCGCCCGGCGTGGCTTCGACACCGACCGAGCAGCCGCCTGGGGCTGGTCGATGGGGGGCTTCGGCGCGCTGCTGCTGGCCGAGGCGTACCCGGGCTGGCTGCGCGCGGTGGCCGCCTTCTCCCCCGCGGTACGCCCCGGCGACGCGGTCTTCGCCGACGTCGACAAGCTGCGCGGCACCCCGGTCGGCCTGTGGTGCGGCCGGCAGGACAACTTCCTCAGGGACGTCCGTGCCCTGGCCAAGGCGCTGCCCGAGCCCCCGGTACGCGCCGAGTGGACCGACGGCCGGCACAACTTCGCCTACTGGGGCACCGTCATCCCCGACGCGTTCGCCCTGCTGGGCACGGCGCTCACCACACCGCGTACGGGATGACGCCCCCGGCCGGCCCGGCGGCCCGGACCGCCCCCGGCCGGCCTGTCGGCGCGGGCGTCAGATGGCGAGGTCGGGCTCCTCAGGCGCGGTGCCGCGTTCCACCTCCACACCGAGCGCCCGCAGGTCGGCGACGAAGTCCGGGTAGCCGCGGTCGACGTGATGCACATGGGAGACCTCGGTGACCCCGTCGGCGCACAGCCCGGCGATGATCAGGCCGGCGCCGGCCCGGATGTCGGTGGCGCGTACCGGGGCGCCGGAGAGGCGGTCCCGGCCGCAGACCAGGGCGTGGTGGCCGTCGGTCTTGATGTCCGCGCCGAGCCGCATCATCTCGTTGGCGAACATGAACCGGCCGTCGAAGATGTTCTCGGTGATCAGGGACGCGCCGTCACTCACCGCGGCCAGCCCGATCGCCATCGGCAGCAGGTCGGTGGCGAAGCCCGGATACGGCAAGGTCACCACGTCAACGGCGTTGGGACGGTCGTCCACGCGTACCCGGAAGGCGTCGCCCCGGGTCTCCACCAGGCCGCCGGCCGTGACCAGCTTGTCCAGCGCGACCCCCAGGAACGCCGGGTCGATGCCGGTCACGGTGACGTCCCCACGGGTCATCGCGGCGGCGAACGCCCAGGTACCGGCGACGATCCGGTCCCCCACCGTGGCGTGCCGGACCGGGCGCAGCTCGGGCACCCCGACGATGCGCAGGGTGGAGGTGCCCGCGCCCTCGATCCGGGCCCCCATCCGGATCAGCATCGAGCAGATGTCGACGATCTCCGGCTCCCGGGCCGCGTTGTCGATCGTCGTGTCGCCGCGGGCCAGCACCGCCGCCATCACCAGGTTCTCCGTCGCGCCGACGCTCGGGAAGTCCAGCACGATGTCCGCGCCGTGCAGCCCGTCCGGGGCCTCGGCGATGACGAAACCGTGTTCGCCGGAGATCTCCGCGCCCATCCGGGTCAGCCCGGCGATGTGCATGTCCAGGCCACGCGAGCCGATGGCGTCCCCGCCCGGGTGGGCCACCCGCACGTACCCCCGACGGGCCAGCAGCGGACCGAGCACGCAGATCGACGCGCGCAGCCGGCGGACCAGGTCGTAGTCGGCCTCCGCGCCGGGCTGCTCCGGTACGTCGATGACGACCGACCGGGATCGTTCCGTCCCGCCCCGGGCCGCCATCGGGTCGACCGGGTCGTCGGCGGCGAACCGTACGCCGCAGCCGAGCCGGCGCAGCACCTCCCCCATGATGGCGATGTCGGTGATCCGGGGCACGTTGGTGATCACGCTGCGCCCCGGGGCGAGCAGCGCGGCGGCCATCAGTTTGAGCGCGGAGTTCTTCGCTCCGACGACGTGCACCGTGCCGGTCAGCCGGGCCTCACCGCGTACCCGGATGACGTCGACGTCGCAGCTCGCCGGGGCGCCGGCATCGCCCGACCCGACGCCGGGCGTCCAGCCCGTCCGTCCCGGCCGCGCCGGGAAGGTCAGGTCCGGTATCCGTAGGCTGTGCGTCATGGCCGTCCACCTCACGCGCATCTACACCAAGGCCGGCGACGCCGGCATGACCAGGTTGAGCAACAACGAGCAGGTGCCGAAGACCGATCCGCGGATCTCCGCGTACGCGGACGTCGACGAGTGCAACGCCGCGATCGGCGTCGCGCTCGCCCTCGGGCAGCTCGGCGACGACCTGCGGGCGGTGCTGGAGTCGATCCAGAACGACATGTTCGACGTCGGCGCAGACCTGGCGACCCCGGTGGAGCCGGACCCGGCGTACCCTCCGCTGCGGGTCACCGAGGAGTACGTGGAGCGCCTCGAGGGCTGGTGCGACGAGTACAACGGGCGCCTGAGCAAGCTCGACTCCTTCATCCTCCCCGGCGGCACCGCGGGCGCGGCGCTGCTGCACGTGGCACGGACCACCGCCAGGCGCGCCGAGCGCGCGGCCTGGGCCCTGGTCGCGCACGACCCGGAGCGGACCAGCCCCCTCCCGGCAAAGTATCTCAACCGGCTCTCCGATCTGTTCTTTATCCTGGCAAGAACGGCAAATCCGAACGGAGATGTGCTATGGGTGCCGGGCGGGAAGCGCTGACCGTCGGCGGGCTGCACCACGTCGAGGTCTGGGTACCCGATCTCGCCGCCGCCATTGGCAGCTGGGGCTGGCTTCTCGGCGAGCTGGGCTGGACCCCGCACCAGGACTGGCCGGCCGGCCGGTCCTGGCGGCTCGGCCCCACGTACCTGGTTCTGGAGGAGTCCCCGGCGCTGAGCGGCCGGGTGCACGACCGGCTCGCGCCGGGCCTCAACCATCTCGCCTTCCACGCCGGCTCGCCGGCCGCCGTGGACCGGCTGGTCTCGGCGGCCCCCGGGCACGGGTGGGAGCTGCTCTTCCCGGACCGCCATCCGCACGCCGGGGGTCCGCAGACGTACGCCGCCTACCTCACGGACGGCCAAGGGTACGAGGTGGAACTGGTCGCCGAGCCGGAGTGACCGCCCGGCCGCCGCCTTCACTTCCAGATCTTGGAGGGTTTCCGTTCGCCTCGAACGGCAACTCTCCAAGATCTGCAAGACGCCGTTGGGGGGGGCCCCCGGGGGGGGGGGGGGGGCCCCCGGGGGGGGGGGGGGGGGGGGCGCGGGGGCGCGCGGGAGCCAGA
>NZ_JBEZFI010000081.1:0-9256 GCF_040649295.1 Micromonospora sp. NPDC048999 | reverse complement strand
GGCGGGCGGGACTCGAACCCGCGACCGATCGATTATGAGTCGACTGCTCTAACCCGCTGAGCTACCGCCCCCTGCCGCATCGGGGATTTATGAGTCCCCTGCTCTAACCCGCTGAGCTACCGCCCCGCTACCGCGCCGGATCTTATCCCGCCCGGTCGATCACCGGCCACCACCAAAATCGGCGTCGCCGCTGCCGCACCAGCACGATGGGCAACGCGAGGATAACAGCGAGCAGCCGTCTCGCCGCAGCCATGCCCCGCCCCCTGGCAGTCCGATCACGCTCGGACTCGAAATGGCAGGTCATGAGGCGGGTGCAGCCTTCCCGTCCAGCTCGGACGGACCGCACTGCCCGGTGCGGAGCGGCGAGAATCACACCGGCGGTCCGCCGGCCACTGGCGAGCGGGATTCGCCGCCGCGGACGGCGCGGGACAATCTGCTCGGCCACCAGATAACCGGCCCGAGGTCGTACGCGAGCGCGGGCACCAGCAGCGACCGGACGACGATGGTGTCGAGCAGCACCCCGACGGCGACGGCCACGCCCAGCTCGACCAGCACCACCAGCGGCAGCACGGCGAGCGCGGAGAAGGTGGCGGCGAGCACGACACCGGCGGAGGTGATCACGCCGCCGGTGACGGCGAGGCCGGCAAGGACCCCGGCCCGAGTGCCCCGCCGGACCGACTCCTCACGGACCCGGCTCATCAGGAAGATGTTGTAGTCGATGCCGAGGGCGACCAGAAAGACGAACGCGAAGAGCGGGAACGACTGGTCGACGCCGGGAAAGTCGAGGAGATACCGGAAGATCACCGCGCAGAGGCCGAGCGTGGCGAGGAACGACAGCACCACGGTCGCGATCAGCAGGATCGGGGCGACCAGGGCGCGCAGCAGCAGCGCCAGGACGATCACGATGACCAGCAGCACCACCGGGATGATGACGTTGCGGTCCCGGGCGGCGGCGTCGGCGGTGTCCACGTCGACGGCGGTGAAGCCACCCACCACCGTGTCGGAGCCGGGCACCTTGTGGACCGCCTCGCGCAGGTTGCGAATGGTCTGTTCGGCGGCGTGGCTGTCCGGCGGGTTGGCGAGGGTGGCCTGCAGCTGCACCCGTCCGTCGACCACCAACGGCTGCGCGTTCGGCTCGGTCGGCCCGCCCGGTCCCGCTGCGGTGACCGGTCGGACGGAGGAGACCCCCGGTACGCCCTGGGCCACCTGGGCGACCTGCCGGGCGGTGGTCTGCGTCGTAAAGATCGTGGCGGGGCTGCCGGTGCCGGCCGGATAGTGCCGGGCGATCACCTCCTGCCCGGCGGTCGAGTCGGTGCCCTTGGTGAACTGCTGCGACTGGCCGAGGGCGGTGATATCGAGCTGGGTGAGCCCCAGGGTGAGTACGGCCAGCAGCACGGCGGTGACCAGCCAGACGGTCCGGGCCCGGCGGGCGACGAAGCCGGCAATCCGGCCCCAGATGCCGTGCTCGGCCTGCGGTTCGGCGCAGTCGCACCGGGGCCGCCGTGGCCAGAACGCCCACCGTCCGCCGAGCAGCAGCAGCGCGGGGAGGAAGGTGAGCATCACCAGCAGGGTGGCGGCGATGCCGACGGCGGCGACCGGCCCGAGCGCCCGGTTGGAGTTGAGGCTGGACAGCAGCAGGCAGAGCAGGCTGACGATGACGGTGGTGCCGGAGGCGATGATCGCCGTGGCGGCGCCCTTCCAGGCGGCCTTCAGCGCGTCCCAGGGGCGGTCGTGCCGGTGCAGTTCCTCCCGGTGGCGGGCGATCAGCAGCAGCGCGTAGTCGGTGCCGGCGCCGAAGACGAGCACGGTGAGGATGCCCTGCGCCTGCCCGTTCAGCTTGATGATGCCGCTGCCGGCCAGGTGGTAGACGGCGAGCGCGGCCAGCGCGTACGACATGCCGGCGGCGAGCAGCGGAAAGATCCAGAGCACCGGGCTGCGGTAGACGATCAGCAGGATGATCAGCACCACGATCAGGGTGACCAACAGCAGCGGCCCGTCGATGGCGGTGAAGACCTCGATCAGGTCGGCGAGTAGTCCCGCCGGGCCGGCCACGTTGACGGTGAGCCCGTCTCGGTCCGCGCCGGCGATGTCGCGGAGTTGGGTGACGACCTGCCGGATCCGTTCACCCCCGACGCTCTCGACCGGGACGATCACCTGTACGGCCTGGTGGTCCTGGCTGACGATCGGCGGCGGCAGCGGAGCGACCACTCCGGGCACCTGGGCGAACCGGGCGGCGTCGGCCTGTACGCGCTGCTGGTCGGCCGGGGTGATGCCGGAGGTGCGCTCGTAGACGACGAGGGCCGGGGTGGTCTGCTTCGACGCGAAGCCGGCGGAGAGGTCCTGCGCCCGGGTCGCCTCGGCGTTGGCGGGGAGGAAGGCGGAGTTGTCGTTGGTGGCGACGTTCCCGAGCTTGCCCGCGTACGGGCCGGCGATCGCGCCGACGATCAGCCAGCCCAACACGACCGCCACCGCGACCAGCGTCGCCGTCCGGCGGCTCGGTCCCCCGGCCATCTCCACCCGTCCTCGGCCCGATGCACCAGTCGACCCAGCGGAGATCTGGGCCGGCATCGCTCATCCTGCCGGGCAGAATCACATCCCGTGGGAGAATCCGGACGCTACGCCGGGAAGGGTCACCGCATCGGACCGAATTAAGAAACGCCCGCTGGCTTGGGCCGACGGGCGCTGCATTGGAGCTAAGCTCCCCCGATTGGACTCGAACCAATAACCTGCCGGTTAACAGCCGGCTGCTCTGCCAATTGAGCTACAGGGGACCGTGCATCGCCCGGCTAGCGGATCTCTCCGCGCCGTGCGACGCCACAAGACTACAGGACTTCGGGGGGCAGCGCGCCAGGGGGTTGCCCCACCGATTGCGGCGCTGGGGCGGTGCCGTCGCATAGGCCCGAGTCCACCCATAACTCGGGCAAATCGCCATCTCCGCCCAGGAAGGCATGAGCCGAGAGCAAGATGGGTAGTTAGCCGCCGACAGAGGACGCAGGCGCGAGATGGTCGCTCCCGCCGGGCAGCCCCGGACGGGAACGGCGGCGCGTCAGGTACGGAAGGAGCCGCCATGCGCGGAAAGATCATGTTTCTTGGCGGGCTGGCTGCGGGATTCGTCCTGGGCGCCCGTGCCGGCCGGGAGAAGTACGAGGAGCTGATGGTCCGGGGCCGCAAGGTGCTCGACCACCCGACCGTTCAGGAGGCGGCGGGTGTCGCGCAGGCCCAGGCGACCCGACTCTATGCCGAGGGCAAGGACAAGCTGGGGCAGACCAAGCTCGGCGAGAAGCTCACCAACGGCAACAGGCAGGGGCTCACCCCGGCCGACAAGCCGTTCGCCGGCACGCCGGCCGGCGCCAAGTCCGGCTCGAGCGCTGCGGGCTCCGCCAGCGGTTCGAGCAGCAAGGCCTCCGGCACGGGCAGCAGTTCCTGACATCGCCCGAGAGCGGGCCGGTCACCGACAGGCGACCGGCCCGCTCTCGTCGGGGCACCCCCTCCGCGTCACACGCCGTGGGCGGCGATGTGGCACATTTCGAGAGGAGGTGGTCGCGATGACGATGATCGGACCCGAGAACGCGGACCAGGCGCGGCTGCTGCGACTGCTGCGCGACGACGGCCCCCGCTCACGGGTGGAGCTGACCGACGCCCTGGGCCTGCCCCGGGGCCGGTTCGGCGCTGAGGTGGACCGGCTCGCCGCGCAGGGCCTGGTGGAGGCCGCGGGGCCGGCCGCGTCCCGCGGCGGTCGCCGCTCGTCGCTGCTCCGGATCGCCGAGCAGGTCCGATTCGGCGCGGTGATCGTCGGTGAGGGGCGGCTCGACGTCGCACTAACCGACGGGGAGTTGAGCGTCCTCGCCCGGCACACAGAGCCGGTCGACGTACGCCTCGGGCCCGAGCCGGTGGTAAGTCACGCGGTCGAGCTGCTCGCCAAGCTGCGGGCCGAAGCCGGGCTGGCCCGGTTGACCGGGGTCGGCGTGGCCCTGCCCGCGCCGGTCTCCGTCCGCGACGGTGCCCCGGTCTCGCCGCCCGCCCTGCCCGGCTGGCACCAGTTCCCGGTACGCGACACCATCGCCGCCGAGTTGGGCTGCCCGGTGCAGGTCGACAACGACGCCAACGTGATGGCCCTCGGCGAGCACCACGCCGGCACCGGCCGGGCGTTCGACGACTTCCTCTACGTCAAGCTGGGCAACGCGGTCGGCTGCGGGCTGGTGCTCGGCGGGGCGCTCTACCGGGGCGCGACCAGCGGGGCCGGCGACATCGGGCACCTCCAGCTGACCGAGGACGGGCCGCTGTGCGTCTGCGGCAACACCGGCTGCGTCGAGGCGTACTGCGGGCACGCTGCCCTGGTGCGGGAGGCGGTGACCGCCGCGCGGGCCGGACACTCGACGGCGCTCGGCGACCGGCTGACCGCGGCCGGCACCCTGACCATCGACGACGTGGCCGCGGCGGCGACCGGCGGCGACACGACCGCGCAGACGCTGGTCCGGGACTCCGCCCGCCGGCTCGGCCAGGTGCTGGTCGACCTCGTCAGCTTCGTCAACCCGGCCATCGTGATCATCGGCGGCGCGCCGCCCGGGGTCGGTCCGGTGCTGCTCGCCGAGATCCGCGGCGTGGTCTATCGGCGTTCCACGCCGCTGGCCACCGGGGCCATGCCGATCGTGCTCTCCGACCTGGGTGACCGGGCCGCCCTGGTCGGCGCCGCCCGCCTGATCAGCGACCAGGTCTTCGCGGCCCGCTGAGCGCCGCCGGCTCTGCCGTCCGCACCGGCGGAGAGCCGGCGCCCGCTCTGCGGCCGCGGCGGCACCGAATGCCGGGAGCTACGAACTTGATGACGTGGGTGGATCACCTAACGGTCGACTGCGCTGGCGGCGCGGCGGCCGAGGTGAGTCGTTTCCGTCATCAAGTTCGTAGCGACCGAAAGGGTCAGTCCCGGGTGCTGCTGAAGGCGGCGTCGAAGGCGGCGGCCGGCGCGTCGAAGGCGAGCCGGCGTACGAACTGCAACGCCTCGGGCGCGCCGACCAGGCGGTCCATGCCGGCGTCCTCCCACTCGATCGAGATCGGGCCGTCGTAGCCGATCGCGTTCAACGCGCGGAAGCAGTCCTCCCACGGCACGTCGCCGTGCCCGGTGGAGACGAAGTCCCAGCCGCGCCGCAGGTCCGCCCAGGGCAGGTGGGAGGAGAGCCGTCCGCGGCGGCCATCGCCGGTACGGACCTTCGCGTCCTTGCAGTCGACGTGGTAGATCCGGTCGGCGAAGTCGAAGATGAAGTTGACCGGGTCCAGCTCCTGCCAGACGAAGTGCGACGGGTCCCAGTTCAGCCCGAACGCGGGCCGGTGGCCGATCGCCTCCAGCGTGCGCTTGGTGGTCCAGTAGTCGTACGCGATCTCGCTGGGGTGCACCTCGTGCGCGAAGCGCACGCCCACCTCGTCGAAGACATCGAGGATCGGGTTCCACCGGTCGGCGAAGTCCTGGTAGCCGCGCTCGATCATGGCCGGCGGGACCGGCGGGAACATCGCCAGGGTGTGCCAGATCGACGAGCCGGTGAAGCCGACCACCGTCTTCACCCCGAGCTTCGCCGCCGCCCGGGCGGTGTCCTTCATCTCCTCGGCGGCCCGGCGGCGGACGCCCTCCGGCTCGCCGTCACCCCAGATCCGCGCGGGGAGGATGTCCTGGTGCCGTTCGTCGATCGGGTGGTCGCAGACCGCCTGCCCGACCAGATGGTTGGAGATGGCATAGACCTTCAAGTTGTGCTTGGCGAGGGTGGCCCGCTTCCGGTCCACGTACGACTCGTCGGCGAGCGCCTTGTCGACCTCGAAGTGGTCGCCCCAGCAGGCGATCTCAAGGCCGTCGTACCCCCACTCGGCGGCGAGCCGGCAGACCTCGTCGAACGGAAGATCGGCCCACTGGCCGGTGAAGAGCGTGATGGGTCGCGCCATTGTCCTTCTCCCCTATTGGTGATGGGGGATTCCGTGTCGGACCGGGGCGAGGGCGACCGGGTGCGACGACCCCGACGGGCACCGGTGGGCGCGGTCGCGCCTGGGCCCGACGGGTTGCGCCTCCCGTCGGGTCACCGGCCACCTCGCGGTCGCCGCCCCCACTGTAGGCCCGCCCCGACCGGTTAGGAAGGCCCGCGTCACGCGTTGCGGTCGGCCGCCCGAGCCCCCAGGTCGGCCAGGGCCGCCCGGGCCGGCTCGGCCAACGGCAGTCGGTCCAGCGCGGCCAGGGCGGCGTCGGCGCGTACCCGGATCATCTGCTCCACCGACGTCCGGGCACCGACGGCCTCGATGATCCGCCGCACCTCGGCCGCGCCGCCGTGGTCCAGGTCGGGCTGGCCGACCAGCGCGCCCAACCGCGCCCGCCCGGCCGGGCCGGCCGCCTGCCGGGCCAGTGCCATCAACACCGTCGGCTTTCCCTCGCGCAGGTCGTCCAGGTTGGACTTGCCGGTCACCCTCGGGTCTCCGAAGACGCCGAGCAGGTCGTCGCGGAGCTGGAAGGCGTCCCCGATCGGGTCACCGAAGTCGGCCAACGCCGCCACCGCGTCGGGGTCGGCACCGGCCAGGGCGGCGCCGATCTGCACCGGCCGGGTCACCGTGTAGCGGGCGGTCTTCATCCGCACGACGGCGAGCGCGCTCGCCACCGAACCGTCGACGGCGGCGGAAAGCACGTCCAGGTATTCCCCCGCGATCACCTCGGCCCGCATCCGCGAGAAGACGGCAAGACCGCGCCGGACCTGGGCGGGCTCCAGCCCACACTCGTGGAACATCTGCCCCGACCAGGCGGCGCAGAGGTCACCGCAGAGCAGGGCGGCGTCCCGGCCGTACGTTTGCGGGTCGCCGCGCCAGCCGGAGCGGGCGTGCAGGTCGGCGAAGATCCGATGCATCGCCGGTTGGCCGCGCCGCCGGTCGCTGTGGTCGAGAATGTCGTCGTGGATCAGGGCGAACGCGTGAAACAGTTCCAGCGCTGCCGCCGCGGCCACGATCGGTGCGCCGTCGGGACCGCCGAAACCCCGCCACCCCCAGTAGCAGAAGAGGGGCCGCACCCGCTTGCCCCCGGCCAGGACGAACCGGTGCAGCACGTCGTAAACAGCTCCCGCACCGTGGCCCGACCGGCCCGGCCGCTGCCGACGCAGAAACGCGGCGAGTGCGGCGTCGAAACGGCCCCGCAGCAGGGTGGGATCGGTCGGCGTGACGGTGACGGTCCGACCATTATCCATGGCTGACAATATCGCACCGGCCTGTCCCACGGCTCACCCAGCTCGGGCGTGCAGCCCGGCAACGAACTCACGCAGCAGCGCCCACTGCTCGGCCAGCGAGTGGGTGGGCGCATCGAGCGGATCCTTGAAGAAAAAGGCCAACTCGGCGAGGGGGCCGCGGCGGCCGGCGGCGTGCGCGGCGGCGGTGAGCCGGGCCAGGTCGAGCACCAGCGGGGCGGCCAGCGCGGAGTCGCAGCCGTGCCAGGTGAACTCCATCCGCATCCCGGTACCGAGGAAGCCGGCGAAGGTCACCAGGTCCCAGGCGGTCTTGAAGTCACCGAGTTCCGGCACGAAATCGATCCGGGTGCCGCCCTGCGGGACGTAGCCGAGGGTCTCGCCGAGCACCCGCTGCTTGCTGTCCACCTTGGCCGCGTTGGCGGCCGGGTCGGCGAGCGTGGCGCCGTCCCCGCCGCCAAGCAGGTTCACCCCGGACCAGGAACGCACCGTCAGGTGCCGCATCGCGAACATCGGCGCGAGCACCGACTTGACCAGGGTCTCCCCGGTCTTGCCGTCGTGCCCGGCATACGGCAGGCCCTGCTCGTCAGCCAGCGCCTTCAGCGCCGGCAGCCGGGCCCCGGTCGACGGCGTGAAGTCCACGTACGGGCAGCCTGCGGTGAACGCCGCGTACGCGTACAGCGAGCTGGCGGGCAGCACCGCGCCGGGGCCGGCCAGCGCGGCCCGCAGCGCGGCAAGGTCGTGGTGGGCCGGGTGCGCGGCGGCGACCGGTTCGGTGGCGGTGACGTTGACCACCACCACCCGGTCCAGCCCGTGCCGGCGCTGGAAGTCGGTCAGGTCGCGGGCCACGGCGGTAGCCCGCTCGGCCTGGGTGCCCCCGGTCGGGGCGGGACGCAGCGCCGCCTCGACGTCGGCCAGTTCGTCGGCGAGGGCGTCCACCAGCCGGCCGGGCAGCACCCGGGCGGCGGCGAGCGCCCCGGCCCGCTTCGTGAGCGGGGTGACGACCACGTCGTGGCCGCCGAGAACCAGGTCGGCGAAGGCCGGCAGGGCCGGCCCGCGCAGGTCGGGCAGCTCGGTGACGCAGCCGGTCGGCTCGGTGAGCCCGGCCCGCAGCGCCAGTGCCCCGACGATGCTGGTGGTCGCGACCGAGCCGCGCGCACCCATCAGCCAGACACCCGTACGCATCGTGCCTCCTCACCGTCGTCGTCAGGCCGGCCCGCCCGGTGCGGCCGGGGAATCCCGGTCCGGCCGCACCGGACGGCCGTGCTGGTCGTGCCGTGCCGGAGGCTCCGGTGGCACGCTTCCCGAGGTCGACCTCGCCCCCCGCCGCGGGGCGCAACCGCGGCGGGCCCTCGCCGGTCGGCGCCGGGAAGCCTTCTCGGGCGGCGCCGACGGGCGCCGCTACGCGGGTCAGCCGGCCAGTTCGGCCAGCGCGGGCTCCACCTCCGTCCAGGCGGCCCGCTCCGCCGAGCGGGTCACCGCGTCCAGCACGAGCTGGACCTGCAGCGCGTCGGTGAAGGATGGTGTGGGGTCGGTGCCGGTGGCGAT
Source organism: Micromonospora sp. NPDC048999 (assembly GCF_040649295.1). NCBI lineage: Bacteria > Bacillati > Actinomycetota > Actinomycetes > Micromonosporales > Micromonosporaceae > Micromonospora > Micromonospora sp. NPDC048999. The sequence goes on along the minus strand of NZ_JBEZFI010000081.1, from coordinate 512 downwards.
GGCTTCGATGAAGTCGCGCATCTGGTGGGTGAAGGAGTGTTCGTAGCCGATGGGGTGGCCGGGTGGCCACCAGGCGGACATGTAGGGGTGTTCGGGTTCGGTGACCAGGATTCGGGTGAATCCCTGTTCCGGTCCCGGCCGGGTGGCGTCGTAGAACTCCAGCTCGTTGAGGCGTTCCAGGTCGAAGACCAGGGTGCCGAGCGACCCGTTGATCTCCACCCGGAGGCCGTTCTTGCGGCCGGTGGCGAAGCGGCTCGCCTCGTACGTGGCGAGCGCCCCGCCGTCGAGCCGGGCCACGAACACCGCCGCGTCGTCCACGGTGACCTGCCCCATCGTCTGGCCGTTGCCGTCGGCCTGCGCGGCCAGGCCGCTCGACCCGGTCGGCAACGGCCGTTCCTTGACGAAGGTCTCGGTCAGCGCGCTGACTCCGGTGATGTGTTGTCCGGTGATGTGTTGGGTGAGGTCGATGATGTGGGCGCCGATGTCGCCGAGGGCGCCGGAGCCGGCCTTGT
>NZ_JBEZFI010000080.1:0-9360 GCF_040649295.1 Micromonospora sp. NPDC048999 | reverse complement strand
GCGCCGCAGCCGGTGCTGTTTGGCCAGGACACCGGCGGCCCGGAACTGGCCACCGGCCCCCATCGCGGTGATCCGACCTTCGGGCCCGAGTCGGACGGTTCCGGCGGACAGGAGCGTGTTCAGCCCCCAGTCCACGCCCAGCGCCACCTCGTGCCCAGCACGCTTCGCCTTCGGCACCGGATGCGTGTAGGCGAGATCGGCGCGCACCGTCCCGCCCGTGATGCGGAGGGTGGGCAGGTGTAGCACCGCTGAGGCGGGGACGGTGGGTGGCAGGCTGATCGGGCAGGCCACCCACGTCCAGTCCCGATACCCTCGCGGATCAGCCCGAGTGGGTAGTTGCAGGCGCAGCAGCACCCTGTCCGGGTCGGTGTCGCTGCGTTCGATGGTGGCCTGCTGCCGGTCACACGCGGCCAACAACAACATCCGCGGAACCCTCGGTACGCCTTCCAACTCGAACACATCCACCGGCAGGCGACCATTGGTGGTGAGGAACGCGGCGGCCTGCCGGGTACGGCCCTTGATGACACTGGATGGCAGACCCTGCCCGCCCGGGATCGCAGCGCGCACCCGCTCCCACTCCTGCCCGGTGCGTCGGCGCGGGTCGGCGGGCCAGGTGGACAGGACCCCGGCGGTCAGGTCGGCACGCCACTTCACCGACCGCAGAACACGCCCCGCCTGCTCCTGGACCATCCGCACGATCCGGTCATTGACCCGCACACCCTCCGGGACAGTGGCCGTCCAACCCAGCCGCCGCAACGCCATCCACGCATTCGACGGCAACCTCCGACCACCGGCATCCACACCCGAGGCGAGCACATCAACATCAGCCGCGTTGCAGTGCCCGGCCAGCAGACTGCCGGCCATGCGCGCCACTAGATCAGCACACCAACCGACACGCTCGGCAAGCATCGCCCGGGACACGACCTCCCCGGACGCCTCGTCCACGCCCGTTCGCAGCAGCGCGCGAGCACATGCGGTCCGCACCGCCTCGCCTGAAGCCAACGCCAACTTCCGGCTCACCCGCCACCGCCCTGGCACCACCCGGACCCGAACAACAGACAAGCCCGGCTCTCCGCCGACCGCATCCCCAATAAAACGCCCGACAACGGAATTCTATGATCACTGTGGATAAGTAATCAAATTGCTTAGCCTCCAGGGCCACCAGCAGCCCGGCCAGCGGCACGCCGCCCTCGCCGAGGACCAGCCACAGGGATATGGCGCCGTTTCCCAGGTCAGCACGGACCGCCTCGTCGGCACGGACCGCCGCGTGTGCATCAGGACCCGGCGAGCTGCCTGGCGGACAGGATCACGCGGGCAGCGTTGCCGCTCGGAATATCGGATCGTTAGGGTGCCGTGCCGCTGTGCGACTGATGATCGCGGCAGCGTTCGGTGCGATCTTGCTCATCGCTGGGTGGTTCGATGTGCTGTGGGCGCAGAACGCGATGTTCGACCTGCAGGCGGTAGCGCACACCGCGAACGCCGACGGACGCGTGCTGGCCGCGCTGGGGAATCTCTACACGGCCGGGCGCTACGGCATCCACAACTACATCGCCCGATCCCTACTCGCGACTGGCGGATTCAGACCCGGACTACACCCTGCATTGCTGGGAAGCCGCTCTTCCTGGGGGTCGGCCGAAGATACGACGGAGACCGGCAACCAGTGATCTTGAGTGAGCTTGGCGCAGGTGAGGTGCTGGGGCGGATCGGCGTCGGCTGCCCGACCAGGGACAGCGATGCGCGAACGCAGCCGGAAGCCGGATCTTGTGTCACCGTTCGCGGTGGACTTCTGCGCGTACCCGCTCGGATCGGTCAACGGCGCACCCGATAGCGCAGGTGTAGTACCCGGTTGCCCTGAATCACCACGTCAGGATCCTCCAACAGGTGCTGCGCGTGGACCGACCCGAAGTAGCGCTTGCCGGACCCGAACACGACGGGTACGACGTCCATGCGCACCTCGTCGACCAGGCCCGCGGCAAGCACCTGGCCACCGACGTCGCCAGCGGCGACCTCGACCATGCGGTCACCCGCAAGCTCCTGCGCCTTGGCCATGGCTGCCTCGACGCCGTCGACGAAGTGAAACGGCGCCTCGGAGTCCCAGCCCTCGGGCTCCGGCCGGTGCGTCACGACGACCACGTGGTCGATCCCGCCCGGAGGCTTCCCGTCCCAGCCGTCCGTCATGTCGAAGACGTGGCGGCCGACGACTGTCACCCCGATCTGGTCCCAGTACGGCCGGGTGTAGTCGTAGGACTTCTGCGACACCTTCACCTCGCCGCTCTCGTCCAACGGGACGTCACCGCTGGACAACCAGTCGAACAGCGGTCCGGGCTGGTCGTTCTCGTCCGCGACGAAGCCGTCTACCGACACCGAGCTGTACATGACCACCTTGCCCACGGGGGCTCTCCTCTGCTTTCGGGTGCCCCCAAGTTAGCGTGTCGTGAGCTGTCGCTCTTGTAAGAAATCAATCGGTCGGCAGCGGCCAGCTGTCCAGTACGTTGCCGGGATGTTCGCGCAGGAACCGCCGCCGGACTTCGACGTACCGGGTCGGCGTGAGCCCGGTGAACGCCCGGAACTCGTGGCCGAAGTGGGCCTGGTCGAAGTAGCCGGCGCGACCGGCGAGGTCGGCCCAGTCGATCGGTCCGGCGGGGTCGATCGCGAACACCGTGGCGGCGAAGCGGTAGGTGCGGGCCAGTCGCTTCGGCGTGACGCCGATGAGCTCCTTGAACCGCTGTGCCAGATGGGTGCTGCTGACACCGGCTGCCACCTTCAGGTCGCCGATCGCCACCGCCCCGCTGGTCGCCGCGATGACGCTGCTCGTATGGCGGACCAGGCCCAGGCCGGCGATCTCGTACAGCCGTCGCATCAGCTCCTCTTCGAGCAGCGTCAGCATCTCGTGCGGTCCGTCCGCCGTGGCCAGCCGGTCTCGCAGCTCAGCAATGGCGGGCCGGCCCCAAACCTGCTCTACCGTTACCGGCCGGTCACATAGCTCGGCTGCGGGCATCGGCAGGAACGGCGCCAGCCCCCAGGGTTTGAAGTGCACGCCGACGGACCGGGTCCGGAGTGGGTAGCCGAACTCCAACGCGCGGGTGGGCATGGTGACCACGCAGCCGTCGGCGTACTCGGCCGTCTCGATGTCGGTGCCGGCGCGGATGCGGAACGGCGCCCCGAGGTTGACGATGAGCAACGCCGCCGGCATCGGCGGCAGCGTCAGCCGGGCGTACGGCGGCGCACCCTCCAGGTAGTAGAGGTCGTCGATCAGCCCGTCCAGCGGCGGTCGCGGCACTCTGGACACGTACTCCACGCCCACAGCATCGCCGCCACCGTGTTCGCGATCAACCCCGCTGGCACCGAGCGCCGGGATGGTCCTGCCGCGCTGCCGCCAGCATCGAGCCGGCGCCGATTCCGGACGAGCGTCCGGCCGCGGACATGTGCGTGGGTTACGCGTGCTGTGTGAGAGATGGCGGATTCTCGGCCCACCAGTTGTCGCCCTGCATGGGGGAGGCGCTCAACCACCCTCTGCTGCGTTGCCGTGCCCTGCTACGTGGCCGCGGGTTGTTCGCCGCCAAAATCGACCTCGTCCAGCGCGAGGGCGAACACGTCCGGCGGGATGTGGAGCTCGTCGGTTGTGTAGGCGCTGAACCGGAGGATGTGGGAGGTGAGGTAGGGCGAGAGCTGGGCAAGATCCTAAAGCGGTCGCCTGCCACCTCTCGGCAACCAGCTGCCGGATGACCTCCATCATGTCGATCGCGGTGTGGAACACGATCAGGTTGCACAGCAGCGAGTTCCATTTGACCGACTTTGCTGCTCGGGCGGGTCGTTCTCGGCGATCACGCCCTGGTTGCCGAACCGGGTCCAGGCGGAGAACCCGTTGTAGGCCTCGGCCTTGTTGGTGGCCGCGGTCACCCGTGCCCGCAGCCCCGAGTCGGCGAGGAACCGCAGCAGCGCCACGGTTCGCATCACCTCGAACACCTCCACGGCTCTGCCCTTGGCTTAGGCAATCCCGCGGGGTACATCGCCAGATCGCTACTCGAGACCGGCGGGTTCAGACCACAGCTACACCCTCGATCGTGAAGTGCCCGGGATGAGGGGCGCGGGGCGGGCCGGACGAATTGGTGGGCCGCGACCCCGATCTCGGCGTCGCGGCCCACCTTTCCTTACGGTCCCTTCACCACGGCTCGACCATGGTCAAGCCGCAGAGCACGGCCTACTTCCCGTTGTTCGGCACCGGGTGCTGGACGGTCAGCGTCAGGCTGTTGTTCTTGTAGGACACCTTGAACAGGTAACCGCCCACGTTCAGGGCCCGGTTCTGGGGCAGCGCGTGGAATTCGCCCTTGATCGAGCTACCGCTCATGATCGTGAACACGGTGCCCGTGGTCAGCTTGCCACGTACGTCCAGGTCCAGCTCGCCGTCCAGCACCAGCTTGCCCGCCGCCCGGACGCTCGTGTAGTCCCGGTCGCCGGAGATCGTTACGGCGACGCGACCCTGCTTGCCGACGGTGACGTTCCCGCCGACGTTCAGGACGTTGCCCGCGGGGGTGCCGGTGAGCTGCGCGGCCTCGTCGGACGCGAGCCCGGGCCGCAGTACGCCGCTGGTGACGGTCACGCTGTCACCCACGCTGCCACTGCCGCCGAGCGTGCCGCCCTTGACGTTGATCGAGCTTGCGTGCGAGCCGGTGATCGAAAGCTTGCCGCCTTCAACCGTCGTGCCGCCCTTGTAGGTGTCGTTGCCCGTCATGATCAGCGTCCCGGGGCCTTGCTTGGTCAGGGAAGCCGTGTAGAGGTTGTTGTCGATGTTGTTCTGGATGTAGGCCGCGCGCTCGTCCATCCATTCCTTGCGCCACTTGACGGCGTCGTTATAGGTGATCTTGTCGTACAGCTCGGGATGGCCGTTAGTGATAGCTTGGATGGAGGGATCACCCAAAATGCCCTGAAGCATGAAGGCGTGTTCGTCAAGCGTGCCGTCCGGGTTCAGCACGTTGGGGCTGAATTCACCGGCGTAGGCGATGCCTTGCTTCTTGTAGCCCGCCAGCCACTCCAGATCTTCCTTTTCCCTTTCCTTGATCGCGATCTGGCTGATGTCGTTCGACCAGACGTCCAGGGGCGCTTTATCCATGTTGTAGGTCATGGGGCTCAGGAGCTGGCCGGGGCCGTACATGCCCTTGGCCAGATCGGGAATCCCCCAGCCCCAGCGTTCGTCCGGAAGGCCGTCGGGGGCGGTCCAGGCGATGGATGCCCCGGAGGCGGAGGTCTGCCCGGTGCCGAGGAATCTCACGCCGTCGGACATCTTGTTGTTCGCCGTGGTGAACATCAGCTCACGCACCTGCTTGGCGTCCATGTCGGGATAGCGGGAGAGCAGAACTCCCATCACCGCTGTCGCAACGGGGGTTGCCGGTGAGGTGCCGCTTGAGTTCGAGTAGCTGGTGTCACCACCGCTGCTCGTGGTCCGAACGCTGTCTGAAGGGGTAGACACGTTCCACCATTTGGCGAGCCCCGCCTCGTTATACCCGGACTGCTTTTTGTATTCGGGAGTGGTCGCGGTGGGCGGTTGCACTCCGCCGACGGCTACCCACTGCTTTTCCGCCGAGGGGTTGAAGAGGGGATACGCCGGGCGGAAATACGGGTTGCTCCAGTCGTTGTTGCCGGCCGACCTTGCGTTGACGGTACCGCTGTCCTTGATGGCGTCCCAGATGGCGTCCATGAAGGAACGTCCGGGGTAGTTCGGATTGTATTGAATGCCGCCTTCGGAGTAGCTCTTCTTGAAGAAGAAGTACTGGTACTCCAGATCCTTCATGTACTCGTTGGGAATAATGGTCGCCATTGCGGTGGCGCTGGCGCTGTCTTTGCCAGTCAGTTGGTAAGCGTTGGCGCGGTTGCCGTTGGCTCCAAGGTCTTTTCCTGAGCCGTCATAGCGGGCTCTGTCAAGAGTCTGGACATAAGAGCCCCAACTGCTGTTGATGACCTGGGCGCCTGCGTCGACCAGGGCCTTATTGGCTGTGTACCAGTACACGTAATCGTGGAAGGGGCCGTGGGACTGGCTGTCGGAACCGCCGGTCTTGGCAACATACATCTTCGACCCGAAGGCGATGCCGTGCTGGTCTACACCATCGCGCTTGCCGGAGGTGACCCCAAGCATGCCGGTCCCGTGCGAGTAGTCACTTGGCTTCGCCTGGTCGCCGGCCACAGTGAACCATTCGCCCGCAGTGAAAGGGTTCGTCGGGGTCGCGCCACGATACCCGTAGCCGGACGTGCCGTAGACACCCTCCCCGGTCACCGACTCGATCCGCTCGGTCTGAAAGGCTTCGTGGGTAGGCCTGTAGCCCGAATCCATCATGCCCAGCGTGACGCCCTGCCCGCAGTACCCCAGGGCGTAGGCGGTGGACGCGTTTACCGCGGCGAGCTGCCACGGGGAATTGACCGCGGTGCCAGAAGTAGAAGGATTGTGGCCGGTATAATAACCATATTCCGGCGTTTCCCAACTGGCTTTAGCGGCATCTAGTTCCCCTGGACTCCTGGCGACAAAGCCGGGGTCTCCCGGGTACGACCACTGCGTGCAGTCTTGCGGGTACGACCACTGCGCGCTGGCCGGGCGTTCGTCGGCCCCCGGCCCAGCCAGGGCGCCGGTCGCCGGCAGGCCGGCGGCCACGACCGCCAAGGCCAGCACCGAGCCGCGCCCGGCAAGCTTCCCTCTTCGCATCTGCGTGCTCCTCCTCACACCACCCGTCGACCAGCGGCTCGAGGTCCCTCGTTCGGCATAGAAACGGGTCAAGCCACCACAACGGTCGAACCGAACCTACGGACCGACGTGCGGCAGGTCATCGGACACCTGTGCAAGATGGCCACCGTCGGCTCCTACGCCTGTCGCACGGTCGCCGCCGGCGCTGAACCGCGAGCCGACCCGATTCGCGTCGGCGATGACCGGATCGTCGATTCAGGAGCGGTCGGTCGTTGGCAGAGCACAGAACGAGCGTTCAGGCAGCTCGTCTCGTTGCCCTCGTAGGCGGTGGTCCAGTGTGGCGCGCTGCAGTCTCAGGGGGTTGCAGCAACTGCCGCGGTGGGGCTTTCCCTTTCAACGCCGAGTAGAGGCAGCCTGCCGGGTCCGATGGCGATGCACGGCGTCGTGGTTGCCGCACCGGGCGCAGCAGTATCCGCGACGGCCGTTGCGGCTGGTGTCGACGAACACCGTTACGCATGTCTGCCGGGCGCAGACGCCCAGACGTCGCCCTTCCGCCTCGATCGTAAAGATCGCCAGACCGCCGGCCGTGGCCGCCTGAACTCGGCCGACGACATCATCATCCTCGGGCGTGAAGTGCAGGTGCGGACGCAGTCCGTCGTGGGTGGTCAGGAACGCCCCGGCGGTTCGCTCGACCAGGAGCGCGTTGATCACGGCACAGCGCTCGTCGCTCCCGGATGCCTCGAACACGGCTCGCAGCCGCACACCCCACACGCGCAGCAGGCCTGCCTGCCGGGTCGTGAGCACCGGTCGGCGGATCTCATGCCTGCGCAGGATCGCCTCGATCTCACGCACTTCGCCGGTGCCGGGCCGATCCTCGACCACGAGGTTGGCGAGATCCGCGGCGAGACGGACCCCGGTCATGTTGTCATGGTTGAACTGCACTGACCCATTGCAACACAGTCGTTGACATGCATCTCGTCGTCATAGCGGTCGTCCCGATCGTGCTGCTGTTGGGACTCGGCACGGTGCTGCGTCGGCGGCTGGTGACCGATTCGGGATTCTGGCGCGGCATCGAGTGGATGAGCTACCGCGTCTTCACGCCCGCGCTGTTCGTCACCTCGATCGCCGCGACCGACCGGGCCGCGGCCTCGCCGGTACCGTTGGTGGCCAGCGTCCCTGATCAGCTAAGCGATCCTGTGTCGGAGTAGGTTTCCGGGATCGTTTCCCACCTGGGTGGGGTGGCGTGGGCGTGGAGATGGAATCCTGCGCCCAGCGTGGCCCCTCTCGGTTGGTGGCCGGTGGTGGGTGTGCTGGTCGTGGTCACGTTCTGGTGCCGGTGGGCTGCGCGGGGCAGTTTCCGGTCCGTTGGTGCGTGTCCCTCCGGACGCTTGCCCGCCCGGCCGTGAGGTCGGGTGGGGGAGGGTGCCCTGCGTCGCCTGGGCGCGGGGCGTGCTGGCTTGCGCGGGGTGGGGCCGGTCTTGGACCGGTCCGTCCGGCTGATCTTGGTAGTGGTGGGGGTGACGACGGCTGCGGCTTCGAGGGTGTCGACGACCGCGCGGATCACCATGGCACCGGTGGTCTTGTCGGTGATGGTCTTGTTCTGGTGGGTGAGGCCGCGGGCGGCGATGCGCCGCCAGGCGCCGTGGTCGCGGTCGCCCTGCCAACCGCAGCTTGGCTGGTTGGGGCAGATGGCCCACTTCCAGCCCGCCACGGTCGGCTTGTCCGGGGCCTTACGGTGCTGGAGTGGGGTGAGGCAGTGGGGGCAGTGTTTGGAGGTGTTGCGGGCGGGGACGGTGACCACCGCGATGCCGTGTTCGGCGGCGAGGTGTCGGATGCGGTCGGCGATCTTTCCGCGGACCTGTTGGGACAGGCGCGTGTTCATGGTGGCGCCCATGCCCCGGGCTTCCATCGACCGCAGGTCTTCCAGATAGATCACGCTGGCCCCGGCCGCGATGGCCTGGTCGACGGTCCAGCGGGCGGCGGACCAGGCGAGGGCGTCGTTCAGGTTCGTGCGGCGGGCGGACACGTGCTGGATCTCGTCGCGCAGTAGCGCGTGTTTTCCGGCGAGGTCGTGCTGCTGGTCACCGCCGATCAGCCGCTGGTAGTGGTCGGCCTTGGCGTGCAGCCGCTCACTCTGTCGGCGCAGCCGATGCTGCTTGGCCAGGACACCAGCGGCGCGGAACTGGCCACCGGCACCGAGCGCGGTGATCCGACCGTCCTGCTGTAGTCGGAGGGTTCCGGCGGTGAGGAGGGTGTTCAGGCCCCAGTCCACGCCCAGCGCCACCTCGTGCCCGGCGTGCTTGGCCTTCGGCACCGGATGCGTGTAGGCGACATCGGCTCGCACCTTCCCGCCGGTGACGCGCAGGGTCGGTAGGTGCAGCACCGCTGAGGCGGGCACGGTGGGCGGCAGGCTGATCGGACAGGCCACCCACGTCCAGTCCCGATACGAACGCGGATCCACCCGAGTGGGTAGTTGCAGGCGCAGCAGCGCCCGGCCCGGGTCGGTGTCACTGCGTTGAGCCTGTCCGAATTTCTGTGTAACGCCCTATCCTGTCTAACTAGCGGGCATCGATGGGGATGCGGCCGGGGAAGAAGATTTCCAGGCTGTTGAGGGCCTGTTTCCAGCCGTGGACGCCGGCGCCTTCGACGAGGCGGGGTGGGGCGGTGCGGGTGTTGGCGGGCTTGCCGGC
>NZ_JBEZFI010000079.1:0-9500 GCF_040649295.1 Micromonospora sp. NPDC048999 | reverse complement strand
TTCCGAAACCCCGAAAACCAACGCCTACGCACCCGCACCGCCACCACCCGACGCCACCGCGGACACCTCAACCCCGCTTAAGTTCGAAGAGCCGTCATGTTCCGGAAGATTCTCACCTCATCACTAGCGGCCGTTGTCATCACGAGCGCGGCCGTCGTCGCATCAGCTGCTCCAGCGTCAGCCGCCGACCAGCCCGTGTGGTGCGGCGACTGGCTGCAGGACCCGAACAAGGCGTCCGGCATCAAGCCCGTGCCAAACACCGGGATGAGCGTCCCTGGTACGTCGAACACGAGCATTCAAGTCAACGAGGGGCAGTACGGGGGGCGCTGGTTCGCCTGGGCAAAGGTGTACAACCCCGAGCAGACTGGACAGGTCGCGCTCATCTGGAGGTACAAGGGGAACCAGGGCCTCTACCAGTGCGGCAGCCGCGATGGCAGCACCGGCTGGTCCTGGGACTACACCGCCGGCGTGCGGGACACCCAGGCCAGTCTGGTCCAGGCGAAGTACTCCCGCAACGGCGCCTTTGGTCCGGTCTACTACGCCGCGGCGGTCGCTTGGAGATAGTTGTTCCTGCACGACGTGGCCCCGTGCCCCCGCGTGGGCCCCGGGGCACCTCCGGCAGCGCGAGTGAGGCGGCAAGGACTAATGCGGGTGGCGAGAAAAGCGGCGCTGGTGTTAGCGACCGCGATAGCAACAGGATGCTCGATCAACGAACATGCAGCGATGCGACCTTTACCGGTCATTTCGCAGACCGCAGGCGCTGCTGAAGAACTAGCCTTGCCGCTCGACTCCCATGAGCTCTCACCTGCCGGAAACAATCAGGTGCGGCGAGCGACGCTGAGGTTATTGCGCGAATGCCTCGAGTCCTTCGGTCTTGACGTACCCCTTCCTGAAGCTCGTGAAGCAAAATATCCCACACATGCCACCCAGCTGAACTGGCTCGGCGTCTACGACGTTGCGGAATACGGCTATCAGGGGCCGCCGGACTTCGCCGCGGAGATGTCCGCAGCCACGCGACGCGGCACCCAACCCATCGTCATTCCGAGCGAGGCGGTTCCGGTGTTTATCGGGGATGTTGCCGTCTACTTCGGACGGCCGGTTCCCAACGGAGGATGCGACGGACGGAGCCAGCGGATACTCAACGGCGGCGAGGATCCGCCGAGAATCGATGTGATCGATCCTACGGTACCGCCCGAGCAAGGCATCCAGTGGCTAGAGCAGAACGCCGCCGACCGCGCGCGTGCCGACGACAGGTTTCGAGCCGTCACCGACCAGTGGAGCAAATGCATGCATCGGTACGGTTACCGGTACAGCACTCCGGACGAGGCGCAGAGCGATCCACGCTGGAGCGAACTCCGAGATCCCACCCACCCGTCGCCATCCCGCGATGAGATCGACACTGCTATCGCTGACCGGACGTGTCGCGAGCTGACCAACATGTCCGGAGTCCTGAAGCACCTTATGGTTGAGCAGGAAGAGGGAATCATCCGGACGCACCCCAACACGGTGCAGCAGATATCGGCGCTATTAAGGCGACGGGTGGACAACGCCGCTCGGATTCTGGGTGAGGTCTCAGATCAGCTAAGCGATCCTGAGTCGGATTGAGTTTCCAGATCGCTTCCCACCTGGGTGGGGGCGGCAGGGCTTCCACAAGATCAAGATATGACCGGTCTGCCGGCACGACATCGGGCTACGCAGCGGGCGCCCTCGTCGCTCCCATCCTCGCCGATGCCCTCGGGCTCAACGCGACCATCATCGCCGCCGCCGTCCTCACCGCGGCCTCCGGCATCTTCGCCGCCGGATGGATCGCCGAAAGCCCCTGAAGCGGCACGAACGAGGCGAGATCCGGATGTCGTTCCAGCGCCGGGGCCCGGTTGATACAGAGTCCAGGCGACGTCCGTCGACGTCCGCCAACCCTTGCCGAGCAGCGTGTCGCGCTGCGCCGCATCGACGGCCGATGGCTGAGTGGTACTTGGCGGGTTGTCGGAGGCGTGGGAGGCCGGTGCTGCGGACGCCGAGCCCTCGGCGACGGGCATCGCTGGCGCCAGGCCGGCGAGCAGCAGGACAGCGGTGGCGGCCGCGATTCGGCCGCAGCATCATGGCAGGTCCTCCAGAGGAGTAAGGGGTTGGGCAGGCGGGCCCGGGCCAAGCCGCAGCCCGGGCGGATCAGGGATGCCCGATCGCCACGGCCAGCCAGGAACGGGGCGGCGCGTTCCTCCGGTGAAGTGAACGCGCCGCCGGCCGAACAGTTCAGAAGCGCGAGGTGTACGGGCAGTAGGGCCCGTAGCCCCCCAAAGATTCGGCATAGCAGGCCTGGTAGGCCACCGCGGAGGAGACGGTGAACATTCCGGTGACCTTCCGTTGGTCGACACCGACGGACTCTTGCAGCACGTAGACGGTGTTTCCTGAGCCGCCCTGCCGAACCTCAGCGGTAGTACTGGCGGATGTCGCCCATCGGGTAAACGCTCGGGACGTAGTCCCACTTGTGGTACATCCGGCCGTACACACCCCACTTGGAACGCAGGTAGCCGGTGGTGCCCACCTCGATGGCTGAGTGCCCGCCGTCGGACTGGTTGGAGGTCCAGTACACCCAGCGCATCCCGGAGTAGTAGATCACCGGGGTGCTCCACTGCTTGTAGCTGCCGTCGGTCCAGTACCGGGAGACGTTGGGATAGAAGATCTGCTGCGCCTTGTCCCACCACATGCGCTCGACCCACCGGCTGTTCGAGGAGTCCGAGGTGCTGTAGAAGGCGTAAGAGTGGCAGTTGTAGCGGTACGTGGCGCTCGTCTCCCGGGTGGCCTGCGGCCAAACCGCGTCCGAGTCGGAATTCAAACAGCTGACCTGCGAGGAGGTCAGCGACGGAGCGGAGAAGTATTGGATGTTGGTGCCGTTCGGGGTCTGCATGTAGTAGTAGGTGACCGAGTTGGGGTCGGAGATCTTCGGGATCGTGCAGGCCTGAATTGTGGCGCCCTCAAGGTGCTGGTCGACGGCCCGGCGGACGGCGGCGATCGAGACCGGGCCGTCGGTGCGGCCGCAGCCGTCAGCCGTTCCGGTCTGCGCGCGCGTGAGGGTGCCGTGCAGCAGATCAGCGGTAGCACCGCCGCCCAGGAAGTTGGCTCCGTAAACGCCGGCGTGTGCGGATTTGGCGTCCAGGTGCGCCCGGCCGACGCGCAACAGCGCCTTCAGATGCCCGCGCGGTGGCGCGGCCAGCATCGCCGGCAGCGACAGCAACGCCTCCAGACGCCACGCGTCGATCGTGCGCCGCCCGGCTTGCAGCGGCGTCGCGGTCGCCGGAATCGACGGGTCGAACGCACTGTAACGGCGAAGCATCGCAGCCGCGGCGTCGGGGCGGTGCAGCAGCTCCTGCGCCGCCTTACTGCGGCCGAGCACCGTCTGCAAGCCTGCCCGCGGGTCGTCGGCGGCCAGGGCGTGCGCGAGCAGCGGATACGCCAGCACAGTCGTGAGCAGGTCGTCAGTGGCCATCTTTTCGGCAAGGCCGTCGGGGAGCTGCGCCGCGTCAACCATCTCCTGCTGGTTGTTCAGGCTGGCCCACTGCGGAGTGCCGGGTGTGATCGGATACCGGTAAGGGCCTACTTTGCCCCCGGCCGCTCGCGCCGGAGCGCCGAGCACCCCGAGCGCAGCCACACCCGCCGCCGCGGCGAGCAACCCGCGCCGCCCGATGCCGTTGTCGGTTGTCACATGTTCTCCCCTCGTAGACCGGCCGCTTGTCTCCGGGCCGGCGAACACAGGATGAGACAACCATCTATTAGTCGTGCATGGTTTGATCTCGTTGTACGAATGCGTACGAGGATGTTCGTGTTCGAACGGCCCGCGCCCGACAACCAAACGGACCACCCAGGCCGTCTTGAGGTACGACAAGAGTGACGACGGCGCAGGGAAGCCGCCGACATGACCACAGCCGCAGAGTTCGTCGACAAGCTACGCAGATCCAAAGCCCGTTCCGGACTGTCCTACCGCAGCGTCCAACCCGGCGCCCGCCGTCTCCGCGACGTCCTACCCACCAGCACCATCTCCAGCGCACTCAACCGAGACTCAGGCCAAAGGGGCACAATCGCAGGTACGCCGACCGCGCGCTCCGCCTACCTCGCCCAGCTCGAAGCCCAGACCCGCTGGCTGGCCGACGAGGGCAAGAAGGCCGCCAGCATGCTCGAAGGCCTATACAACGCCTATGCCAGCCTCGGCTACCAGCACATCGGCACACTCATCAGCGCACTCAAAAGCTACGTCCAAGCCGTCAACGGCCTGTTCTCCTCGTGCAGCAACCCGGAGAAGGCATTCCTCGACACGGTGCACACCTTCGTGACCTACCTGCTCGACGCGGAAAACAGCACGTCGAAGCCATGTCAGACCTGATCAAAGTCGATGAGCAGGAATGCAAGGAACGCCCCGACCTCGGCACTCGCGCCCACGACACGACGCCCTTCCCCCCGGACCGAGGTAGGCGCTGGCGCTTGGGCCGACCGCAGCAACTGGGCCCCTCGGCCAGATCGACCTGCTGTCTGATCGAACCGCGGTCCTACCCGGCAACCAGGTCGGCCCCGCGCGGACTCCGGCGCGGGGCCGACCTGTATGAGCCCTAGATCGGGCGCAACCCAGCAACCTCCGTCGATCTTGGCGGGTTCTGCTCCCCCACCTGATCATCGGCTCCTACTCGTATACTTCTGGCTTCGGTTTGCGGCTGCCGAGCATGCGTACGGTGGTGCTGAGCTGGATCGGCGCGTCGTCGGGGCCCCGTAGGAACGCGTCGATGTAGACGAGGCGCCGCAGCCTTCTGCCTGGCCCGTACGGCTGGTTACGCCAGTGGCCGGACACCCAGAACCGGCTGGTTTGGGGATGTCCTGCTTCGCCCGGCGTTGATCGCGGGCCGGGCGATGTGGTGTTGCTTTTGGCGCGGATACGCACGATCCGCACCTGCGGTGCGGGGCGGTTGGTGCGGACGTAAGTCCGGCGAACGGCTTTGTCGACGTCTGCTGTCATGACTTCGGCGGCCTGCTGTGCGATCAGCAGCCATGTGGCGAGTAGCGCTGCCGCGGGGTGATCGCCGGGTAGCGGATGCTGGTCGTGAAGCTGGGCGGTGTTCATGGGGGCGAGCCAGCCCACGTGTTCGCGGAGTCGCTGGAGCGGTTTGCCGTTCAGTCCCCCGCCGATGGTGCGGTAGGTGACCAGGTGCCAGCCGCCGCTGGTGGCGGTCCAGGACGCGGCGGTGATCTGCCGGCGTGTCACCGGCCGTGACCACACGAGCAGTCCGTCGGTCGAGGGTATGAGGTCGCGGTTGATGGTGACGTCGGGGAGCGTTCCTGCGGCGTATTCGGCGAGGTCGGTGAAGTCGCCGTCGATCCAGTACAGGCGTGATCGGTCCAGGCCGGCGGCGATCTGTTGACGTGCGTCGGTGACCGCGAGCGCGGCGGGTAGGTCGTCGCTGCCTCGGTAGAAGCGGGCGAGCCGGTCGCGGACCTTTGGCAGCTCCCGTGCGGTGATGGCGGTGGCGGGCCAGGCGGTCGTCGTGATGAGCGTGCGTCCCGGTATCCGGGCGTTCAGGAACGCCAGGTGTAGTTGCTCGATGTGTTCTCGCGCCTGCGGGTGGTTGCCGAGGCTGAGCGCCTGTACCGCGCGGTCGATGACCTTGTCGTTTCTGCCGTCGTCGATGTGGGTTTGGCAGGTTGCGCACGCCGCCCATGCATTGCCGAAGTCGCGCACCATTTCCCCGTCCGTGCCGATGGCGACGGCGGCGATTTCGCCTCCGAGGAGGGTCCACGTCGGGTGGGGGTCCCCGCAGAAGTCGCAGCTGCGCCGCACGGTGTCGAGGCGGCTGACGGGGACGGGGACTGGTTCGTGTCCGTCGGTGGCGAGTTGGATCGGGTGCACGTAGGTGGGTGGTGTGCCGAGGGTGTTCAGTGGGGAGAGGCATGCCTGGCAGGCCATCTCCTTGCGCGCGGCCGTCATGCCGTCGCCTTCCCGTTCAGCTGCCGGCGGTCGCGGAGGCGAGGTCCGCGACGGTGCCCGGCGGCGGGCATCCCCATCCCCGGCTCGTAGACGGCGTATCGGTTTCTGCCACGGTGCTTGGCGTGGTACATCGCGATGTCGGCGCGGCGTAGGGCCATCTCTTCGAGCGGGTCGGTGGCTTCGGCGAGTGCCAGGCCGACGCTGGCGGTGACGGTGACGGGTTCGCTGTCCGCAGTGAGTTCGACGGGCTCGGAGATCAGGGTCACGAAGGCGTCGGCGATGCGGGCCAGCTCGTCGGTACGGACGGGCAGCAGTGCCGCGTACTCGTCGCCGGAGAGCCGCGCGGCGGTGCCGCCGTGGAGTGTGGCGATGTCGGCGATGCGGCCGCCGATCGCGGCCAGGACGTCGTCTCCTCGATTGTGGCCGTGGGTGTCGTTGACCGGTTTAAAGTCGTCGAGGTCGATCAGGACGACGATGATGGGCCCGGCGGTGTCGGCCTCGGCGAGGGTGGCGTGCGCGGCGATCAGGCCGGCGCGGTTGAGCATGCCGGTGAGCGGGTCGTGTTCCAGCTGCCAGGTGGCGTCGGCGAGTTGGTTGTCGAGTTGGCGGATGTACGGCCACATGGTGAGGCCGCCGAGGGTGAACGCCGCCAAGGCGGTGGCGATCATGATCAGTGGTAGGGACACTGGAGTCCTCCAGGTTGTTGGAGAACCCGGGACGCGTTCGTTTCGTAGGCGGTGCGTCCCGGGTCCTGATACGACGACGGCCCGCCTTGTGGCGGGCCGTTCTCGTGTTCGCGCCGCCCGGTTCGGCGGCACGGCTACGGCCGCCTCCCCCTGGGAGGCGCCTGTCAGCAGGGGTCAGCCGGCGGTTGTGGCCGCCGGTGTGGAGCCGTCGATGCTCCAGGTGGCGCCGACCCGGGCGGGGTACCGCCCGGCGCTGGACTCGCCCCACCGGTACGAGGGCCGGCACGGCCTGTCGGTACGGGGCCGCCGGTCCAGGAGGCGGCTCGGCTCGCGCGGTGTGCCCTGCGGCCGCAGCACCTGGTGCTCGGACAGCAGGTTCACGTACTCCACCTGCGCGGAGTAGGGCACGTAGTCGCCGCGCAGGATCGTTCCGCCGAGCCGGTCGCAGCAGGCCACGGTGACCGGGTACCAGCCGTTGACCGCGACGGTGGCGATGTGGCCGCAGCTCAGCCACAGGTCGAACACACACAGCCGATAGACCTCGACTGCGGTGGCCGGTTCGCCCGGGGTGCCGGTCATGGCCTGCTGGCCTGGTCCGCGATGTGCTGGTACACCTTCTCGGCGGTCAACAGCTGCCCGTGCGCGTTGGACGGCGGGGTGATGCGCCGCCAGCCGAACGGTTCGCAGGCCAGCCAGCAGCTGTCCTCATCGGTGGCGACGTCGATGACATCGCCGACCGACAGCGACCGCAGCCGCAGCAGCCGGTAGACGCAGGCGAAGAGGAAGTCGACCTCCCCGTCTGGCGTCACCCGGCCGGTCTCCAAGTGGTCGAGGTCGGCGTTGCACACGTGGAACGCCCAGTCGGCGATCTGCTCGGGGCTGGTGTCGGCGGGCTGGTTCCGGCCGTGCGAGACAGTGGCGGCCAGCCGGTCCCCGTTCTGGTAGGGCACGAACCGTGAGTCGGTGTTGTGGTAGATGCGGATCTGGTGAAACCTCACGAGCTGGTGCTCCGTTCAGGTTGCGGGAAGGGGTTCGGGGCCGATTTCGGTGAGTACTCGGTCGCGGTAGACGAGGCGGGTGGCCGCGTTCCACGGCCACGGCCGGAACGCGATGGCCGGCGGCTGGGAGCCGGGCTCGTAGATCAGGTCGAGCCGGTAGCCGTGGGTGACGGCGAGGATCACCGGTTCGGCTTTCTCCATGTCGGTGAATCCGGGGGCCGCGGTCTGCTCGGTGCCGCCGCGGCGGCGGTGTCGCTGCAGGGCCAGGTACGGGCACAGCCGCAGCGACCAGTGCGCGCATTCCAGGTGCATCGGGGGGTCGGTGTAGCGGCGCTGGTGGAAGCCGCCGGGTCCACCGACGAACGCGATGGCGGGCTCGTGCGGTTGGCCGCATGCCGAGCACAGCCGGCGGAGCCCGCATTCCAGGGCTCGGGTGCCGTTGACGACGGCGAAGTTCACGCTCCCGTCGTCGTGCTCGCTCACGTACGGGATCGGCAGCCGGCGACGGCTGTCGAACGGACGCGCGGCCAGCCGCGCGGGAAGGGTCTTGCGATTCATTCCGGGTTGGTCTCCGTTCCCGGGTTGGGGTTGGAGGGGGTGTCGATCGGCCGTACGCGCAGGATCTGCTCGGGCAGCAGCAGCGCGGCGAGCTGAGCGGTGAGCGGGTTGGTGAAGGGCCGGTAGCCGGTAACCCAGACCAGCTGCCACGGCTCGGCGAGGGCGCCAGCCCGCAGGCTGGCGGGATCGCCGTGGGCCAGGACGCCGAGGTCGGCCAGCTGCCCGGCGAGGGACGTGCTCCGGTAGTGGCTCATCCGCCCGGCGAGCATCGGGCACGCGGTAGCCGAGTACGCGGCGCAGACCGGGTGCATGCCAGGTTCAGGGCTGACGAGCAGCCGCAGGTCGCTGTCGCGCAGCGCGAAGACCATTCGCGCCCCGAGCTGGACGCCACACGTTTGGCAGAGCCGGTCGGTCAGTGCTCGGTTCTGCCGGTGGAGGTCGACGGCGCCGAACCGGTACCGGCCATCGGGGGTGCGGCCGGTGATCCATGGCACGACGAGCCCGCCGACGGTGGGCCGACCGGCCAGCTGGAGCGGAATGTCAGGGGTGTTCGGGGTGGTCATGCGGTCACCGCTGTGGCGGTTTCGGCCGCGCCGACCATGGCATGCCTGTCTCGGGTTGCCCGCTTTTCCTGGTCGCCGTGCTGGGCGCGGTGCCGTTGCGCGAGGATGCGCGGGCCGGCTTGCTGCCGGGGGCCGGCGGGCCTGCATGCGGTGGAGCGGTTGTCGTTGGTGGGCATGGATTCCCCCCTTTTCATGGGTGGGTGGAATCCGGGCACGGCCGTGTCGGCCGTGCCCGGATGGTGCGCGGGGTTCGCGCGGAGCGGCCGGGCGACGGCCGGTGAATCAGAAGGTGCTGTCGGCGAGTGCGAGAGGGCCCTGGCGTCGCGGTGCGGCGGTGGACCTCGGGCGTTCGTCTTAGCGGCGCACCGGGTGCGCGGCTTGGTCGGCGCGCAGCGTGGCAGCCAGGTCAGCCGGAACGTCGGCGTAGGGTTCGACGGCCAGGAGCACCTCGGTCGGGTCGAGAATCGCCCCGACCAGGCCGATCCGGATGGTGTCGGGTTCGTTGTCGGGATGGGTGACGGGGTCCCAGGCGACGTCGACGACGGTCGCGAAGTAGGTGCGGTGCGGGTTCCAGCCGACCTGGATGGTGTAGCGCTCGAGACCAGGTTTGGGCGTGAGGGTGTAGATGCTCATCGGTTCCTAATGAGTTCTGGGAGTGAGCCATCCGGCAAACTCCTGGTGGGTAGGTAGCCGCCAACCGGTGAGCACTCCGGGTTCCTGGACGTCGAGT
>NZ_JBEZFI010000078.1:0-10717 GCF_040649295.1 Micromonospora sp. NPDC048999 | reverse complement strand
TCAGCAGCTCAGCCTGTTCAGGGGACGGGTAGAAGCGGTACTTGTACGCCCGCTTCACCACCTCACCCACGCCTCACAATCTAGCAACCGTCCATCTAAGACGATCAGCGACGGGAGGGAGCGGCGTTTCCTCCCGGCCCTGAACGGCCGGGTATCCACGCCGCAATTCTGATGATCAGCCGCTTCCCACAGCGACTGAACGCCAGGCCCGGAACGTGGGGATCAACGACTTCCACGTGGGACGCATTGTTGCGGGCCTCGATGGCCTTGATCTTTTGCAGTCCCCGCATAGGCCGGGCCTCCCGCATGGCGGCGCGTGCAGGCGGACCAGCGAGGTGGCCGGGGTGCGTCGTCCCTCGCGGTGGCGGCCAGCTCGTCGCTCTCCGTCAACCGGCCGCCGAGGGCGGGCGAGAAAATCATGCCGCCTCGGTGGCCTGTCGGTCACTCCGGGAACTGCTCGCCGTGGCTTTCGGCGACCATGTACGCCGCATACCACTCCGGCCAGTTCTCGTCGCGCTCACCGCCGTTGCGAACCTCGTGCTTGCCGTGCGCGGCCGCCGCCCGCTTGAGCGCACCGACCAGGTCGCTCAGCGACGCGTACTCGATCGCGCCCGTATCCACGCGACCGGGGATCCGCGTGGTGACCTCCTGGAGCAGGAAGCTGTTGCCGTCGGGGTCACGGAAGGTGGCGAAGGACCCGTAGCTGGCGCGGTCCTTCGCCGGTCCGCCGGTCTGTCCGTCGGCGATCTGACCGAACTGGGCGCCCGAGGCGTCGGGGTGGAACACGTCGCTGACGCCCACGCCCAGGTTCACGAGCTCGTCGTGCGCGGCCTGGATGTCCGAGACCACCAGGTAGATGCCCTCGGCGGTACCCGGGGCCTGCGCGGTGATCCTGCTGCCGAACTGGATCGACGCCGGCGATCCGGGAGGCGTGAACTGAACGACCCGGAAGCCGTTGTCGAAGCCGAAGTCGGCGTCGAGACGCCAGCCCAGGTCCTCGTAGAACCTCTTCGACCGATCGACGTCGCTCACCGGGATCACCACGGCCTCGAGCTTGAGGTCGGTTTTCATGAGTCTCAACTCCTTCGTCTGCACCAGCAAGTTGCCGGCATCACCGATGATTGCTCCGGCGGCCACCTGGTCACACCAGGGAGAGACCCTGGTCTCCTGCCGGCCCCGGGCACTGGATGAATCGGACACGCACGAGCGAGGCCAACCCCTGCCGGCCAGCGACCTCGTCCAGCGTCGGCGCCGCCTGCTTGGCGCACGGGTGATGCCCGGCCGTCCAGAACCAGGGTTCTGCCCCGTAGGCCCACGGGTGCGATCGGGGGATAGCGGCGCGATAGTGAGGGCAGCGCACGCTCGCGCGCGGTGAGGCGAGGAGAATTCCATGGAAGGAATCTGATGAGCGATGCCATCGAGTGCGATGTCGTTGTCGTGGGCCTGGGCCCGGGTGGGGAGCACGCGGCCGGCAGCCTGGCCAAGGCCGGTCTGCAGGTGGTCGGGGTCGACCAGCGGCTGGTTGGCGGTGAGTGTCCCTACTACGGTTGCATCCCGACCAAGATGATGGTCACCGCGGCCGAGAAGCTCCGCGAGGGCCGGCTGGTGGAGCGCCACGCAGGTACGTCGGTGGTGACCCCGGACTGGAATCCGGTCGCGGACCGGATCCGCAACGAGGCCACCGATGACTGGAACGACCAAGTGGCGGTGGACCGCCTGGTCGAGGCCGGCGGCACCTTCGCCCGCGGACGCGGCCGGATCACCGCGCCAGGCATGGTCACCGTCACCGGGCCCGACGGCTCGATCACGCCGTACGTCGCCCGGCGCGGGATCGTGCTGAACACCGGCACCACCCCTGCCGCGCCACCGGTGCCCGGCCTCGCCGAAACGCCGTATTCGACCAACCGGGACATGGTCCAGCTGACCGAGCTCCCAGCCTCACTCGCGATCCTGGGCGGCGGTGCGATCGGGTGCGAGCTGGCCCAGGTGTTCGCGACCTTCGGGGTCGAGGTGACCGTTATCGAGGCATCCCCGCGGATCCTTGCGATGGAGGAGCCAGAAGCCTCCGAGGCGGTGCAAAGAGCGTTCGACGCGGCCGGCATCACCGTGCTCGCCGGCGCGCGGGCCCAGCAGGTCGAGCACGGCCCCCACGGGTTCCGGGTCGTGCTCGCCGACGGCACCGTCACCGCCGAGCAACTGCTGGTCGCGGCCGGCCGGCGCAACAACCTGCAGGACCTTGGCCTGGAGCACCTCGGTCTCGACCCCGAGGCGCGGGTGCTCGACCCGGACGAGCGGATGCGGGTGGCCGAGGGTGTCTGGGCGATCGGCGACATCACCGGCAAGGGCGCGTTCACCCACATGTCGATGTACCAGGCGGACGTGGTGATCCGGGACCTGACCGGGGTGGACGGCCCGTGGGCGGACTACCGCGCGGTCGGCCGAGTCACCTTCACCGCGCCCGAGGTGGGCTCGGTCGGGCTCAGCGAGGCGGCCGCGCGGGAGCGGGGCGTCAACGTCAGGACGGCGACCGGCGACCTGGGCACCCGCGGCTGGATCGCCGAGGAGCCCGGCCCGATCAAGCTGGTCGCGGACGCCGACAAGGGCGTGCTGATCGGCGGCACCGTGGTCGGCAGCATGGGCGGTGAGGTGCTCTCCGCGATCGTCACCGCGATCCACGCCGAGGTCCCGATCAGCACGCTAGCGAACATGCACTTCGCCTACCCGACCTTCCACCGCGCGCTGCAGCCGATTCTCCGCGAGCTCGTCTAGTCGGCATGAAGCGGCCGGCTCCTGTTCCGCTCCTGGTGGTTGACCTCGTGGGTCATCCACGCTGGGGCGGACGGGCCACACCGGAAAGGAGCCGGTCGCCATGGATGGCGTGACGCAGGTGGACGGTCCGATCCGTCTCGGACCGGACGTGGCCGCCCGGTCGGACCCGAGGCACGATCCCGGACCGGACCAGGACCTGGTGAACCCAGGTCCCAGTAGCAGGACACGACCGTGCGGATGCACCACTTGTCAATGGTGGCACGTCGCGGAGCGGGTCGTTGAGTCCCGATACCGAGGATTCCGCTCGGGCTTGGGCAGCAACGGCGCCATGTGCTGCCACAACCCGGTCCGGCACCGAAATCAATGTCGTTCATGAACAGGACGAGGCGGATGGCGCTGCAGTCGGCGCCTCAGCGCGGGCAGAGGCGGACGGGATGACCCGGAAGCTGGACTATCGGTGGCATCTGCGGGAAGTGCCGGGCGCGTCAGCGCCGTGTGACCGGTGCGCCGGGCTTAAGTCTCGGTCCTCACCAAAATGCGGCCCGGGCAGTGGGCTCCCGGTCCGACCGCCCACCTGGGTGGCCTTACCGGAGGTCGAGCTTCGCGCGACCCGACCCGAACCGACGTGCCCAGCGGCGGCCTGTTGTAGGGGACAGCACGAGTGCGCGGGCGCTGCGGCAATCTCCGTATCTCCGACCACGGCTCCTCTCCTTCTGATGTCAGGGGCCTGGATCACCGCCGCCTGCTGAATGCGTGACGTCCGGGTGAGTCGGGGTGAAACGGCCCAAGCACGAATCCGTTCGAGCCGTCGTCAACGGCGGCGACGTATCGGTGGCGCCGCCACCCGCTGCACCTTGCCACGACCGACACGGTCCACGATTGGCAATAGTCGGCGGCCAACTTCGCGATACGGAGCTGACGACTGAGCGGGGCACCGCACCGGATGCATTTCGACTCCGCCGCGACGACCTCGTAGGTGAGTTGGATCAACGACAAATCGAGGGCGGTGAGGTCGGGGCGCCGTCCGAAAAGCGCACGAGAGGCGGGTGCAGCTTCGTCGTGACTGCAGGTCGCTGGAGCGAGCGAACTACCGAGCGCCAACCAATACGCACAAGCCACAAACCACTCCATGATCTCCTCCGATATTGACTGCTTTGGTCAGCCGCACCGGCGGGAGGTTGGCGAGTTTCATCCCCACGATCTGAACTCTTCGCTCTCCCCAGATCCGGCATAGATCGATGCCGGCCTGACCACGCTCGCGCGGCCCACGGCCCTTTCGCCCCAGGGAGACTCCCTGGTCCATGCCGGGTCCTGGCGACAGCCGGCAAGGGTGGCGCGACCGGAGGAGTTCTCCGCCGTAACGGGCGAGCCAATGCGCCGCGATCGCCGGCTTCGTAAGTCGGCGCGGCCAGCGTCGTCAGAGAAGCCCTGGTTTACGTCTTCGCAGGCCCGTGGATGGGCCAGGGCTTCTCACGGGCGCGAAGGGCGGGGCATCAGCGGCATCGTTCAATCGTGACGCGATGGGTGCACGGCACGTCGAGGGGAGGGGAAGCGTCAGCCCAGCAGTTCCCGGATCCGCCCAGGTCCTACACCTGATCGCCTCGGACGTCGAGGCGGCCCGTGCCGAGCTTTTCAGGCGCGGTAGCACCGTGAGCGAGGTGTTCCATGACACCCGCGTTCCATCACGCGAGCCCCGAGAAATCAGCTGTCACTCGCAAGCAAGAGAAGGAGTTCTTGATGGGTACGATCGAAAATGCCGGCCAGGCCAGCACTGACCGCCGCCGGTTTCTGGGCCTCGCCGCTGGTGCCGTTGTCGCCACCCAGCTCGGCATTCCCGGCCAGGCGCAGGCGACGGCACCGGAGGGCACCGTGCCGGTGAGAAGCACGTCCTCCGGCTCCGGGAAGCAGATCAACGGTGTCCGCCCCTTCCGCATCGAGGTCCCGCAGAAGGAGATCAACGAGCTCCGGCAGCGGGTGAAGATGACGCGCTGGCCGGACAAGGAGACCGTCGCCGACCGGTCGCAGGGTGTCCAGCTGGCAAAGCTCCGCCCGCTCGTCGACTACTGGGGCACTCGCTACGACTGGCGCAAGGTCGAGGCGAAGCTCAACGCGCTGCCGCAATTCATCACCCAGATCGACGGGCTGGACATCCAGTTCGCGCACATCCGCTCGCCGCACCCCAATGCCCTGCCGCTGCTCATGACGCACGGCTGGCCCGGCTCGATCATCGAGCTCCTCAAGGTCTGCGGACCACTCACGAACCCGACGGCCCACGGTGGGCGCGCCGAGGACGCCTTCCACCTCGTCCTGCCGACGATGCCCGGCTACGGCTTCTCGGGCAAGCCGACGTCGACCGGCTGGAACCCGGCCCGGATGGCGAGTGCGTTCCACGAGCTCATGCTCCGGCTCGGCTACCCGCGGTACGTCTCCCAGGGAGGCGACTGGGGCGCGATCATTTCGCAGGTGCTCGCGGTCCAGCGGCCCGAGGGGCTCCTCGGCATCCACGTCAACATGCCCGGGACCGTGCCGCCGGACGTCCTGCGACACCTCCGCAACTTCGACCCCGCGCCCGCGAACCTGTCCAATCGCGAGAAGATCGCCTACGACCGGCTGCTGCACTTCTACCGCGACGGCTTCGGCTACGCGGCGATGATGAATCAGAGCCCGCAGACGATCGGCTACGCCCTCGCGGATTCGCCGGTCGCGATGGCGGCCTACTACTACGACAAGTTCGCGGAGTGGACCGACACCGGCGGCAAGCCCGAGAAGATCTTCACGTACGACGAGATGCTCGACGCCATCTCGCTCTACTGGCTGACCAACACCGGAACATCGTCGTCCCGGTCGTACTGGGAAGGCGCGCAGGCCGGTGGCGGCCCGTTCAACGCCTTCGACATCCCGACCGTCCCGGTCGCGGTCACGGTGTTCCCGGCCGAGATCTACCGCGCGCCGCGGAGCTGGGGCGAGCGGGCCTTCGGCAACCTCATCTACTGGAACGAGGTGGACCGAGGCGGCCACTTCGCCGCCTGGGAGCAGCCGCAGCTGTTCTCCACCGAGGTCCGCGCGGCCTTCAGGTCCCTGCGTTAGGTCAGGTGCTTGGGGCGGCGAGAGCGCCGCCCCAGGCGCCACCCAGGTGCAGGACGGTGGAACCGGCTGTCGTCGACGGCGATGAGCACGGCGGCGTTGCCGGGCAGTAGCCGGGACACCACCAGCCTGGTCAGCGCAGTGCTGACCTGAGTGACACACCAGCGGGCGTGGCCGAAGAACCAGTACGCCCGGGAGTGATGCCACACCAGCCCGGCCCCGGTGAGCCTCCCTGGTGATGGTGCCCGGCCGGGCTGCGCGATCACTCCCGGGACCAGGGCGGTGAACGTGCGAAACGACGGCCCGGTGAAACACGGCCGCAGCAGGGCCAGCAACGAGGTCAACGACTCCTCGGCCGCCCACCGGGACCCGGCCACGCGGACCAGTTCCCGTAGCCGGGTACCCTGTGGGCCGGAACACACGTAGAAGGCGATGTCGGTGGGATCGCTGATGCTGCGCCGGGCGAGGACCCAGCCGCGCGGGGTCGCGCGGGAAGGTCCGCCGGATCGGTAGCCGCGCCCAGTCGTAGCGGCGTGGGCCGTGCGCGCCGTCCAACAGGACAGCGTCTCTGATCAGCTAAGCGATCCTGTGTCGGAGTAGGTTTCCGGGATCGTTTCCCACCTGGGTGGGGTGGCGTGGGCGTGGAGGTGGAATCCTGCGCCCAGCGCTGCTCCGTGTGGCTGGTGGCCGGTGGTGGGTGTGCTGGTCGTGGTCACGTTCTGGTGCCGGTGTGCTGCGCGGGGCAGTTTCCGGTCCGTTGGTGCGTGTCCCTCCGGACGCTTGCCCGCCCGCCGGTGGGGCCGGGTGGGGGAGGGTGCCCTGCGTCGCCTGGGCGCGGGGCGTGCTGGCTTGCGCGCGGTGGGGCCGGTCTTCGACCGGTCCGCCCGGCCGGCGGTGGTGGGGGTGATGACGGCTGCGGCTTCGAGGGTGTCCACGACCGACCGGATCACCATGTGCCCGCTGCTCTTGTCGATGACGGTCTTGTTCTGGTGGGTGAGGCCCCGGGCGGCGACGCGACGCCAGGCGCCGTGGTCGCGGTCGCCCTCTGCCTGCACGGTGTGACGGTACAGCCCGGCGCGTTCGAGTACGCCTCGCGATCCGGTTCGGCGGCTGGTGAGTACGCGTGATCATTAAGGTGCCGATTGCGGCGAGTTCGGAGGCTTTGCCTTTTGCGGGTGAATAGTCTCGTGACGGGCGAGCATGGCGACGAACTCGCCGATTTTCCGCTCGCGTGTCTGCGCCCGTTTGACGGCATTGACGCGGTGGATGAGAGCGAACCGGTTGGTTTTGGTGAGTACGTCGAACATGGCCTGGGCGGCGGGGTCGGCGGCGATGGCGGCGAGTAGGTCGGCTGGCACCTCGGCTTCCGACGGCGGGGCGTAGGCGTCCGCCCAGCGCCCGTCGGCCTTCGCGGCTTCTGCCGCGGCGCGGCCTGGGGGCAGCATTCGCCCCTGCGCTTCCAGCCGGGCCACGTGGGCGACGTTGCGTTGTGACCAGGAACTGCGGGGCCTGCGAGGGGTGAAGCGGATCCAGGAGGTTTCCTGATCCCGTTTGCGGGCCTGCCCGTCGATCCAGCCGAAACACAGGGCCTCGTCGACCGCTTGCTGCCAGTTCAGCGTCGTGACTGTGCCGCCCTTTTTGGTCAGGGCGAGCCAGACACCGGGCGATGTGGCGTGGTTGGCCGACAGCCACGCGCGCAGCGCGTCGGCGTCCGCGACGATCAACTCATCCAGTTCGGCGCTGCCCATGACGGCAGCCTATCGCCACCACGCACAGCCGGTCCGCAGCACGTACAGGATCATGTCGATGACCAGCCGACGCGGATACCGCAACGGGGCGGCCACCGGATCACCGTGAGAGTGACTCGAGCGTCGGCCCATCGAGGCCGGACGGCCGGGGTCGGCACCGTGCGGGAACTCCGTCGCCATGTGTGCCGGATTCGGTGACAATGCTCGCCGGAAGGCGAGACGGCAAGTGGTCGAGGCTGGAGTGGTCAACGGTTGGGCGGACGCAAGTGGCCGGTGGTGGTCAGCACGGTCCAGCTCGGATGCCACCAGTACCGGGTCGTGCGGCCGGCGAAGTCGCCGAGGTTTGCCGGTCTCTACGAGGCCAGTTTCGGAGCCCAGTTCTGCCTCGACAAGGAAACAGCGGTGATGTTCGCTCAGGCGTGGGGCCTTGCTGCCCGGTCGCCGTACACGATCGTCTACCTTCCACTACGCCGCGCGGAGTCCCCCACCCACCATGTCTGGGAACGCCCGCTCGACCTGGTACTGCTGCACCACCGTCTCGCGTTCCCGCCATCACGGTGGAAGCAGGTCCGCTCCCGGTTGGGAACCGGCAGGCCGCACACCGTCGTACTACCTGGTCACGCATGGCCGTCGCGGCCGATCGCCGACCACAGAAAGACCTGGCACCAGGAGTTTCGCGATCACCTTCGATGGGACATCGCTGCCGACACGTTGGTGCTCACCGGGAGCCGCGAGGCGTTCGAGTTGCAAGCCGACCAGGTTCGCGCCTTGGCCGAGGAGTGTCCGGCTGATTGTGCCCACGATCCAGCGACGCACTGCTGTGCCGAGATCGGCATGGGCAGAAACCGGCGCTATACCGAGCGACGCCGGCCATACGCCGAACTGCACGCCGAGTACTCACAGTAGAGGCGAAGCCACGGTGGAGGCAGCGGCGGCGAGCACTTCGCGGCATGATCGCGCACCCGATCATGCGGGATGGGTGGGGTGGCCGCGTACGCCGTTTGATTCCAGTCCTTCGTCGGGTTCGACCGGGTGACGTAGCGGTGAGTTGGTGTGGGTTCACGGCTCAGCGCAAGTCGATCTCGACCTGGTGCTCGGCGAGCATGTCGAGCAGATACTTCAAGGTGATCGCCGGGCCCAGCCGACGCCGGTCGTAGCCGGCGATGTGGTGCTTGCGGGCAACGGCCGCATCGTGCCATACCAGCTGAAATGGTGCCTGCGACCCGAATCCCCCACAGAAACAATCGTCGAGGGCGTCGAGGTCCCAGCCGAAGTATCCGCCCGGGCCGTTGATCGCCTCGCCGATCGCACAGTAGAACCCTTCAATGTCAGTGACAAACCGACCGTCGAGGTCGTACGTGGTGCCGGCTGGCCGGTCCGGTGCACCGCAGCGGCGGTCGAGCGCTACTCCTGACCAGTGGTGGCGCAGCTCTCGGTCGTAGCCGGCCCACAGGTTCTTCTCGGCGGGCCGTCCGGTGCGCCAGTGCTCCAGGATGCCGAGGACCCCGGTCGGCAGAGGTTCCTGCGGCTCGCTGTCGACGGTCACGTCGAGGAGTCCGGCACCGAGCCGCGACGGCTCGCAGCCCTGGACCGTTCCGGACACCACGGCGCCGATCACCCGGTCGGCCGAACCGTCGGCGGCGAGCATGTGGACCTCAGCGCGGATCCGGCGGCGACGCAGGCCGGCCTTGGTTGATTGCCCGACGGCGTCCAGCGTTGATCCCCCGCCTGCGACGATGCGAACTCTGCGCTTGTATCAGGGGGGTGACACAAGTCGTGGAAGTGGATACCCTTGTATCAGCGTCTTGATACAAGGGGGAGTCATGACTACTGGCGGGCGGTATCGAATCGCGGGGATGGCTATCGGTGTGGGAACCGCCTTCGCCTTGACCCGTACCTACTTGCTTGACCTGGCCCCGGTCGCCCTGGTTTTGGCGGCTCTCCTCGGCACTCTCACCGGCGAAGCCGTAACGCCACGACCGGTACGTGGCCGAGGCGCCGCCAGTCTGCTTCCTCGGCGCGTACGCGATTACGCGCCGAGACGTGAACTCATCGTGGTCGCACTGCTCGGAGTCGGCATCGCGGGTTTTGCCAGCTATCCCATCCCTGAGCGCCCTGATCATGAGGTCAAGTACTTCGGCACTGCGGCGCCGGTCAGTCTTGCGAGCACGCTGATCACTCTTGGTGTCACTGCTGCCCTGACCGCCGTGATCGTGTGGCTGATCGTTCGTGCTCCTCAGACGGGAGTCAACGAGGCGGATACTGCGGCGGACAACGCCTGGCGCCACGACATCGTCCGCCGCCTGGTTTACACGTGCACTGCGGTCTTCGCGATCGTGTTCACCGCCCTCGCCTTCTGGTACGCCGATGGCCAGTGGGATTGGCGCGCTGGCGGCTCACCTGTCTTGGGCCTCGTCCTCAGCCTCCTTGCGGGACTCGGTCTGGCGACCTTCGCCTGCTACGCGGGCGCCCTCGTGGTGACCCCGCAACGGCTCCAGGAGAGCGTCCCGGCCGGTATTGCCGGCCAAATCAATGCCGACCGGGTCGCCGGATGACCAGCAGCCCCGCGATTCGGATCAACCCGTCCTCGGCTGTTCCTCCGTTCGAGCAGGTCCGCCAGCAGATCACGGATCTGATCCGGTTGGGAGTCCTTGAGGAAGGACAGCGGCTCCCGCCGGTCAGGCAACTCGCCGCCGATCTGGGGCTGGCCAACGGCACCGTGGCTCGCGCATACCAGGAACTTGAGGCAACCGGCCTGGTCGTCACCAGACGGGCAGCCGGTACCCGGGTCGCTTCCGCAGCCGTCCTGCCGCCAGATGCTCGCATCGAGGCATTGATCCTCCGGGCCCGTGAGTTCGTCACCGCCGGTCGCCTTCTCGGTGCCGGGGATGACGAACTCACCGACGCCCTCGCTGCCGCGCTGAGAGCCAGCGACACGGAGGGTGGAGGTCCCCTGAGATCGGCGGGCTCCTTGCCGTAGCCATTGCGCAGCCAACCCGGCGAACGTTCGTGGACACGGCACTAGTGCCGTGACCACGAACGTTCACGGTGTTGGGGTCAGGCTGCTTGAGTAGCGGGTTGGCCCCAGCGTCGTTGTCGTTCGCTGCGGATGCGGG
>NZ_JBEZFI010000077.1:0-10966 GCF_040649295.1 Micromonospora sp. NPDC048999 | reverse complement strand
GACCTGCTCAGCAAACGCCTCGACCCCACCATCAACCCCGACGGACGTGTCGTACTGCTCCACCACAGAGATAGCCATCACCCTGCTCCTATCTGTGTCGACCAGCTTCTACTGGCCATAACGGACTTCCATTGACATCCGTTACACAGATCTCCCTACAGGCCCACTGCGTTCGATGGTGGCCTGCTGCCGGTCACACGCGGCCAACAACAACATCCGCGTAACCCTCGGCGCGCCTTCCAACTCGAACACATCCACCGGCAGACGACCATTGGTGGTGAGGAACGCGGCGGCCTGCCGGGTCCGGCCCTTGACCACAGTCGACGGCAACCCCTGCCCGCCCGGGACCGCCGCACGAACCTGATCCCACTCCAGCGGAGTGCGCCGGCGCGGGTCGGCGGGCCAGGTCGACAGGACCCCGGCGGTCAGGTCGACGCGCCACTTCACCGACCGCAGAACACGCCCCGCCTGCTCCTGGACCATCCGCACGATCCGGTCATTGACCCGCACACCCTCCGGGACGGTGGTCGTCCAGCCCAGCCGCCGCAACGCCATCCACGCATTCGACGGCAACCTCCGACCACTCGCATCCACCCCAGAGGCGAGCACATCAACATCGGTCGCGTTGCAATGCGCACCAAGCAGGGCGCCCACCATGCCCACCACTAGATCAGCACACCAACCGACCCGCTCCGCCAGCACCGCCCGGGACACGACACCCCCGGACGCCTCATCCACACCCGTCCGCAGCAGCCCACGAGCACACGCGGTCCGCACCGCCTCGCCTGAAGCCAACGCCAACTTCCGGCTCACCCGCCACCGCCCTGACACCACCCGGACCCGAACAACAGACAAGCCCGACTCTCCGCCGACCGCATACCAAACAAAACGCCCGACAACGGAAATTCTATGACCACTATGGATCGGCAATCAAATCGCTTAGCCTGGCCGTCCCAGTCGTCGTCGCCGCCATGCTCATCATCGTGCTGCGTCGCCCGCTGCGCGCGAACGGCCCGCAACTGACCTCGCTGGTGCAGGGCGGCATCCGCATCAACATCTACATCGGGCTCGTGTTCGCCTCCGCCGCCTACGGCCCGCAAGGCGTCGCCACCTTCGCACTGGCCGCCGCCGTCATGGTCCCGCTCGTCAACGTCATCTCGGTGGGCGTCCTGTCCAAACACGGCAATCGGGGCGACCGCGACCGGCCCAAGCTCTGGCGCGAACTCCTCGACAACCCCCTCATCCAGAGCTGCGCCGCCGGTCTCGCCCTGAACCTGCTCCACCTCAAGCTGCCCGCGTTCCTGGCCACCACCCTCGAGATGCTCGCGGCGCCTGCCCTGGTGTGCGGAACGCTGGCGGCAGGTGCGGCGATCACGTTCCGCCTGCGGCGGCGCGACGTCCTCGACATCCTGTCGGCGTCCGCCCTCAAGCTCATCGCCCTGCCCCTCGCAGCGGTCGCCATCGCCACCGCCCTCGGCGCCAGCGGCGCGACGCTCACCAGCATCGCCATCATTTGCGCCGCCCCGACCGCACGGTCCGCCTACGTCCTCGCCACACGGATGGGCGGCGACACACACCTCATGGCGTCCATCACCGGCGCGCAGACGCTGCTCTCGATCGCCACGCTTCCGTTCATCGTCGGCGTGACCATGAGATAGCGACCATTTCCTTGAGTTCCTTGTCGGCTTCCTTGGACCGCTGATAGACCCGTTCGAGGTCGCTGATCAGCTCCGCGGCGACCCGGCGTCGGGCCTCGCCGACCGCGTCACGGGGCCGACCGAACGTTCGACAGCTACCGTGCGGTGTTGGCCGCAGGTGCCGGTGGGAACAGTTGACGCAGCGTCGGGCCGATGGCCGTGGCCAGCGTGCCGTCGCCGCCGGTGTGCATGATCAGGTTGATCACCCCTGTTGCGACATGTCCGGTGCGGGTTTCGGCGGCCGCGGTCGCGACGTCGGACGGCCTGAGATCGGCGAGTAGCTGCCGTACCAGGACACCTTCACCCCACAGGGCCTCAGCGGGGATGGGGAGCCGGCCCAGCCACGAAAGCAGGATCGCCGCCCTGGCGCCGGGTGAGGGCGTGGCGGCGGTGAGCCCCCGACGGAACGTCGTCGACTTGCGCATCCGACAGTTCGCCACAGCTCTCCGCACGGGACAGCCACTCGTCCAAGACGGTGGTGACCTACCTGGCGTCGGTCGACCTGGGAACGGGCGACCCCGGCCGGCTGCCGCCGGCGACCGGTGCCGACGACGCGAGCGGGCGACGGTGGGTCCCGGGCCAGGCACCCCCAGCCCTTCCTGGCGCGATGGAGCGGTTCAGGAAAATCCGTTGGCTCCCGGCTGGGAGCCTTGTTACGGTGGCGGAGTTCTCTCGATCTACTCGGGGCCTTGCGCGCCCTAGAAATGAGCTTTGTGTTCCGGCCCGCGCCGAGTGCGCCTCGCTGCACCGCCTGACCGTCCGTTGCCCTGACGCCGTCCCCACGCGGACGGCAGCCGGACGTGATTTCCCGGTGCCCTGAACCAGCCCACGCCCCCTGTTTCCGCGCGCATACCGTGCGTGCCTGGGGTGGGCCGTTTTCGTCGAGGCCGCTCGGCCTGCTCTTGCTGTCATCGCAGACTTCCCAGCAAGGAGCACCCCGGGTGTCCAGCACCAACAACTCACTCCCCAGCACTCCACGCACCACGCTGACCGGCACGTTCGCCTGCGCGTGGTGCGGCCTGACCGTGTCGGCGGTCGCCGGCGACGGCTCACGGCGCAACCAATGCCCGTCCTGCGTGCACTCCCGGCACGTCGAGGACCACGTCGACGGCGGCCCGAGCCACTGCCGGGGCCGGATGTCACCGATCGCCATCGCCGTGCTGCGCACCGGTGACTGGATGGTCATCCACCGTTGCGTGCGCTGCGACGAGCTGACCTCCAACCCCCTGTGCGCGGACGACAACCAGCTCATCTTGATGCGCACGGCCGTACGGCCCCTGGCGCAGCCACCGATCCCGCTCGAAGCGCTCGGCGATCTCAGAAACCGGAAAGGAGAACACCTCGCCATACCGAGACGCAGCAACAACACCCGTGGGCGCGCGCGGGCCGCGCGTCGGCCGCAACGGCTCAAGCACATCCTCCACAGCCAGCGCGGACATCGGGGACGCGACTTCCGGTGCGTGGGCCGCCGGCTGGAGGTGCCGGTGGACGCGCCCGGCACCACGCACCGCAATCACTGCCCGAACTGCCTGGCCAGCCTGCACGTCGACCGACGCATCCCCGGCGACCGGGCCGCGGGCTGCCGCGGCCGGATGGAACCCCTGAGCATGTCGGCCCGGCCAGACGGCGAATGGATGATCATCCACCAGTTCCTGTCCTGCGGTGAGCTCAGCGCCAACCGCATCGCCGGCGACGACAACCCACTGGCCCTGTTATGCCTCGCGCTTAAACCACTGCGCGACAACCGCATGGCCCACCGCACGCTCCTCGCACTGTGACCCCGTTCGGGCCACCACCGACAGGACGCGGTCGGTCAGCGCGACCACGTCCTCGGCCTGTTCCCACCGACGAGGCGAGCGGCGGGCCGGCGCGCCAACCAGCCGGAGACCTTCACCCCCGCACGACACGTCGCACCCCGTGTAAACCCGCAAAGGAGTAGCCATGCGCCCCATGACCAGGGAAGAGGTCCGCGCCGCGATCGTGAACCTGGACCCGTCCGAGAAACGAGTCCGGCTGCCGGTGCGCTTCGACGACGTCAGGTGGGACAGGATCGACTACCTCGGGTGGCGAGACCTGCGCGCCCCGCAGCGCGTCTACCTTGTCACCGAGGCCGACGGCCAGGCGCTGGGAGTGCTGCTGCGGCAAGCTCCGAACGAGGCGGTACTCGGATCGCGCGCGGTCATGTGCGACCTGTGCCGGTCCAGCCGCCGGTTCAACGAGGTCTCACTCTTCACCGCCAGGCGCCCATCCCGTGACAAACGCGAACGCCTGAACACACTCGGCCTGCACCTGTGCACCGATCTCGACTGCGCGGTCAATACGCACACCAAGCTGATCCGCCACCCCTTCGACCCCCCGGCCGACGACATCATCCAGGCGCGCCGGAAAGCTATGCGTACACGCACGATCGCCTTTGTTCGCTCGCTGTGCGACACCGAACGAACCATCAGACACAGAACGTGAGGACGCCGCACGGCGCGGTGCGGACCGGTCACGCGCCTCCCCGACCCCAGCGGGCCGAGCTCCACGGCGAGCACAGCCCCGCCAGCGTTGCTCGGCATGGGAGCCCGCGCAGCCGGAGAGCGCGCACTGAAGAACGGTGTCATGCAGCCAGGGCGAGTCGGGGGAGGTGGTTGGTGCGGGTACGACGGCTACTTGACTGCGCCAATGGTCAACCCCGAGGACAGCAGCCGGAAGCTGGCCACGTACACCACGAGCACGGGCACCGCGGAGACGACGGCGAACGCCATCATCGCCGGCCAGTCGACGCCGTATGCGCCGGACTGAACCGCGATCAGTGACGACAGCGGGTACTTCTCGGGCGAGAGCATGAACGTAATGCCGTAGAGGAACTCGCCCCACGAGACGAGGAAGATCACCGAGGACACGGTGAGGAACCCGTTCCGGGCGAGAGGGAGCGCCACCGACCAGAAGGTGCGGATGGTGGCGGCGCCGTCGACGCGTGCGGCCTCTTCGATCGCGGTCGGGATCTGCCCGAAGAACGGGCGTAGCAGCAGGATCGCCCAGGGGAGGAACATGGCGGCGTCAGCGATCACGAGGCCGAACGTCGTATCGAGCAGTCCCCACTTCGATAGCAGCCAGAACAGCGGGATGAGATTCGCGGTCTGCGGCACCATTTGGAGGACGACGAGAAGAGTGAGCGCCGGCACGACGGTCGCGCTCCGTACTCTGGCGAGCGCGTATGCGGCGGGCGTCGCGAGCGCGAGGCACACGGCTGTCGTGCCGATCGCTACGATCGCCGACTGGCGAACAGCGGCACCGAGCGCCGGGTCAGCGATGGCAGCACGATACGCGTCGAGTGTCGGATCGAATGTGATCGAAGCTTGGCTCGACAGCACCTCGCCCTGGCTCTTGAGAGACGTGAGGATAATCCACAGCAACGGAAGCCCGTAGAGCACATAGAGCAGGGAGCGGATCGAGAAAGCGATGGGTTCGCGGCGGCGCCGGGTCATGCCTCTCCCTCGGTTCGGCGGACGTCGCGGGCGTAGATCAGCGTAAGCACGACGACAACGAGCAGGGCAATGAGCGCCGTGGCGGCTCCCCGTCCGTAGTCGAGCGTCAGGAAGGCCTCGGAGTACGCAAGGAACGGCAGTGTCGTGGATGCCGTCCCCGGTCCGCCGGACGTCATGACGTAGATGAAGTCGAAGCTGCGGAAGGCGTACACGATCGTCAAGATGGTGAGGACGGTCGCCGCGGTGCGGCCCGCAGGCACCAGGACGTGCCATGCCCGCTGCCAGGGGCGAGCTCCGTCGAGCTCCGCGGCCTCAAGCGCCTGCGGGTCGACGCCGAGCAACGCTGCGCGCAGAACGAGCGCGTTGAACGGTACGACCGCCCAAGCATTGACCAGCGCGACCGACCACAGGGCGAACTTTGAGTCGTAGAGGAAGCCCAGCCCCTGGCCGCCCAGGGCTCGAAGGGCCTGGTTGACCAGGCCCTGGTCGGCCAGGAGGAACTTCCAGATCGACCCGTTGACGACCGGCGGCAACGCCCAGACGAACACCATCAGGCCGAGCAGGAACGAGCCACCGCGAGTCGACGACAAGACGGCGACCGCGACCATGAAGCCGCCGACCATCCCGATCGTGGTCACGATAAGGACGAACGCCACCGTGTTGACCACGACCTGACCGAAGTCAGGCTCGCGCAGCATCGCCGCGTAGTTGTCAAGGCCGACGAAGTCCCACGTGGAGTTGAGGGTCGCCGCGCTGACCGTGTGCAGGCTCATGCTCCCGAGCTGCGCGAGCGGCCAGACGGCCAGCGCGAGCAACAGGGCGCCTGCGGGAATCGCCAAGGCAGTACGACGGTCGACCGCGCGGCCGTAGCGCCGGCCTCTCCGCACGCGTGCGGGCGCGGAGGGGCCGGCGGCGGTCGTGCTCGTCGGTGCGGACACCGGGGGCACGCTCGAACTCATGCGAGCTCAGCCCTGCAGCAGGGGCTTGAGCTGGTCGATCAGCTCGTTGGCGAGTTGATCCGGCTTGCCCTGACCCGAGATCGCCTTCGACCAGTAGTTGCCGACGAGCGTCTCCACCTTATCGACGCTCTTGGACGGCACCTGCGGGCTCGGCGACGGGCGACCCTGCTGCTGCACGATCTTGCCGAACACGCTCAGTATCGGGTCATTGCTGATCTTCGCGGACGCGGCGGCCTCGGCATGCGCCGGGATCGAACCAAACGCGTCGAGCAGAGTGAGCTCGCCGTCGACCGAGAAGAATGCGTCCTCGAGGAACTCCTTCGCCAGGTCGGGGTGCTTCGAGAACGCCCCAACGTTCTGCACCTCGCCGCCGAGCAGGACGCCGCCCTGCGACGTGATCGGCAGAGGCGCGACGCCGTACGTGAACTTGGCCTGGGCCGCGGCAGCGATCTGCCAGTTGCCGTTGACCGCGAAGACCGACGAGCCCGCGGTGAACTGTTGGAACGGGGCAACCTGGTCCCACGTCGCCGCTTCCTTGGACAGGTATCCCTTGGCGATCCAGTCCTGGAGCATCGTGTACGTCTGCGCCATGGGCGCGGCCTGTGCATCCCCGTAGGTGAACCCGTTCGACGTAAACCAGGGAAAGCCCTGCCACTGGCTCTCGAGGCCCGGCTTGCCGGTGAGCGTGATGCCCTGCTTGCCGGCTTTGACGGCCTTGGCCATCACGTCCTGCATCTCGGGGATCGTGGTGGGAACCTGGGCGCCGAGCTGGTCGAGGAGGTCCTTGTTGTACCAGAGGCCCAACAGGTTGACGTAGCCCTGGACGCCGTACAGCTTGCCGTCGATCTTTTGCAGGACGCCGTCGGGGAACTGCTTGGCGCTGGGGTACGTGGACCACCAGTCGTCCATCGGTTTGATCGCGCCGGCCTGCGCCAGCGGGTAGGTGCCTGAAGCGCCGAAGACCAGCACGTCGGGACCCTTCTTGGAGCCCGCGGCGGTGACTGCCTTCGTCGTCATCTGCTCGACCGGCACGTACTGGAACTGGACGTGCACGCCGGAGTGCTTGGCCTTGAACGCGGTCGCAAGCCGCTCCAAGCCCTGCACCTGTCCGTCGGTGTTGTAGTAATGCCAGACCGTCAGGGTGGTCGAACCGCCGGCCGTGCCCCCACTGCCGGACGAGCAGGCCGCCAGACCTAGCGTTGCGGTCCCCACCAGCGCGACGAGCGCGCGGGCTAGGCGTGCGTTCCTCATGGGCTGTCTCCCTCGTGTCGTCATTGGACCATGCGGCGGCGCCGCGCACTCAGGCTGGTTTCATCGATGAACTTGGTCTCTGAGGCTGCCTGTCGAAAGGGTTCTCGTCAAGCCCTTCTGCAATTTATGCCGATCGCTGCTCGCGTTGACACTCGCCGCTGATCTCGCCTAGCTTCATCGATGAACCAACGAGAGAGGTGGATCGTCGACGTGGATGAGCACACCCCCGCCGCGCCGCTGAGGCTCCGGCCGGCTCGCCGGATCGGCACCGCGAACCCGCGCCTGTTCGGCTCGTTCGTCGAGCACCTGGGCCGCGGCGTCTACGGCGGGCTGTATGCCCCCGACGACCCGTCCGCGACGCCTGAGGGCTTCCGCGGCGACGTGCTCGAGCTCGTCCGTGAGCTCGGCGTCACCGTGGTGCGCTACCCCGGCGGGAACTTCGTCTCGGGCTACGACTGGCGCGACGGCGTCGGCCCGCGAGACGCCCGCCCACGCCGCCTCGACCTCGCCTGGAAGACGATCGAGCCGAACACGTTCGGCACCGACGAGTTCGTGGCGTGGTGCCGGCGCGCCGACGTCGAGCCGATGCTCGCACTCAACCTCGGCCTCGGCGACACGCGCTCGGCGCTCGACCTGCTCGAGTACGCCAACCACCCGGGCGGCACGACGCTCTCCGACGCCCGCGTCGCGAACGGCTTGCCCGAGCCGCACGACGTGCGCCTATGGTGCCTCGGCAACGAGGCCGACGGCCCGTGGCAGCTCGGCCACCGCTCCGCGGCCGCCTACGCCGAGCGCGCGGCAGTGACCGCCGCCGCGATGCGCCGGTTCGACCCCGCGCTCGAGCTCGTCGTGGTCGGCAGCTCGCACGAGCGGATGCCCACGTTCGGCACGTGGGAGCGCGAAGTGCTGACGCGCACGATCGGCCTCGTCGACCACCTGTCGTGCCACATCTACTTCTACGACGAGGGCGACCGCACGCGGTTCCTGCGCTCGTCCGATGTGCTCGACCGGTTCCTCGACGACGTCGCCGCGACCATCACATACGTGCAGGCCGCGACGCGCAGCGACCGCGACATCCGCATCAGCCTCGACGAGTGGAACGTGTGGAACTACACGTCGTACGACGAGATCGAGCCGCACCGCGTGTTCGAGGAGGCGCCGCGCATCCTCGAGCAGGAGTACACGCTCGCCGACGCGGTCGTGGTCGGCACGCTGCTGCAAAGCATCCTGCGCCACGCGGACGTCGTCGCCATCGCCGCTATGGCGCAGCTCGTCAACGTTATCGGCCCGATCCGCGCTGAGCCCGGTCGGCCCGCCTGGCGGCAGACCACGTTCCACCCGTTCGCCGCCGTCGCCCGCAGCGCGGGCCACACCGTGTTGGACACCGCGGCGGACACGACGGGCGGCGCCGACGCGACGTGCGTCGTGACCGTCTCACCCGGCGGCGACCACGCGCTCGTCCACCTGGCCAACCGCTCGACGACCATGGCCGCCGACATCGCGCTCGACCTGCGTGAGCTGGCCCCGCGCTCCGTCGACCACGCCGAGCTGTTGTGGGCGCCGGACCCCGCGGCGACGAACACGGTCGACGATCCCGACGCCGTCGCGCCTAGGCCGCTCGACGCGCGGCTCGAGGACGGGACGCTCGTGCTCCGGCTGCCGCCCGTATCGTGGGCCACTGTCCGCGTCGGCAGCGCAGCCGGAGGCAGGTGAGCAGATGGCACGCAGGGGCGAGAGCGTCACGATGGCCGACGTCGGTGCCCGCGCCGGCGTCACCGCCCGGACCGTGTCGAACGTGCTCTCCGGGCACAGATCGGTGCGGCCCGAGACGCGTGACCGCGTGCTGCGCGCCGTCGACGACCTCGGCTACCGCCTGAACACGTCGGCGCGCAGCCTGCGTACCGGACGGACCGGCACGATCACGCTCGCCATCCCTGACCTGGGGATCGACTACTTCACCGACCTCGCGAGGCGCGTCATGACCGAGGCCGAGCGGCAGGACTGGACCGTCGTCATCCAGCAGACCGGTGCGCGCCGCGAGAACGAGATCGCGATCCTTTCGGGCGCGCGCCGCCAACACTCCGACGGCCTGATCTTCCAGCCCCACGCGCTCGGGCCCGGCGACGAGCGGTACCTCACCGGCAACGACCGGCTGGTCATCCTGGGCGAGCGGATCTTCCGCGGACCCGTCGACCACGTCACGATGGCCAACACCGAGGCGGCTCGGCTCGCGACGCAGTACCTCGTCGACCGCGGCCACCGCCGGATCGCCGCGATCGGCGCGAACCCGCGCGTAGCGACCACGTCGGCCGCGTCGCTGCGCCTCGAGGCATTCCGTGACACTCTCGCCGAGAATGACCTGTCGGTGCCCGCCGAGTACGTCGTCACCGCCGAAGAGTGGCACCTGCGCGACGGCGCCGCCGGCATGGCACGCCTGCTCGGCCTGCCGCAGCCGCCCGATGCAGTCTTCTGCTTCAACGACACGATGGCGTTCGGCGCGCTCCACGCGCTCGCAGCCCGCGGCATGCGCGCGCCCGACGACGTGGCCGTCATAGGATTCGACAACGTGGCGATGGCGGAGTTCACCGCGCCGCCGCTCACCACGATTGAGCCAGGCACCGCGCAGATCGCCAAGCAGGCCGTCGACCTGCTCGCTGCGCGCGTCGCCGGCCGCGGCACGCCGCCGACCGAAGTGTTCACGGACTGCTCGCTCGTGGTGCGTAAGTCGGCCTGACGGTGGCCCGCGCCTACGCCGGCCACACCGACCGCCGCGGACCCGCCCGCCACCACCACCTAAATCAAGGCAGACGTGCACGCCGTCGCCACCGCCCTCGCGGCCATGACGGGCCAACCCCACCCGTTCGCCACCGTCACGCCGACGCCGACAGGTAGGTGACGGCGGTGCCGCGGCCAGCGGATGAGACCGTTACCCCCGAGTCCTACGGCCGCCGTCCCGGCCGGTCGCACTGTGTAACAGCCGCGCCCGCTTCGGCGTACCACTGCGCGCTTGCCGCAGACCGCGCGTCGCGCAGCGAAGCCGGCTGTCCGGATGACGACGCGCGACGTGCCGATGAGCGAGCGACGGTCGGCTGCTCCACCGCTCGGGCGTCGACGAGTAGCAGAGCATCGTGGTTGAGGTTCAGTTCGGGTGTGGTTACGTCAGGGGGCGTAGGCCGTTACCGTGAGCATTCGCTGGTCGATGCTGACTGAAACCGGGCGGTGCCCCGGATCCGCCGGGAGGCGGATTTGGCGGGGCGGAACCGACCGGGTAAGGTTATCGGCCGGCAGGGAAACGGGCGAGTGAGCGGGAGACCGCAGCGGCCGTCCTGCTGAAATCCTCGGAATGCCCGACGGAAGTCGGTCGAATCGGGGTGCCCGGCAAAAGGGTGGAAGCCTCGCCAAACCGCGAAACACCGGTTTGACACGGCAGAAACCACCGGTTAACGTAGTAAAAGTGCCCGGCGCGAGAGCGGCGGGGACAGACGAACGAAATGCCCCGGATGGGGGTCCTGCGGTGCGGGGCTTTCGGATGGTGTGTGGTTGTTCTTTGAGAACTCAACAGGGTGCTTGATAAGCCAGTGCCAAA
>NZ_JBEZFI010000076.1:0-11648 GCF_040649295.1 Micromonospora sp. NPDC048999 | reverse complement strand
GTACGCCTCGTCGCCGGGCCGTCGCCGATTCCGAGTCATGGATCGAGTATCCCAACGAGCCCCCCAACACTCACGGAACGCCCGCTTCTGCCGCTCCGGGTGGACTGGTGTTCATCGCCGGTGGTAACGCACGGTGATGTATGACTATCTCTCCTGCTTCGGTTTCCGGTGTCGTACCTGGCGATCAACTCGTTGTACGGGCCACGGTGTCGGCCTTCCTGGGCCGTTACCGTAGCCAGACTCACGTGCACACCAAGTCCGACCTGCGAGTCTTCCTCCGCTGGTGCGCCGACCACGACCTGGACCCGCTGATTGCGGCGCGGGTGGACATCGAGCGGTACGTGCGCTGGCTGCAAGATGTACGCCGGTACCAGCCCTCGACGGTGTCCCGTCGACTGTCGGTCGTGGTTAGGTTCTACCGGGTCTGCGTCATCGACGCGATCCTGGAGCACTCGCCGGCCGACTATGTCCGCCGGCCCCCGGTGCCGACCGAGTCGCCGACCCTCGGACTAGGGCACCTGCAGTTCGAAGCTCTGATCACCACCGCCCGGAAGTCCCCGAACCCAAACGATTTCGCCCTGGTAGCGCTCCTGGGCCTACTCGGGCTGCGGATCTTCGAAGCCTGCGGGTCGAACATCGCCGACCTGGGCGAGGAACACGGCCACCGGGTCCTACGCGTACGCGGCAAAGGCGGCAAGGTCGTCCTCGTCCCGCTACCACCCGCGGTGGCCCGAGCCATCGACCCGGCCGTCGACGACCGCACCGCCGGGCCGATCCTGCGCAACACCCATGGCCGGCGGATGGACCGACACGCCGCAACACGCCGGATCAAACACCTCGCCCAGGCCGCAGGCATCCGGATACCGAGGACGCACCCGCATATGCTGCGCCACACCTTCGTGACCACCATGCACGACGCCGGCGTCAGCCTCCGCGACGTGCAGATCACCGCCCGCCACGCCGACCCCCGAACCACCACGCGCTACGACCGAGCACGCAAGAACCTCGACCGGCACCCCAACTACATCCTCGCCGCCTACATGGCCTCCGGAACATGATCAGCCCGTTCGCGACTCTGCCGAGATGAGGATGCGCGTCGGCGGCCGGTCGAGCTTGCGGCTCCGCCATGCTCATGATCGGATAGTGGCAGCATCGCGTGCCGGTGGCGGACTGCGTCAGGCATGGAGGTGCGGAATCGAAGGGCCGCCATCAGTGGCTTCCCACGACCGCGACCGTGCAGTCGCGTGCAGCCTGCAGCTCGCGCAGGCACATCAAGAACTGCGTCGCCAGATCAACGAGCTCCAGGCGGGTCTGGGGCAGCAACGACCGGACGACGACGTACTGGTAACCCATTGCCTGACGTTCTGCGCCGCGTTGGCGTCGCATCATCAGGGCGAGGACACGGGGATGTTCGCCGAACTACTGCGGGAGCGCCCCGACCTCGCGGGGACCGTCGCCAACCTCGTCGAGGACCACGAGATGATCGCATCGATCCTGTCGCGAGTAACCGAACTCGCTGACCACGCCACCCGATCTCACGGTCCGGCGTTGGAAGCGATCGGCCGCGAGCTTGACGGACTCGCGGCGATCATGGAGTCGCATTTCACCTATGAGGAACGAACAATCAGCGAGGCGCTCGACGGTGGGATACCTGACACAGGTTGGTCCGACCTGGTGCTCAGGTTCCGCGATGACGTGCACTGACATGCCGCCGTCCGTGCGCTACGGCGTGTTCCGGCTTGATCGGCACCGGGTTAACTCTTCCGCCTGTTCGAGCCAGCGCCGGTACCAGCGCGTGAAACCCGTCGGGCTGCCGTCGGGCTCGTGCAGAGGCCGGAACCCGCCGTCGCTGGCGGTGTCGTCCGCCCACATCTGACCGCGAGCGGGTCCACTGACGACGAGGGCTTCGCGGTAGGCGCAGCCGAGGTGACAGAGATAGAGCAGCCCGGTGGAGTGTTCGGGCGAGAAGACGACGGCTTCGTGCTGCTGCCAGTAGGCGTCTTCAGCCTCGTAGAACTTGTCTTCGGAGTCGAAGTCCGCCTCATCGGGCGGATCCGGCAGGTCGTCTGCGGGGTTGAAGGCATCGGTGTGCGGGAACGGCTGGCTCAACGTTTCCAGGTCGGTGAGATCGGCGCCGTCGCCTTCCCAGCGCCAGCGGCCGTCTACCCGATGGACGGGAAAGAGGCCGTACGCCGGGCCCGTGCTCCCACGACTGACCTGTACGAGAAAGGACCGGTACTCGGCAGGTAGCTCGACATCCAGCTGTGATTCCAGCTCGGCCAGCTCATCCGTGGTCAGAGGCGGCTCGCATCGCCATTGATGTCCGTCGGCTCCGAAGACCTTGTCGGCATACGGGCGTGTTGACAATCTGGCTAGGCGGTCTGGTACATCCGACCAATCCGAGAAGATCACGGCAACACTCTAAACGTGTGCTGCAGCGCGCTCTCATGCCGCCGATGCGCGCTCAGCGGACGGGGGTGGACGACTGGGCGCTGCCGATCAGCTGCTCGGCGAGGAGAAAGCGACCCGG
The DNA here is from genome assembly GCF_040649295.1 of Micromonospora sp. NPDC048999. Taxonomy (NCBI): domain Bacteria; kingdom Bacillati; phylum Actinomycetota; class Actinomycetes; order Micromonosporales; family Micromonosporaceae; genus Micromonospora; species Micromonospora sp. NPDC048999. The sequence goes on along the minus strand of NZ_JBEZFI010000076.1, from coordinate 9,118 downwards.
GTGACAAGGAACTTCGGGGCCATCTCGCAGTAACTGTCGGTGATCAGTTCGGCAATCTCGGTCCAGTCGGTGTGGCCACCGAGGAGGGCGCCGGCAACGTTACGGCCCCACTCGGCGCGGAAGAACGGGAAGCCGTTGGCGGTCAGGCCGAGCAGGTCGTTGGCGGGCACGCGAAACGTCATCAGGATCAGCGCCTCGCCGGCGATCAGGTGCCGGGGGTACGCCGAATGACGTTCCGGGCGCGGCGCGTAGACATGTGCGAATGTCCGCGTGCGGATCCGCCAACGGACGCCGATCCAGGCCGGTTCCTCGTACGCCTCGGGCAGCCGTCGGCAGATCGGTCGTAGCTGGTCCAGGATCTCCGGTGGCACGTCTCCAGGGCCGGACATAGGCCGACAATAACGGGTCATCGGCGAACTTCGCGCACCGGTCGCTCGCCGCAGGTTCGAGAGCCTGAGAAGCCGGGCGATGAAAAATCCGGACGGTCCACGGGGTCGGCGCGGCCAGACCTTGATGTTGGTCCCGGTGCCGCGGCCGAGATTGCCGGAGCCAGTCATTATGGGAATGACGCGGTGTGCTCAGCGAGTCACGAGAACAACGGCGTCCAGGACGCCTGCACGACCATGATTAGCCATACGGAACTGCCGCCGACTGCGCGGTAGTGCCCATCACCGTTAGTTAGCCCGCCGCCATAGCGTCGCAGATCAGCTAAGCGATCCTGTGTCGGAGTAGGTTTCCGGGATCGTTTCCCACCTGGGTGGGGTGGCGTGGGCGTGGAAGTGGAATCCCGCGCCCAGCGCTGCTCCTCGTGGTTGGTGGCCGGTGGTGGGTGCGCTGGTCGTGGTCACGTTCTGGTGCCGGTGGGCTGCGCGGGGCAGCCGCCGGTCCGTTGGTGCGTGTCCCTCCGGACGCTTGCCCGCCCGGCCGTGAGGTCGGGTGGGGGAGGGTGCCCTGCGTCGCCTGGGCGCGGGGCGTGATGGCTTACGTGCGGTGGGGCCGGTCTTCGACCGGTCCATCCCGCTGGCTTTCGTGGTGGGGGTGACGACGGCCGCGGTTTCGAGGGTGTCCACGACCGACCGGATCACCATGGCACCGCTGGTCTTGTCGGTGACGGTCTTGGCCTGATGGGTGAGGCCGCGGGCGGCGATGCGCTGCCAGGCGCCGTGGTCGCGGTCGCCCTGCCACCGGCAGGACTGGTGGGGGCAGACGGCCCACTTCCACCCCGCCACCGTCGGCTTGTCAGGGGCCTTACGATGCCGCAGCGGGGTCAGACACTGCGGGCAGTGTTTCGAGGTGTTACGGGCGGGAACCGTGACCACCGCGATGCCCTGCTCGGCGGCGAGGTGTCGGATGCGGTCGGCGATCTTCCCGCGGACCTGCTGGGACAGGCGCGTGTTCAGGGTACGGCCCATACCCCGGGCTTCCATCGACCGCAGATCTTCCAGGTAGATCACGCTGGCCCCGGCCGCGATCGCCTGGTCCACCGCCCAGCGGGCGGCGGCCCACGCGAGGGCGTCGTTCAGGTTCGTGCGGCGGGCGGACACGTGCTGGATCTCGTCGCGCAGGACCGCGTGTTTCGCCCGTAGGTGTTCGTCGGGGCGGCCCTCGATGAGCCGCTGGTAGTGATCGGCCTTGGCATTCAGCCGCTCACTCTGCCGGCGCAGCCGATGCTGCTTCGCCAGGACACCGGCGGCGCGGAACTGGCCACCGGCCCCGAACGCGGTGATCCGACCGTCCGTCTCCAGCCGGACGGTTCCGGCGGACAGGAGGGTGTTCAGGCCCCAGTCCACGCCCAGCGCCACCTCATGCCCGGCGCGCTTCGCCTTCGGCACCGGATGCGTGTAGGCGAGATCGGCGCGCACCTTCCCGTCGGTGACGCGCAGGGTGGGTAGGTGCAGCACTGCGTCCGCTGGAACCGTGGGTGGCAGGCTGATCGGGCAAGCCACCCACGTCCAGTCCCGATACGAACGCGGATCCGCCCGAGTGGGCAACTGCAGGCGCAGCAGCACCCTGCCCGGGTCGGTGTCACTGCGTTCGATGGTGGCCTGCTGCCGGTCACACGCGGCCAACAACAACATCCGCGCAACCCTCGGCACGCCTTCCAACTCGAACACATCCACCGGCAACCGACCATTGGTGTGGAGGAACGCGGCGACCTGCCGGGTACGACCCTTGATCACACTGGACGCCAGGCCCTGCCCGCCCGGGATCGCCGCGCGGAGCTGCTCCCACTCGACGGCGGTGCGCTTGCGCGGATCGGCCGGCCACGTCGACAGGATCCCGCCGGTCAGGTCGGCACGCCACTTCACCGACCGCAGGACACGCCCCGCCTGCTCCTGGACCATCCGCACGATCCGGTCATTGACCTTCACACCTGCCGGAACAGTGGCCGTCCAGCCCAGCCGCCGCAACGCCATCCACGCATTCGACGGCAACCTCCGACCACCCGCATCCACCCCAGAGGCGAGCACATCAACACCCACACGGTTGCAGTGCGCACCAAGCAGGGCGCCCACCATGCCCGCCACCAGATCAGCACACCAACCAACACGCTCCGCCAGCACCGCCCGGGACACGACATCCCCGGACACCTCATCCACACCCGTCCGCAGCAGCTCACGAGCACACGCGGTCCGCACCGCCTCGCCTGAAGCCAACGCCAACTTCCGGCTCACCCGCCACCGTCCTGACACCACCCGGACTCGAATAACAGACAAGCCCGGCTCTCCGCCGACCGCATCCCCAACAAAACGCCCGACAACGGAAATTCTATGACCACTGTGGATCAGTAATCAAATTGCTTAGCCTGCGGCTGGTGACCGCGCGGAGGTGGCAGCGTAGGTCACACCTGGCCTGTCGCAGTGAGCACGAGATCGTGTGGCCATTCATCGCGCAGAACACGATCAAGCTGTGGGTCCTCTGATCGATCGCAGTACGGTGTCTCGTCGGGGTCGCGCACCACCGTCCCAACAGGTGCCGCCAGCATGCCCCAGGGTGGGATCGCGTTCGCGAGCCAGCCCGTGAGCCGAAGGTCGCGATACTCGGGTTCCCACCACACAGCAAAGACGGACCGCAGCTCACGGGGGTCGACCGCGAGCCAGACACCGAACGTGATGGTATGACCGTCGGTGAGTTTGATCGGAAGCAGCGCGCGAACGAAGGCCCCGACGTTCGGGACCTGCATCATCACCGAGTCGCGGGCGTTGCCGTGGCTCATCCAGGTGCCAGGTGCCGTCTCCTTGCCGGGCGCGTCGAGCACCGGGTCGGGCAACGTGAAGCGGACATGCCGGTTGTGTAGATCAAGGGGACGCCCGCAGGAGGGACAGCTGGCAGCGGTCACCGCGCGAGTATCCCACTCCAGGAATCCCAACCTGAACCGCCGTCAACATCCTCTCTTTGCGGCCGACCGCGCGTCGCAGATAGTGACCGATCGGTCGTCTGCTTCCGCTCGCGGTACTGCCGACGGCTGGACCCCGGCGCCCGGCGTCGGTGATGTGGTTGGTTTCGATTTCGCAGTACACGGCGTCGTAGGCTCGGGGCATGCACAGCACCCTGACCGAGCACGCCCGCTGCCTCTACGGCGACGAGTACCAATCGAAGCCAGGGTGCGATCGCGAACACCGGGAGCACTACTTCGTCGAGGAGCTGACGTTCGCGGACGCGGATGTCATCCTCGCCATGTTGCGGGAACTGTGCCCGAATCTGGTCGACGGCTACCTGCCGGTCTGGATCCGCAACCTCGCATACCGTCTTGTCCTCCTGCAGCGACCAGACGAACCGTCGCTCATACGAGAGGCGGCCGGCAGCCTCTACATGCACGGCCCCGACTGGGACGACATCGCGGCAGACCTCCGGCGCCAGGCCGACGCGCTGGAAAGCCGGTGATCGTGACAGATCATGTACGTCGGGACCTGCTGCACCAGGCCAAGGTCGGGTGCGCGGATATGCCGCGAGGCGCTCGTCACGGTAGGTAACCGATCTGCCGGCAGCGGCTGATTCCAAGGCATCACCGCCGGCCGATCTGGCGACACGCTGGGCGTTTGTCAAACGAACGTTTTACACTGGCCTCGTGGGTTACGACTGGCTTCCCGAGGCCCTGGCCGCACTGGTCGGGGTTGAGCCGTACGAGGTCGCGCACGTGTTGTCGGCACGGCGGCGCGTGCCACTGGCGGCCACCAGCGGGGGCGTTCCATTCATCGCGGTCATGGGGCGCACCCAGGCCGGCCGGGCGCTCGTGGTGGCGGTCCGCAAGGTCGGCGACTTCGACCAGCAGATCATCGGGGCCCGGGAGATGACCGCAGCGGAGCTGAAGCGGTTCGAGGCATGGGAGGCGAACGCGTGATGAGCGAGGACGTGGTGCGGGCGGCCGAGGCGTTCGCCCGTGGTGAGGTCGAGTACGACGAGACGGCCCAGGTCGAGTTGCCGCCAGCGGCGGACACCGAGCCGATGGTGATGCGCGGGGTGCGCCTACCAGTGGACCTGGACAAGCGGGTACGCGACGCGGCCGACAACGCCGGTGTGAAGGCGTCCGCCCTGATCCGTGAGTGGATCGAGGTGGGGCTGACCGAACTGGAGAACGATCGGCCCGTGTCCCTGTCCGCGCTGCGCCGCGCGATCGCTCACGCCACCCAGGCCGGCCGCGCCGCCTGACGGTCCACGCCGGGCCGCTGCGGGCCTGTCCGGGTCGCGCCCGTGCGGGTGGCGGCTCGCGAACTCGCGGAACCTGACGGACCTGTCCGACTGGCATCGGAACGAAAAGTGGTGCCCGGTCGGTGTTGCGCCGGTTCTCGGACGCGTGGTTCGCCGCGGCGAAACGCCGCGAGGACGGTGACCCGACGGCGATGCCCGACCGTGGCTGTTCGGGATCCTGATCAAGGAGATCTCGCACTATTGTTGGTGGCCAGTTGTGATTCCTCGGGTACGGCCACCTTCGCTCGTCACTCTCTGTGATCGGAAGCCGGGGGTTCTGAACCCTGCGCGGCATCGGCAGCGGTCCGGACGTACTGAGCGACCGTCAACAGGTCTCGCGTCCGGAAGTAGGCGGCCTGGTCGTCATGCCACAGGCCGGCCTGAATACGGTGCTGGAGCGCCTCGACGGCGGCGGCCAGATGCTGCCGTTGGGCGGGCGTGAGAGGTCCTCCCGTCGCGAGGCATGCGGTGACGCAGGAATCGACCTGCGACGCGATCGGGTCGGGCCAGGTCAGCAGTGCGGGCAGGCGCTTGCGACGCCAGACCGTCAAGGCATGCACGGCGGCCTGCTGCGGTGCGCCGTACCAGCATCGAGGGCCAAGGTGGGGGTTCGGATCGTGCGGGCGAGGGCTTCGCTGCCCCCGATGCTTGGCGGCGCGGCGCTGCGCGGCGTACTCGCGGAGTTCGGCGTGCCAGCCGGCCCGGCTCGCGCTCAGGGCGTCGAGCGCGCGCAGCAGGGCTACCTCGTCACGCTCGAACGGCCCGGCCACCACTCGCAGGAAACTCAGGGTCGCGTGGAAACCGATCGGCCGGTACAGCTGCACGCAGGACCGTAGTGCCGACACCCGGCGGCGATGGGGCAGCGCTGGGTTGCGAACGTGCCGGGCGTAGGTGCTGAAACTCACTCCGGCGACGCTAGTCCGGACGGACAACCACGCCATCCGCATATCCACTCAGGGTAATCGGGCGCGGCCAGATGGCTCCCCGCTCACTGGCCGCCCACACACTATCGGCGGCGAGAACGGGCGCACTACCGCGCTATGGCTCGACGCGACCCAAACGATGTGGCGCCCGATCAGGCGAAGCGGGCGGTGGCTGGCGCGGCGACGCACGCACTTCGGGCGCCGCTGGCCCGGGCCATCGCCGACCTACCAGCCGGAGATCGTGACGTCCTGCCGCTCAGACGCCCAAGCCGTGGTGTCCTTACAGGCGCCCCGCTCTGCATCGGCGTCATCTCCGGCGCCCATGAAGGCCTCGCCGCCGCCCGCTCCCGCGGCCGCGTCGGCGGACGACCCACCGTCGTGAACCCCAACCTCATCCGCGCCGCCCGCGACCAACTACCCGACCCCGACGCCGGCATCGCCTCCATCGCCCGACTCCTCTGCGTCAGCCCGGCACCGTCCGAGCTCGGCGACGGCGGGGCCGCGGACGGGCAAGCCGTTGCAAGATCAACCAGACGACCGGGTTCAGCTCACCGCACGGCCTGTCGGTGCGGAACTGCCCGTTGACCAAGAACGGAACGACACGCCGATCAATCGGCTGCGCGCCGAAGGTGTCCCGATCGAGGTAGACCCCATCGAAATATAAGCCAGCGGGCAACCGGCATGGATCTTGGCCAGAACAGCCAAGTCATCAGCATCAGCGTCGGCGTTGCGCGGCGTCCACTCGCGGCGCGAGGGTAGCTGGCCCTTTGACTACGCTCCGCGTTGGCGTGCGACCCGAACGCACTCGGATTTGCCGAGCTGAGTGCGACGACCATGACCTTTCTCTGATCGATCAGATGCCTGCCATGATCGAGATGTCAGTGGCAATTACTTCTCGACTCGCCGCGGTTAGCCAAACGGGGATGCGATTTGTCGCCTATCCGACCGACCGCAGGTACATATCCCCGGCTACAGTGGTCTATCGTGCTCGGTGCAGTCGAGACGGTTTGCAGCAATAACCCACCCCCGGACCTCACCCGTGAAGGCTCGATCTGTGCAGGTGAACGTAGAGCGCGAACCAATAGCTGATAAGTTCGAGTGGTGGTATCTTCACATTATATCCGGACATATCGCAGTAACGATTACCTTGCATGCAACGGACTTGCTAGGCGATCGCCGAGACGCAGCCTATCTATCTGTTTCCTGTTACGACAACGACAAGAAGGTCACCACGGAGCGCCGCATTGTCGTCGCAACTCCCACGTCAGGGCCGGAGGCTAGGCTCGTCGCGGACGGCATGCTTTTGGATACGGATCTCGGATTGGAAGTGAATCTGTCTGCAGATGGCCTCCGACTCAGATGCCGCGTTTCGTGCCATTTCAGCAACTGGGTGGCAGGCAGGTCGGAGCTAGCGGTGGATTCGGCCACGGGCCGGTCCTCGCACTGGTCTGTACGCATGCCGCACGGTAGGGCTTATGGAAGCTTGCAGATCGATGGACAGGCCTTGGTTAAACTATCCGGCTGGGCATATCAAGATCACAATTGGGGCGACCTGCCACTTTACGAAACCTTCAGGGCGTGGGGATGGATAGCTCTTAGTCAAGCTGCGGGCGACTTCGTTGAGGCTATCCTCTTGCATCACGATGGCCGCCTCGACGTCCGTGGCCCAGCTCGGCAAGGTTTGAGCGAAGTGGGATCGACGACAATGGGAGGACTAAGAGTGCTCGATCCCCTCTGTCGTCGGCTAGAGCCGTCGCAGCGTATCCGAATCCTAAAGATCCGGAGATATCGCCGCAGCCCGTCGATCTCCGCAACGTACCGAAGGTGGGTTGTGATCGAGGAGGGATTGTCGGGGCGGGTCCAGGGACTTATGGAGACCTGCACGTTCGAGACAAGACAATAGGATGAGATAGTCAATGATCGCATGGCTACTTCAGTACGGTGTCCAGCTTTTCTTCGGGTTTACGACGCTGGCGCTTGGCGTAATAACAATCCGCCAGAAGGTCAAGGAAAATCGCATCAAGGTCGAGCAAGTGGTAGGAAAGGACAGAAAGGCCGCCCTCTTCTTGACGCGCGAACCGCTGGTACTAGCCCTTGCGAATATGTATAAGGTGGCCGAGCCAGGCGACACAATCTGGGGACAATGCGTTGGGTGTGACGACTACACTCCGGCCGTACGCGACGCGGTCTTGCGAGCGGCTGGCTCTGGAGTGTCGTTCAAGATCATCGTAAACAAGTACGCTCCTACTCTTGCGGACTTCCGCAGCATCTTCGACCCTGTAAGCTCAGCTGAGCTGGTCGAAGGCTCAGACAATGCAATACGAGTGCAGGGCCTAAGCTCCAAGGTGGTCGTAATTAGCATCCCTGAAATGATCGCCTACACAGGGATCCAGGTGAGCGATCCTTATGTCGTGGGCATCGTTAAGGAATGGTTCGATCGCAGGTTTCAGGCGCTGCAGGTGCCGTAGCGCCGCTCACGATCAGTTGACCGCATGCTCTGCCGCCGAGGGGTTTGATCCACGTCTCTCAATTGCCCAAATGGGCCGATGGGCCTGCGTGGAATCCCTGTCATGGAGATGGCCAGTAGAATGGCACGCTCACACCGGAAAGACACCCTCGTGAGGATGCAAGGCACAAAGCGACGCGGCAGTGCCCTACGAGCACACTCTCGTGCCGCCGGTCGTGCACAGGGACAAGCCACGGCCTCACTGCGATCTGAAGCTGGCGGCCGAGCGGCCGCCGCTTTCGCTGACCGTAACGTCCGGCCCGGCGATGGCGCGCTGCATCCCAGAGTGGTAGACCCGCTTCAGCGCCGATTCCTTCGGCGGGAGTAGCAAATCGACACCACCGAACAGAGGACAATCGATGGCTGGTTACGGACGTAGCGACGAGGAGTGGGACCAACTGACCTCCGTCGGCTTGGAGTTCCTCGTTGAACGAGCACGCCTTGAGAAGACAACGACATACACGGAGCTCGACGCCACCCTCCGTCGGCGGACCGGCATACGCGGATTCGACTTCGAGCAGGACAGCGAACGTGCCGCGATGGGACACCTGCTCGGTCTGATCGTGGAGCGCAACCATCCGACGACCAACCTTCTGATATCGGCCCTGGTTCAGTACCTGAACACCAACGATGCCGGCCCCGGCTTTTACGCCTTGGCGGGCGAGTTAGGGATGTTGCCACGCCGGTCGTCTGCAATGGCGAAGCAAGCGTTCTGGATCGGACAGCTCAACGCGCTGTATGTCTATTACGCTGCCAGGCGTCCGGGTTCCTGAGATTCGGATAACCTCGCCCAAGGCCAGCGATCCCGAGCGTCACGTAACGTGAGTGTGGAAGGCACGCGGGCACGCCCGGAACTGCCGAATTGAGGGCGTTGCTTTGGGTGGCGTGGCTGGGTCGTTCGGTTCCGTCGTTGACCGCGTACCGCTGCCGGGTGAGCTGGTGTGGGGTCACCCGGCAGCGGCGGTTACGCCGTTAGCCGTGCGTGGTGCAGGATTGCGGC
>NZ_JBEZFI010000075.1:0-13520 GCF_040649295.1 Micromonospora sp. NPDC048999 | reverse complement strand
CGATCTCCGCATCCACGATCCGCCGGATCCTGGCCGCCGACACGCTCAAACCCTGGCAGCACCAGTCCTGGATCTTCATCCGTGACCCGGACTTCCTCGCCAAGGCCACCCGGGTGCTCGACCTCTACGCCCGCACCTACCAGGGCATTCCGCTCGGGCCGGACGAGTACGTCATCTCCAGCGACGAGAAGACCAGCATCCAAGCCCGCTGCCGCTGCCACCCCACCCTGCCACCCGGCACAGCCCGCACGATGCGGGTCAACCACGAGTACCAGCGCGGCGGTGCTCTGGCCTACCTGGCCGCCTACGACGTCCACCAGGCCCGCGTCTTCGGCCACTACTCGCCCAAGACCGGCATCGCCCCGTTCATGACCCTGGTCGAACAGGTCATGACCCAGCAACCGTATGCCTCCGCGAAACGGGTGTTCTGGGTGGTCGACAACGGCTCCTCTCACCGCGGCCAGACCGCGGTCGACCGCCTCGCGAAGCAGTTCCCGAACGCGGTCATGGTCCACACCCCGGTCCACGCCTCGTGGATCAACCAGATCGAGATCTACTTCTCGATCGTCGGACGCAAAGTCCTCACACCCAACGACTTCACCAGCCTTGACCAGGTCGAAGACCGACTCACCGCCTTCGAGCAGCGCTACAACGCGACCGCCCGGCCGTTCAGATGGAAGTTCACCCCGGCCGACCTCGAGGACCTCATAGCCCGGATCGAGCGACACGAACAGAAAGAGCCAAACCCCCAACAGCCCTCCGGCTGCGACCACCAGCCTGCCGCACCGGCCCCCGCCACATAACCCCCGAAGGACTTACGGCGCGGACCACTAAGCGTTGGCATTGTCGCTCCCAAGACATGTGAACACGTCGTCGCGACGGACTCGCCGTACGCGGGATCTTTCAATACCGCGGAGGGCTTATGCGGGCAGCATGGCCTGCGCCGGCGTCAGCCAGTCGGCGCGAATGTGTTCCCGGGTCTGCTGGGCGGCGCCCCAGCGGCCGTCGCAGGGCAACGCGTCACCGGGGAAGGCGTACGACGCTAGGGGGTTGTCGAACCGGGTGATTCGCGGCCGGTCGGGGCCGCCGCGGAACTACTCGTGCACCGAGAAACAGCCGAGACCCGCTGGTGCTTGCCGGCGGTGCGGGCACGGTCAGTGCCGAAGCCCCCGCGCCTGTTCGGCGTCGGGAAGGATGCTGGAGGGAGGGCCGCGCCCGCGGCACCTTCGCCGTTGGTATCGCATGGCCCGCCGGTAGCCGGGGGTGGCTCGGGATTCTCCCAACAGATCGCATTACGTTCCGTGTGGTACCCGCGACCGAGCGGATTGTCAAGATCTTGAATGTTTGATCTGCGGCCGTCTATGTTCGGCTCGCCTCGACTGTGGGGCTTCAACGGGGGAGGGCGCCGTGCCGACGCTTCGCTGGCAGTCTCGTGTGTTCATCACTGTGGCCGGCGCGGGGTTCGCGGGTTGGGTTCGCCGGTTGGCGATTGTGATGTCGCTGGTGTTGGTGGCGACGCTGGCGGATGTGCCGGCCCGTCCGGCCCGCCCGGCGCAGGCGGCGCCTCCTGCGGCGGCGCCGAAGCCGAAGTGTCCGGATGAGCGGGCGGATGAGGTGTCGGCGGCGGTCGCGGCGAAGCTGTGCGGGGCCCGGGTGGAGGTCGCGGGCCGGCGGTCGGAGACGACGCAGGTGTTCGTGAATCCGGATGGCACGGTGACGGAGGATCGGTCCCTGGCCCCGGTTCGGGTGCGTGACGGTGACCGTTGGGTGCCGGTGGATTTGACGTTAGAGCGTCGGGCGGACGGGTCGGTCGCGCCGAAGGCGCACCCTCGTGGGCTCGCTTTCTCCGGCGCCGCGTCCGGTGCTGGTGAGCATGAGCTGGTCGCGGTGGGTGAGGGCGACGACCGGACCGCCCTGGCGTGGGTGGGACCGTTGCCGGAGCCGGTGCTGGACGGCCGGACGATCACCTACCCCGACGTGCTGCCAAGTGTGGACCTGGTGTTCCACGCCCATGCGACCGGCTATGAGCAGCATTTCGTGGTGAAGGACCGGGCCGGGTTGGCGCAGGTGCGCAAGCTGAGCCTGCCGATGCGGACCGGCAAGCTGACCGCGGCCGGTGACGGTATGGGCGGGCTGGTGTTGAAGGACGCCAAGGGCCGGCAGGTGGGCCGGGCGCAGACGCCGCTGATGTGGGACGCCGAGACGAGTCCGCAGTCGTTGGAGCATGTCAACCGTGGCCGGGTCGGGCTGCGCACCCTCGCCAAGGGCGCGGGTCGTGCGGTGGTGGAGCTGACGCCGGACGCGGGATTCCTGGCTCGTGCGGATCTGGCGTTTCCGGTGACGATCGACCCGCCGACGTCGCTGTCGCCGTCGTTTGACGCGTTCGTGCAGACGGACTACTCCAGTGACCAGTCGGGTGCGCCGGAGTTGAAGCTGGGTTACTCGGATGATGGTGGTGTGTCGCGGACGGCGCGGTCGTATCTGCGGTTCAACACGACCGGGTTTGCGGGTAGCCGGATCATCACGGCGAAGCTGAAGTTGTGGAACTACCACTCGTGGTCGTGCACAGCCGCGTCGTGGGAGGCGTGGCGGACCGATTACGTGGATTCGTCGGTGCGGTGGACGAACCAGCCGACCGCGCGGGCGAAGGTCGGCACGTCGACGGAGACGAAGGGCTACAACTCGTCCTGCGGCGCCGGCTACGTCTACATCGAGGTCGGTGGGGCGTTGCAGTACGCCGCCGACAACAACCAGACCAGCGCGAGCGTGATGCTGCGCGGGACCAGCGAGACGAATCACCTGTCGTGGAAGCGGTTCGACTCCGCCGAGGGAACCCACCCGCCGTCGGTGTCGATCACCTACAACAGCGCGCCGGGCACACCGTCGGCCCTGGCGGTCGCACCGTGTTACACGTTGTGCGGGGCGGGGGCGCGCACGTCGGCGGTGCGACCGACCCTGTCGGCGAAGCTGGCGGATGCGGATGCCGGGCAGACGTTGCAGGCCGAGTTCGAGGTGCGGAACAAGACCACCCAGGCGGCGGTGACCTCGTCGGGGTTGCGCTCGGGTAGCCCGGCGTGGACGAACGGGTCGACCGCGTCGTGGCAGGTGCCGGTCGACCTGGTCAACGACACCGCGTACGAGTGGCGGGTGCGCGCCAAGGACCCGTACGTCTATGGCGCCTGGACCGGGTGGTCGACGTTGACGGTGGACACCGTCAAGCCCGGGGTGCCGTTCGTGTCCGCCGGCATCTACAAGAACGATGGGCAGCCGCACGGCGGTGCGGAAGCACCGGACTCGTTCACCTTCACCCCGGCCAGCGGCACCACCGACCTGGCGGCGTTCGTGTACAAGTTCGACTACGAGTCGTCCGCGACGACACTACCGGCCACCGCCGCAAAGTCGGAGACGTTGCGCCCACGCGATGGGCATCGCACGTTGACGGTGCAGGCGAAGGACTCGGCGGGGAACCTGTCCAGCCCGAACCTGTACGTGTTCGAGGCGGGCGCGGCGGCGCTGGCGCAGCCGCTGCCGGGGGCGACGATCGTCAAACGCACCAAGTTGCAGGTCACCACCCCGGTGGCCGGCTACACCCGGGCGTACTTCGAGTACCGGCGTGGGCCGGGTGGGGCGACGTTGCCGGTGCCTTCGGCGAACCTGACCTCGGCCACCGGCGCGCCGATCACCGCGACCGCGGCCAGCCCGGTCACGCTGTCCACGCTGGGCGGGTACGCGATCTGGAACGCCGCCGACACTCTTGGTCTGGTCGGCGGTGTCGTGGAGCTGCGGGCGCAGATCTACACCGCCACCGGTAGCACGTCCGCCTACACGACTCCGTGGGTGCGGGTGTCGGTCGATTCCAGCGGTGACGGCGCGGCGAGCGACGAGATCGGGCCGGGCTCGGTCAACCTGCTCACCGGCGACTACGGAATCTCCTCCACTGACTCGGACGAGTTGGGTCTGTCGGTGGGCCGGTCGTCGTCGTCGCGCAAGCCGACCGATGGCTATCAGTCGATGGGGCAGCTGCTGACCGCTAACCAGCAGCAGGTGTCGACCGACCTGACCGGGTTCACGACGCCGTCGACGTCGTCGGCGGCGCGGTCGACCGCGCGTGGGCAGGGTGAGGTGACTCCGGTCGCCTCGCTGGAGATCACCCCGGTCACCACTACCAGCAATGACACCTATGTCGCGGTCGGCGGTGACGGCGGCGGGATGCGGCTGGGCATGGTCGCGGGGCGCACGTACCGGATGACCGGCTGGATCTACGTGCCGGTCGCGACCGGTCTGGTGCCCGAGTACACCACGCGTGGGCTGCGGATCGTCGGCTTCTACAAGGTCGGGACCACCGTCACCGAGGTCGCCTCACCGATGGCCGGCTACACCGACGGCTGGCAGGAACTGTCGGTGGACATGACGGTGCCGGCGGGGGCGACTGAGGCGTTCTTCCGCCTCTACAACGGCACGCAGGGCGGGTCCGGGAAGAAGGTGTACTGGGACAACCTGTCGGTCACCGAGATCGTGGCCCCGTTCGGCCCGTCCTGGTCCGGTAGCGCCACCGGCGGCGCGGCCGAGGTCGACTACACCACCGTTACCCTGCCCGAGCCGTCGCTGGCCCAGGTCAACACGATCGGCGGCGGCTGGATCACCTTCGCGAAAAACCCCGACGGGGTCAGCTACACCCCGGAACCGGGGTCCGAGGGCATGGTGCTGGCCAAGGTCGGCAGCGCGTACCGGCTGACCGAGGTGGACGGGGCGGTCACCGAGTTCACGGCGCAGAGCGGGATCTGGGCGGCCACCTCGTCGTGGACTTCGGAGTCCGTCAGCACGACCCGGTACCTGTACGACACGACCGGCAGCCGGCTGCTGCTGAAGAAGGTGATCAACCCGGTCGAGCCGGGGGTTGACGACACGAACAATTGCACGACCGCGACCCCGGCCCGCGGCTGCGAGGTCCTCGAATACGAGTACGCCACGACGACCACGTCGGGGCTGAGCCAGAGCGTGTTCGGTGACTACACCGACCGGGTCTCCGGGGTGAAGCTGTGGAGCTGGGACCCGAACACCTCGGCGATGACCGCCGTCCGGACTGCGAAGTACGCGTACGACAACCTGGGCCAGCTCCGCGAGGTCTGGGACCCCCGCGTCACCCCAGCCCTGAAAACCGGCTACGAATACGCCGGAGGCCGGGTTTCCAAGGCCACTCCGGCCGGTGAGCTGCCCTGGCAGTTCGACTACGGCAACCCCGACGTCGACGCCGCGGCGCTGCGCTATGACCTGGATGCCGGGTCTGGCACCACCGTCGCCGACTCCTCCGGCAACGGACGCACAGGCACGATGTCCGCCGGGGTCACCTGGGGACAGGGCAACGACCCGGACAACCCGGCCGACAAGGCGGCCATGTTCACCGGCACGTCAGGTCAGCAGATCACCGTGGCCGGCACCGCCCTGTCGAACACCGCCTCCTACACCGTCTCCGCCTGGGTGCGGCTGACCGACAAATCCGTCAACCGCACCGCGGTGTCCAAGAACGGCTCGTACACCAGCGGTCTCTTCCTCAACTACGTCCAGGCCACCGACCGGTGGGCGTTCTCCCGGATGGACACCGACAGCTCCACGTCACTGCCGATCCGCGCGTCGTCCAACACCGCCCCCGTCCTCGGCCGATGGACCCACCTCACCGGCGTCTACGACACCGCCACCGGCAAGATGACCCTCTACGTCGACGGAGTCCCGCAGTCGACCACCGCACCGACCGGCGGCTGGAACGCCACCGGCGGATACATCATCGGCCGGGCCCAGTGGAACGCCACCTTCACCAACACCTGGCACGGCGGCATCGACGACGTCCGCATCTACGGCAAGGCCCTCACCGCCGACCAGGTCGCCACCCTCGCCGGCGACGAGAACCCCGGCCGGCTGCTGAAGGTCCGCCGCGCCGCCCTACAGCAGGGCTCCAAGACCATCACCGACGGCGAACTCGCGACCAATGTCGTCTACAACGTTCCCCTCACCCAGGCCGCCGGCGGACCCTACAACCTCGGCGCGGCCTCCATCGCCACCTGGGGCCAGGTCGACCTGCCCACCGACGCCACCGCCGTCTACGGACCGGAGAACAACCCCGGCCGCAACCGCGCCACCCCCACCTCACCCGGCACCGCCGGCTACCCGTACGCCACCGTCCACTACCTATCCGCCGGCGGTAAGGAGGTGAACACCGCCACCCCGGGCGGGCACATCGACACCAAGGAATACGACAAGTTTGGCAACGTGATCCGCGCACTGCAAGCGACGGACCGGGCACTCGCGCTGGGTACCCTTCCCAATGCCGCCACCTACCTCGCCGAGCTGGGGCTGGCCGGCTCCGACACCGCCGCTCGTGCGTTCGCACTGTCGACAATTAATACGTACAGTTCAGATGGCATTGACCTACTGGAGACAACCGGTCCAACCGTCACCCTCGTACTGGAGAACGACCTTGCCGATCCGGACGGGTCCGGGCCGTTGGAGACGATCCCGGCCGGTGCGACAGTAATCGGCAGGGCACACAAGATCAGCAAGTACGACGAGGGCAAGCCCGACGGTGCTACGTATCACCTCGTCACCACGGAGCGGCAGGGCGCGCAGGTGGATGGCTACCCCGACGCCGACGTGCGGGTTACCACGTACGGCTACGATCCCCACAGCGGTGGGGTGTCTGGGTGGACACTCGGCAAGTTCACCACGATGGTGGCGGACGCGGGCGCCGGCGGGGCCAACCTGACCGCTCGAGGGGTCTACGATGTGGCGGGTCGCGCCCTCAAATCATGGGGTATCGACTCGACCGGCTCGGACGCCCGCGCCCGGGTGAACGCCTACTACACGGCAGGGCCGAACAGTCAGGATGCTGCTTGCGGCAACCGCCCGGAGTGGGCCGGGTTGGCTTGCGTCGGGCGGCCCGCCGGTGCGATTACCGGCCACGACCCGGCTCGGATGACCGGCGATTTGCCGGTGCGTCGGGTCATCCGGTACAGCCGCTACCGCAAGGCCGAGGAGGTCGTCGAGACGGCGGGAGGCGTCACGCGAACGACGACGACCACCTACGACGCAGCCAGCCGGGTGCTCGTCACGGCAGGGACATCCGAAGAGGGCACCCCACTCGAGGCGGTCAGCACCACGTACGATCCGGCCACCGGCCAACTCGCGCAGACGACGCGGGGCGGCGCGACCATCTCCCGTGAGTACGACGTGCTAGGCCGGCTGGTCCGGTATACCGACTCGGGCGGGGCAACGACCAATAGCGAGTACAACCGATTCGGCCGCCAGGTCAAGGTGTCCGACCCGACCGGGTGGACCACCTACGCCTATGACCGTGCCATCGAGCCGCGTGGCCTGCTGACCAGCGTCACCGACAGCGTGACCGGTACCTTCACCGCCGCCTACTCGCCCGACGAGCAACTGGTCGAGCTGAAGTATCCCGGAGGGTTGACCCGTACCGATCGACTCAACGCCAATCAGCAGCCGGTCGAGCGCAACTACACCCGCGACTCCGACGGAGAGATTGTCTATTCGGAGTCGGTGGTGGAGAACAGCGCCGGCCAATGGGTGAATCACACCTATACCGGTGGCAGCAAGGTCTACTCATACGACCGGCTGGGCCGGCTTAAGAAGACCCAGCACGACAGCGCGATCACCGCAGGCTGCGTGACCCGCACATATTCGTACGACACTCGCACGAACCGCACCAATCGGTCGGTATTTGATCCGTCCGTCGACGGCACCTGCAACACCGACGGCGTCGGTACCCAGGACGCCCACAGCTACGACTCGGCGGACCGGATCACCGACCCGGGCTACCGGTACGACGTGTTCGGCCGCACTACCCAACTACCCGGCGGGCTGACCAACAGCTACTACGCCAACGACCTGGTTCAACGACAAACGCTCGATGACGCCCGACAGACATGGACGCTGGACCCAGCCGACCGGATCGCGGCCTTCACCACCGAGACGCTGATGGACGGCCAGTGGGCGCCGTCAGTGTCGAGACGCCACCATTATGGAGACGACACCGACGGGCCACGCTGGACGGTCGAGGACACCACCGAGAACAGGGTCACCCGATTCGTGTCCGGCCCGGACGGCGACCTGACGGCGACCACGTCCGGCGATGGCGTACAGCTACTGCTGACCAACCTGCATGGCGACGTGGCCGCAACCATCGACCCAGCGTTGACTGAGCCCGAACTGTACGACTACGACGAATTTGGCACCCCCACGGAGGGCCAGGCAGCCCAGCGGTACGGCTGGCTGGGTGGCAAGCAGCGCTCCGGCGAGGCCCTCGGCGGACTCATCCTCATGGGCGTCCGCCTCTACAGCCCAGCACTCGGCCGGTTCCTACAGATGGACCCGCAGGACGGTGGCAACGCCAACGCCTACGACTACTGCTCCGCCGATCCAGTAAACTGCAGTGACCTGGACGGGAAGTTCTGGGGCCGACTAAAAGCGGCGGCGAAGGGCGCCGCGAACTTTGTGAAGAACAATCCCGCGTTGGTCTGCAGCACAATTGCCATGTTTACCCCGCCACCGGTCAACGCCATCGCCGGCGGCCTCGCTATCGGATTCTCGCTCTACTCGGCACGCAACAACTATCGAGAGCGTAAATGGGGGGCAATGGCGCTCGACCTCGTAGGCGCCGTTCCTGGCGCTGGCGCGATGGCAAGGGGGGCACGCGCAGGCATTGCGCTTCGCGAGGCGAAGCAGGTCGGCAAGACGATCCCGAAGTTCAAGGGATTCCGTGGCGCCCGCAAGATGAAGCGTAAAGAGTTGAACAAAATGCACCACAACGTCTCTGACGCGAAGCAGCACCGTTGGTACCAGGCACGGTTTGACCGATGGGACCGTCGGGCAGCCTACCCAGCCGCAGTCGGCTACACCGGGTGTAAATATTTAAGTTCGTGCGCAAACTCACGCGTGTCTCGCTGGGCGCGGCTGTACTAGACTAGCCGGTGCTCGTCGAAGTCCGCCCATCATGGAAGTAGCGTCGATGGATCTGCTGAAGTGGCCGGCGCCATGGCTCGCGGGTAGCGCTGGCCGTTTCCTAGGCATCGGGGGGAGCCCCGGAGAGCGGCGGGACAAGGTGATGGGTCACCTCACCTTGCCCGTCGAGGACGTCAACGATTTGATGCTTTTCCACATGGCCAGGATGGCGGTGTGGGGTGTCATGCTAGCCGTCGTGGCTCCTGTGCTTTTGGTTGTGATTATCCCGGTATCGCTGCTTCCAGGGGGATGGGAGGGAGCGCCGTTCCTGGCCGCATTCTTTGTCAGTGGTGTGCTGAGCTTCTTCATCTTCTTCATGGGAGCTGTGCATCTACTGAAGGGCTTGATCGCTGATTACCTGCTGGAGGGTAGGTGGAATCGCGAGAGCCGCGCGTGGCGGGCGGTCATGTTGGCGCAGACTCCGGACATCGTGATCGCCCTCGTGTCGGCGGTGGCCGTCGCGTTTTCGTCGCTGTGATCCGGTGCCGTGCCAGAACGCGAATAGACTCACGTACCTGAATAGGTGTCTGGTTTTGGGTGCGTGGGCATCGGTACTGCAGTCCCGGATTTTGAAACTTGTTTCATGATCGTTCGTTCGATCCGGGATGGTGGGTGCGATCACGGTTGAGGATATCGATGTTTGGGGTGCGGATCTGTCGGCGTTGACCGCAGGGTTGGGCTGATCGTGCGGGCGATGCTGGACGAGGTGTGGTTACGTGCTGGCCGGACTGGCTGACGCCGAGGGCGCGCTGGTCCTCGATGACATCCAGGTGATCAAGAAGGGGCGTAAGACTGCTGGCCGACATCGGTCAGCCCGACCACGACGTTGTGTCGGCGCTGCACGCAGCACTGACCCGCTTCGAGGGGCCGGACCAGTCATGGGTGGCGTGCGCAGGCGCGGCTGGGCCGCCTGAATCTCGTGCCGGACAGGATCGACAGTCCTCCGCAAGAGGTCGTGGTCAGCGCCGTCGCCGCGCCGTACACCAGCTTCCGCAAACCAGGCGGTTATGCACCGCGGTTGGACTATCAGCCTCTGCAGGACGTCATCGAGCGCTGGCCGGCGTACGTTCCGGCGCTGGCCGAAGAGCTCAAGCCGGGGCGTGGGTACTGCGACATCACCGTCGACGAGGTGGACGAAGCAATCCGCGGGCTGACCTCGCCGCACATCGTCATCCGCCGGCACGCAGTGTGCCTACTCGGCGACCGGCGTCTCGGTGCCGCCATCGCCCGACGGGTCCTACCGCTGCTCGGACAGACCGTCAGCCAGGACCCGGACGCCACCGTGCGGAGGCTGGCAATCCTGTCCCCGCTGTGGTGGCGCAAGCGCTCCCACCGATACGCGAACGTGGTCCGCGAGGCGCTCAACGACCTAGCCGCAGAGGTTCGCGAGGTCGCTGCCTACTGGCTGCGGGAACAGAATGCTCGACCGGCGGGACGTCTTCGTGCTTCACGTGGGGATGGCGCGGACGTCTGCAACGACGGCGGCCCGGCGGCGGTCCTGGTGGTGGACCTCCGCGTCGCGTCGCCAGATCAGCGGGTTGAGGCCGTCGGGGGCCGGTGGGCTGGGCAGTTCGATGACGATTTTCTGGCGGGCGAACCAAATGGTACTCGCCACCCTCGATGACCCATCCTTGCCGAGATTCAGCGCCGCGTCGGGGGTTGCCATCGATGCGCCCTTCTCTCTGATGCCAGACTGCTAAAATCACGGCATGAGCACCCATGCTGAGCATGGGTGCTGCAAATTTGTGTTCACTCCCCCCTCGGACACCAGTTTTCGTGGAGATTCGCGCAAGATCGACCGGTAACGGCGGATCAGCGGATCACCACCAGCAGCATCCATGCTCATGACGAACCTCGGGGGACGCTCCCGCCTGCGCTGACACTGGCGCGGCCACATTGGCGGGAACGGCCGTGAGCCGCCGACCGCTCCCTCCTCGCTGGCACGACGAGCAGCTCGTCGAGGCGCTCGTGCCCACCCCACTGCCGGTCGCGCCGCCTCAGCCGGCACCCATGCCGACCCTGCCGCCGCCCGCTGACCAGCCGTCCAGCGGGGTGCTGTTCGACGTCGCCCGCCCCGATTCCGCGGGTCGGGTGACCGCCCGTCCGCTGCTGCGCGTCCTGGGTTGGACACCTGGCCTTGCCCTGCGCGTCGACGTCGTGCACGCCGCAGTGCTCATCACCCCTGCCGTTGACGGAGAGCACGTCGTGGGAGCCCGTGAAGAACTTCCCCTGCCGGCTGCCGCCCGCCACCTGTGCGGCATCGCCAGCGGGGAACCGGTGCTCCTGGCCGCCTTCCTCAGGCGGGACCTGATCGTCGTGCACCCCTCAAACACCATCACCGCGCTCCTGGCCGACCTGCACGCTCACATCCTCGGAGCCCTCGATGAGCGCTGACCCCGACCGCGTCACCATCGTCCGGGCGCTGCTGGACCATCTCGGCCTCACCGCCGCCGACCTCACCGACACGACCAGCCGCGCGGTGCCGACAGTCGCCGAATACCTACCCTGTGTCGTGGCGGCGGCGAGCCCCGGCACCCGGCGCAGCTACCGAAGCTACTGGAACCGCATGGCCGCGACCCTCGGCGATCGCCGCCTCGATACGGTCACCGCAAGCGACATCGAAGCCCTCATGCGCCAGGCCACCGCCGGTGCCCGCTCCCGCCGCAACTCCCGTCACGGTCGGCACGCCGGCGAGCATTTCGTCGCCGCCGCCCGCGCCTTCTACACCCGTGCTATCGCCGACGGCTACCTCAGCGCCGTAGACAGCCCCGCCCACCGGGTGCGCAAGCCCCGCCGGCTGCCCAACACCCGCCGCGCCCTCACCCCGAAAGAGCTGGAGGAGATCAACCGCGCCGCCCGCAGCGGCGGCAACGACATCGTCCTCGACGCCCTGCTGCTGCGCCTGCACACCGAAACCGCCTGCCGCCGCGGAGGTGCCTTGGCGCTGCGCCTGATCGACCTCGACCCCGACCACGCCCTGATCCGGCTCACCGAGAAGGGCGGCACCCAACGGTGGCAACCCATCACCCCGATGCTCGCCGCCCGGCTGCTCGAGCACGCCCACGCCCGCGGCGCCGTCGCGCCCACCGACAAGCTGCTGCGCTACCGCACCGGCCGACCCGCCAGCTACCGCCGCTACGACCTGCTGTGGAAACGCATCGGGCGTCAGCTCCCGTGGGTAGCCGCGCAGGGCATCTCCACCCACTGGCTGCGCCACACCACCCTCACCTGGGTCGAACGGCACTTCGGCTATGGAGTAGCCCGGGCCTACGCCGGCCACACCGACAGCCGCGGACCCGCCACCACCACCTACATCAAAGCCGACCTGCACGCTGTCGCCGATGCCCTCGCGGCCATGACGGGCCAGCCCCACCCGTTAGCCGGAGGACAAGACGGGCAGTCCGTGCCCGCGCCACGTCAGGGATGACGGCGGCCGGGGTCGCATAGCCCTAGCACTCGCCGTTGATCCAGTCCTCAGGAGACGCGGCTCGCGGACGTGTTGATGTCGGCGCTGGTGGGCAATGGCGGGATACCCGGCCGCAGGTGGCCGATACACGCCGCAACAACCCACTGGGCTGCCAGCGGCTGGAGAGCCCACGGCTCGCGCAGAAGCGTTTGCGCAAGACGCGGCGGTCCGCCACCTGGGCGGGTTCTGGCTGCAGTCGGTGACGCCGCTGGCCGTTGGGCCCCCAGTGCTGATGCGACGGCTCTTCAAGGACGGTGACGAAGTCGTCGACCAGGCTGGGCCGGTCGGCGTGCCCCACCAATGGCGGCACGCCAGCCCACCGTGTGCCGCCACAGACCAGGCGGCGTGTCGGCCACCCCGTTCCTCAGTTGCGGCTGCCCGCCCGCCTACCACGCCGGCGACGTGGTCGCTGAAGTCCGCGAGGTCATCGCCGGCGATCTCGACGAGCCGGAAGCCACTTGGCATCAGGCGCTGTGGGTTGACCAGCCAGCGCCAGATCCGTACCGCCAGCCCGTCCCAATCGTCCACGCTGACGTCGTCAAGCCGCCCGGCGTCGGCATCTGCCGCCAGGCCCACCTCGCGGTGCCAACGCCGGATGGTCTGCCGTACCCGCCAACAGGTGTGTGAATTGATGCGGAGCATGTCGCCGTCGCTGAGCGGCCCGTCCCCGGCGTGCCAGTCCTCCACCGGGCTGTTGCGCCACGCGTTGTTGATCACACCGACGGCAGCGAGATCCAGAACCGGTCCCACCCGATCCGGATCGATCCCCACCTGATGAGCCAGCATCGCCCGCACCAGCTCCGACTCCTGCTGCGGCGTCAAGGCGTCGTCTGTAGTGCGGCGAGCGACCGTCTCCATGGACATCGAGAATGTCAGCTCCTGCTCTCGACTGGACGGACCGGCCTGGCCGGCGGCAAGGCGACGGGTTGGGTCAGCCCCGTGGGCTTAGTGCTTAAGTTCGTAAATCCTTCGGGGGTTATGCGGCCAGGGCGTGTGCGGCAGGCTGGTGGTCGCAGCCGGCGGGTTGCTGGAGGTTGAGCTC
>NZ_JBEZFI010000074.1:0-13993 GCF_040649295.1 Micromonospora sp. NPDC048999 | reverse complement strand
GTCACCGCCGCCACCAGCACAAAACCGAAAGGTGGCACGAAGAAAACGAAGACTTCGAATAACCCGAGGCCACGCCGAACCGGTTAAAGATCAAGGTGAGGCGATGTTCCAAATTTACGGCACCACATGCCATCTGTGTGGCCACGGTGGAGCGACGGAGGCCGACCACCTCACTCCGATCCGGGACCTGCCGAACCAAACCCCGGACCCTCACGCGATGCGGCCAGCCCACGGGGCCCTCTACCGGCGGGCCGACGGGTCGATTCTGCGGGACAGCCGGTGCCCCACCTGCGGCAAGGCGTGCAATCAGAGTCGTGGGGCGAAGCCGTTGTCCGGTGTGGCCGCCCCCGAGGTTGAGGACGATGGTTTCGGCGAGGACTACGAGGACGACTTCACGGGTGTCGGTGGCGGCGACGACTACAGCGACCGGATATGACCGCAGGCATATCAGCTCGATCCCGCATTAAATCGCATGATTTCCCGGAATTGAGCCTCCGGCCCGGCACGCGGTTATCGGCCGACCGACCCGACACCCGGAGGCCCCTTTCCACCCCGAGCGAGTTCCTGAATCGGCCGAACTGGGAATTGCGTTGGTCGGGGAGTGCGAATTGAGGATCAAGGGCCTCGCGGTCGTCCGGGCTGGAGCGCCTGCCGTTCGCCCGATGACCCGCGATGACAGCTCGTCGGAGCTGACCACCGAGGACGGCATGCCCGTCATGGAGGTCCGGTTCAGCCCGTTCAACGAGTGGTACGAGATCAACTCGTGGTACGAGGGCCGGTTCCTGGAGCGGACGGTTCCAGGGGCCTTCAAGAACACCATCAACGGGCTGCGCCAGGCCGACGGGTCCAGCGGCGTCAAGGTGATGTTCAACCACGGCATGGACTTCACGATCGGGGACAAGCTGCTCGGCAAGGCGTCCGACCTGCGCGAGGGCAGCCAGTCGCCCGAGATGTTCGTCCCGTTGTTCGACACCTCGTATAACCGCGACCTGATCCCGGGTCTGCGGGCCGGCGCCTACGGGTCGAGCTTCATGTTCGAGGTCATCCGGGACTCGTGGAACCACGAACCGGAGAAGAGCGACTCCAACCCCGAGGGGCTGCCCGAGCGGACCATTCAGGAGGTCCGCCTTCTGGAAGCCGGCCCCGTCACCTGGCCCGCCAACCCGGCGGCCACCGCAGGACTTCGCTCCGCGTGCGTCACCGACGCGATGTTGGAGCGGATGAAGGACCGCGACCCGAACCGCTTCGGCGACCTGTCGCGATCCTTCGACGCCTTCCGGTCCCTGAACAAGCTCCAGGGCCAGGAGGGCATGCCCGAGCAGACCGCCCCGACACCCGGCACCGAGCCGCGCCGTCAGGCTGGCCAGGACCCTCGCGGGCCTGTGGCCGCCTCGACACCCGGCACCGAGCCGCGCCGTCAAGCAGGTCGAAGCCCGGCAGTTCAGAACGCAGCACGGCGCTACGCCGAACTGTTGACTTCGATCGCCCGCATGTCGGGTGAGTAGGGGAAATGGAAATGGACAAGGACCAGATCAAGAAGCGTCAGCGTGAGATCGCCGACGAACTCAAGAAGCTGCTCGCCGAGGCCGGAGACGGCCAGTTCACCGACGAGCAGGACCAGCGGTTCAAGGAACTGGACGAGGAGTCCCGCGACAACGAGGCCCGGCTGGAGACGATCGAGGCTCGCGCCGAGGCCGAGCGCCGGCAGAAGCGGGTGCAGCAGTCCCGGGCGAAGTGGGGCAGCCTGCAGACCGGTACGCCGAAGGTCGACCCGTTCCACGACCTCGACGTCCGCCGGGCCGACACGCAGACCGTTCTGTCCCGGGCCAGGGGCTTGGTCGGCGAGGAGCGCTCCGAGGTCACCGAGCACCTGTCCAGCGAGCAGCGGTCCCACGTCGACAAGCTCCTGCGCAAGTCGAACGAGGCGTACGAGGGCAGCCAAGTCGCCCGGCACCTGCTCGCGACCTCGCGGGAGGAGTACCGCAGCGCGTTCCAGAAGGTCCTCGCGGGGCACACCGACACGCTGGACGAGGCCGAGCGCCGAGCGGTCGCCGAGGTCCGGGCCCTGTCGGTGGGCACCGACTCGGCTGGCGGTTTCGCGGTCCCGGTCCTGATCGACCCGACGATCATCATGACCGCACAGGGTTCGCCGAACCCGGTGATGCGGCTGGCCCGGGTCGAGCAGATCACCACCAACAAGTGGCGTGGCCTGAACTCGGCCGGCATGACCTGGGGCTTCAAGGCCGAGGGCGCGGTGTCGGCCGACAACAGCCCGACCATCGCGCAGCCGGTGATCCGGGCCCACCGGGCCGACGGGTTCATTCCGTACTCGATGGAGGTCGAGATGGACTGGCCGTCGTTCGCCTCCGACATGTCCCGAGTGTTCGCCTCCGGCTACAACGAGCTGCTCGCGCAGAAGCTCACCATCGGTGCCGGTGACGGGTCGAACGAGCCGCTCGGTCTGGTGACCGCCCTCAACACGGTTGGCGGGTCGAAGGTCCAGGTGGCCACGGCGGCCACGATCGCCCCGAACGACATCTACGGGCTGTGGAAGAAGCTCCCGGCTGCGTTCCGGATGCGGGCGACCACCGCGTGGATGTCCAACACCGGGATCGAGAACGTCATCCGGCAGTTCGGTGCCGGTGCCAACGCGGATGCGAACTTCTCGGTGAACATCACCCAGGACGGCATCTCGCGGCTACTCGGCAAGGAGTACGCGA
The DNA here is from genome assembly GCF_040649295.1 of Micromonospora sp. NPDC048999. Taxonomy (NCBI): domain Bacteria; kingdom Bacillati; phylum Actinomycetota; class Actinomycetes; order Micromonosporales; family Micromonosporaceae; genus Micromonospora; species Micromonospora sp. NPDC048999. The sequence goes on along the minus strand of NZ_JBEZFI010000074.1, from coordinate 11,273 downwards.
ACAACGACTTCATGGCCGACATGCCGGCCGCGACCGGCACCGAGCTGCTGGCGATCCTAGGCGACTTCCAGCACTACGTGGTCGCGCAGCGAATGGGCATGACGGTCGAGCGGTTGCAGATGCTGTTCGACCCGGCGACCGGCAGCCCGACCGGCAAGCGGGGCATGGTCGCCTACGCCCGGGTCGGTGGCGGCCTGGTCGACGGCGGTGCCGGTTTCAAGAACCTCACCAACAAGTGATCGGATCTCGCCCGGGGCCCCTGCCGTTCGCATACCGGAACCAGGGCCCCGAGGCGAGCCGGGCCAGCATCCCGAGAAGGATGCGAGCAATGCGCCTGTGACTTTCTCGTCTGGCCGCCGTGCCAAGCGACTGCCCGCCAGCTCCAGCTCAACACCGGTTCCCGGACCATCAACGAGCTTCGGGAGAAGGACCAGCTACGCCCGGCCGACTGGGGCGACGTGCCGATGAAGAGACCGGCCCCGGCCTTGCCAGCCCAACGGGCCTGACCGGGGCCTTCAGCGCCTCGTCGAACCGGCCGAGCCGCAGCCGGGTCTGAGGGGGTTCTCTGTTCGCGCGGTTGGCCGCCCGACGGAACCGTGAACCGGTGGTGGCCGGTGTTGCCGCGGTGAACCTGAACTTCTCGGCGACCAGCCGCGTGATGCGCTCTTTCCAGAGTCATCGTCACTCTGGAAGGGTGGGTTGCCGATTAGCAGCATGTTGACGAAGTTGGCGAACATCTTGTACATGCCGGGCCGGTTGTGGACCGGCATCTCGTCCTTCAGCTTGTCGAGAACCTCCTTCTTCATGCATAGACGAGGCCGGGGCCCCGGGTGTCGATGAACACCCGGGGCCCCGGCCTTGTTCAGCTAGGACCGGTTGGCTCTGGGGTGCCGTCTGCGGAAGATGGCCCCGATGGCCCCGATCGCGGCGGCAGCCACCGCGACGATCGCGCTGATCGCCGCCTGCGCGATGCTGCCCATCTGGTGGGCGTTGGCCAGCGCGATCCCGAAGATCGAGCCGATCGCCACCGAGCTGACCAGCACGAGCCCGACCGTCAGAACGGTGTCGCTCGTGGTCGGCGTCGTCGCCGTGTCCTTGCTCGGCCTTCTCGTGTTGGGGACCGCCCCGGGCTGGTTCTGGACAGGGGTCCTCGTTACCGTTGTCACCTGGTCTCGTTCCTCCATAGCAGTGTCCTTGCTCGGGCAGAGGTGGACGTGGCCTGTCAGGGCGGCCCCTGGGATGCGACCCCAGGGGTGCCCGCCTTGACGTCTATCTAAGGTGGCCACGTTCGCCGATGCCTGACTGTAACCGGCGTCGCAGACACATCTACGGCGTCGACTTGTGCGCCTCCCCGTCGTACCCAACCGGTCGGCCTTTCTCGTAACCCGCCTATGCGCCAGTCCTCCAGCGGTTGTTCACCTCAGTCCGTCGCTGCCGGAGACCGCGACGAGCGCCGAGAAGGGCAAGTGGAGTACGCCACTGAGGAGGCGCGGCGGCTCGTCGCCCAAGTTGACGAGGACCCGTTGGAACCGCTGACCGGCCCGTACTGGGTTGCGATTCAGGCCCAAGACCTGATCAGGTCTCGCAACGCCGGGCCGCTCATGACGTCACCTGTGGACTGCTTGGAGGACATCGTGCGAGTTGAACCAGGCGATCGGCGCGCTGCTGCCTGAGCACGAGCACTGCAAGGTGCCTTGCAAGGTCTGCAGGTTCGACTACTGGGCGGGGACGTCGGCCAGGCCCGGCAGCTACACGACATCGCGGAGGATCACGCCTGCCAGCCCGCCGACTGATTCACGGAAAGCCAGAGGCCCTGGGGGTATGACGACTGCCCCCGGGACCTCTCCGTGTCTCCGTGTGGCTCCGAGATGTCTCGTCTACCCCTGCTCGTCCTCGTCTGCCAGCCGGGGGCGACGGTGCTCGGCGATGTACTGCACGACGTCGGAGCGCAGCCAGACCGAGCCGAGCTGCAAGGTCTGAAACGGCTTCGGGAATGCCGGGTGCAAGATGATCTGCCGGAATCGCGACCGGCCAACCCCGAGCATCTCCTGAATCTCGGCTGGCCCGACGAGCGGGCCCGGCACCTCACCCTCACCCATGCCAACGACGGTAGACATGAACCGGTCTACCCATCCTGGCGCGCACACATGCACCTGCCCACGTGAGCGCGTCAGGATTGACAGGGGGGTAATGGAGGGTGTGCGATCGGTAGCAGGCCCCCGCCTGCTGGAGCCCGAGGCCGGTGGGCGGGGGTGCCGCACCCCAGAACCGGGACCTGGAGGCGAGATGGACCCTGAAACCGAACTGGCCGGGCTGCGGGAGCGCGTGAAGGGGCTGGAGTCGTCGCTGCTGGCCGCCCGCCGGGAGCTGTTCGACGCCCGTAGCCGGCTGGCGATCATCGCGCGGGTGATGGAGGACTTCGAGCGGGTGAAACGGGCCCCTGGGGTGGCGTTCGGAGCGGTGCGCGCCGCGATCTACAACCAGACCGAAAACCTGCGGCCCCCGAACCGGGGGAGGGCCTACACGCGACCCCGGTAGAGCTGTCGAGTCCCGGCCCCGGGCGGTCGGGGCTCACGCGTAGCCGGGGTCAGGCCCCGGCAGTGGGCACCCCACCCAGCGACAGGTGTGGGAACTCGTCGTGGTGGTGCCCCTCCGGCCACAGCTGCACGAAGGATTTCCTGCCGTTGACGAACCACGTCGGCGTGCCGTGGCTGGGGCGTTCGGTCACCTCGGGAAACGTGGTGCAGATCCGCCGTACCTGATCGAGCAGGTCTACCTCTTCGCTGGCCACGGGTGCCTCCCGGCGGTCGAACGGCGTGGCCGCAGTCTATGCCCGTACGCGAGCGAGACCTGGCCTCCCCGGGTGCGTGACCGGTTGATCGCCGGGGTGTCGGCGGACGGTCACGCCGGCGGCGGCTCCGGTCCCGCCACGGGATTGTTCGTGCCGCCCTGGCCGGCCCGGCCGGCGAGGGCGGCGAGTTCCCGTACGGTCGCCTGGTATTCCGGCTGAGTGTGGTAGGGCCAGTGGCCTTCCAGCGGCGGTGGCACGGTGTCGGCCGGGTCGATGGTCATGGCGCGGGGGTCGCGGAGCCGGATGTCGACGGACCCGGTCGCCGGTTTGTCGCAGGCCGGCCGCGCGCCCCGGTGGTGCTCGAAGAGGGGACCCCCGATCGGGTCGGTGTCCCGCCAGAGGTTGCGCCACCGCCAGTCGAGCCGGTCACCCAGGTCGCACAGCACCTGATCCCCAAGGTAGGCCGGATAGAGGCGGGCATAGATGCGGCGCAGGGGGCAGCCGTGGGTCAGTAGCGCGACGTTGCCCAGGGCGGCCGGTGGCAGTTGCAGGATGGTGGCCGCCGCCAGGACGGAGCCGTGGCTGTGGCCGGAGATGACCACCGGTCCCCGCGCGGCGAGCGCGGCCACCCGCTTGGTCAGTTCGGGCACCGCCCGAGCGGCGTAGCAGGGCGGCGCGAAGGGGTGCACGGTGCGGGGCCAGAAGGTGCCCAGGTCCCACAGGACCGCCACGAGGCGGCGGGTCTCGCGCGAGCGGTACGCGCGGTAGCCCAGGAAGAGGAGGCCGACGACGAGCAGGCTGATGACCCAGATTCCGGCGTCGGTGAGGTACGCGGCGAGCATTCCGATGCCGCGGTACTGCCCGCTGAGCCGGGCCGCAAGCTGAGTGGGACCGATCCCGAGCAGGTCGAGTGCGACGGTGGCCAGGCCCAACGAAGAGATCACGAAGAACGCGATCAGCATCGGGCCCAGCTCGTCGGTCAGGCGGGACCTGGCGATGGTCTTCCGGACCAGGCGCACCCGGGCCGCCGCGTCCGGTGGCGCGTGCGGGTAGTCCTGCTCGACGATGCGTTCGGCCCGGGCGTCTCGCCGCCAACGGGTGGACAGGTACGTCGCGGAGGCGGTTGCGGCCACCAGCAGTAGCGCGACGAGTCCGGCGATCGCCGCCCACCAGTACGCGACCGGCGGCACCAGGGGACCGTAGGAGGGCGGGTTCGGCGAGATCGGATCGGGGATGAAGCCCCGGTCGAGATAGTCGGCGACGCGGAAATCGATTGTTGCGGTGAAGGCCGCGGCGACGCTGACCGACAACGCCGCCACGACCGGTGTGCCGAGTCCGCGCAGCAACGGTTGACTGCCGGTCGGATTCGCCTTCTGGCGGGCGAGGGTGACCACGGCGATGGCCACCAGCAGGACGCCATGCGTCGCGATCAGGCCGCCGACGCTGCCCTCGTAGCCCGGCAACTGCCCGACCACCGGCTGCACCGAGCGGGCCAGCGCGGCGTAGGCGAGGCTCAGGACGGTCACCACGGCAACGGTCAGCCACAGCGGGCGCAGGAGGCGACGGGCCTGCGCTGGGCTGGTCGGCACGGGCAGGCAGAGCAGCACTGCACAGAACACCACCAGGGCGGCGGCGGTGTAGAGCAGCAACGGGCCGATCACGCTGCGCCCGCCGGTGACCCCGGCGAGCAGGCTGACGTCGACCGTGCCGGCGCCGATCCCGACGTGGATCTGGCGCAGCCAGGAGGTGATCCGCTCGTCGTCCCAGAACCCGGGCGTGGTGAGGCTCTCGGTCAGCTCCGAGGGCTTCGGCTCCGGTGAGCCCGGGCCGAAGCCCTCGAACGCCCGCGCCGACCGGGCGCCGATCGCCCAGAACAGACGCAGCGTCACCAGCGGAATCAGCGACAGCAGGGCCAGGCGCGGACCCATCGGCAGCACCACGAGCCAGGACAGGTAGGCGCGGCCGGCGCGGCACTCGGCGTACGGCACGCACTGCCAGCCGACAAGGTTCACCGTGGCCCCGACGATCGCGAGCATGAGGGCGGCGGTGAGGCTGCCGGCGAGCAGGCGGCACAGTGCGCCGAGCAGACCGAACCGGTCGTTTGGCGTGGGGCGCAGCCAGATCGCGAGGTTGACCAGCATGAACGGCAACAGCAGCAGCATGGACGCGGTGCGCGCGGCGGCGCCGGCGGTCAGGGCGCCCCAGCGGTACGCCTCGACGGCGATCCCGGGGGTGGCGCCCCCGGCCGCGCCGGTCTCCGGGCGGGGCCGGTAGAACCCGGCGTACCGGTCCCCGGCGACGCGCACCACGATCGGGTGATCGAGGATCTTGTCGGCCGAGGCGCCCGACACCCCGTGTACGCGCAGCTCGACGGCCTCACCCCCCGGTGCTTCGCCCACGCGGTCAGGGTCACAGACCGGCGATGCCGTCCGCTGCTGAATCCCTTGATTCGCCCGCACCCCGAATAGGAGAACCCGGCATACCCCACCCATATCTGTGCTTAGCTGCGCAAAGCAACAGTGGCCCGCGTCGGGGGAGGGATCGAGCATGCAGGGACGTGAGCTGCGCGGCCTCCTGCACCCGTTCCTCCTGCTGCTGATCCTTGAACGGCCCGGCCACGGGTACGACCTGATCGAGCGACTCGCGGCGATGGGCGTGTCCGACGTCGAGCCGGGTCACGTCTACCGGGTGCTCCGCGGCTTGGAGCGGGACCGGTCGGTGACGTCGGCCTGGCAGACCGACGGCGGGGGGCCGGCGCGCCGGTGCTACACGCTGACCGCCAAGGGCCGCGACGACCTGGGCTCGTGGGTCACCGACCTGGCGTACCTCAACCAGGTCATCGGCGCCTGCCTGCGGCGCTCGGCGGACGCTGTCGAGCGGGCCCGTGGCGGGCATCGCGATCCGTACGCCGCCGTCCGAAGGTGACTGGAGGACCATGCCATCGTCCGTGATCCCGGCGGTCGACCGCGCGTTCGCCCGCCGGCTGGCGCCCGGGGAAGCGCTCGCCGCCGACGCGCAGCGGATCGCGCGCACCTGCTACGAGATGGCCGTGCGTTTCCACCACGGCGGCAAACTGATCGTGTTCGGCAACGGCGGGCCGGCCACCGACGCCCAGCACGTCGTGGTCGAGTTCGTCCACCCGGTCATCGTGGGCAAGCGGGCCCTGCCGGCGATCTCGCTGACCAACGACGCCGCCACCCTCACCGGGATCGCCCGCGCCGACGGCTTCGACGAGGTGTTCGCCGCGCAGTTGCGGCTGCTCGCCGCGCCCGAGGACATCGCGCTCGGCCTGTCGGCCGACGGCCGGTGCGCCAACGTACGCCGGGGCCTCGCCACGGCCCGCGACCTCGGCCTGCTCACCGTCGGCCTGCTCGGCGGCGACGGCGGCGACATCGCCCGCGACGCGGTCGCCGACCACGTCGTCGTCGCCCGCTGCGACGATCCGTGCATCGTCAAGGAGGTGCACGTGACGATCTACCACGTGCTGTGGGAACTGGTGCACGTGTTCTTCGAGCATTCGGGGCTGCTGGACCGCGAGGAGATCCGGTGAAACCATCGACCGCGCCGGAATGCCACGGCGACGACCACTGCGTCACCTGCTCCGACGCGGCGGTGGCCGTCCGGGTGCGCGAGCTGACGGGCGACGGCCTGGCCGTCGTCGACACCGACGCCGGTCCGGAGGAGGTCAGCGTCGCCCTGGTCGAGGTGGAGCCGGGCGACATCGTGCTGGTGCACGCCAAGGAGGCCATCGCCGTGGTGGGCAGGGCCCGTTGAGCACCCGGGTCGAGGGCGCCCTCGGGGCGCTCTATCCGTTCCTCGACGCCCGTCCGGCCGACGTCGACGCGGTGCTCGCCGCGGTCGCGACGTCCACCGCCGAGAAGGCGGCGGAGATCGTGGCGCTGCGCAGGTCCCTGGTCGCCGAGCACGGGCAGCGGTTGGTCGACTGCGCCCGCCGGTGCGCCGCGGCCTTCACCGCCGGCGGCACGCTGTACGCCTTCGGCAACGGCGGAAGCAGCACCGACGCTCAGGACGTCGCGCAGCTGTTCCTGCACCCACCGACGGCCGCCCGCCCGCTGCCGGCCATCTCGCTGACCCACGACGTCGCCCTGATCACGGCGCTGGCCAACGACGTGGGGTTCGACGTGGTTTTCGCCCGGCAGGTGGCGGCGTTCGGCCGCGCCGGGGACATCGCGGTCGGGTTGTCCACGAGCGGGGGATCGGCCAACGTCCTGCGGGGCCTCGCGGAGGCGGCCCAGCGGGGCATGGTGACGATCGGTATCGCCGGCTACGAGGGCGGCCGGCTGGCCGAATCCGACGTCGTCGACCACCTGTTCGTGGTGCCGTCAGTATCCGTGCACCGCGTGCAGGAGGCGCAGACCACGCTCTATCACGTGCTCTGGGAACTCACCCAGCAGGCCCTGGCCGGCGAACTCTGACGGCAGCCATGGACCTGACCAGCGTGGAGCGGCTCCACGTCCGCGTCGAGGGCATCGTGCAGGGTGTCGGCTTCCGCCCGTTCGTGCACGCGCTCGCCACGGAATACCGCCTCGCGGGGTTCGTCGGCAACGACACCGGCGGCGTCTTCGCCGAGGTCGAGGGGGACGGGCACCGGCTGGCCGCCTTCGTCGCGGACCTCAGTCGGCGCGCACCGGCGCTGGCCCAGGTGGAGCGGGTCACCACCGAGACCGTCGCGCCGACCGGGCAGCCCGGCTTCATCATCGTCACCAGCGTCACCGGCGCCGGCCGGGACGTCCTGATCTCCCCGGACACCGCCACCTGCCCGGACTGCCTGACGGAGCTGTCCGACCCGACCGACCGCCGGCACGGCTATCCGTTCACGAACTGCACCAACTGCGGCCCACGGTTCAGCATCGTCACGGACGTGCCGTACGACCGCCGCACCACCACCATGGCCGAGTTCCCGCTCTGCCCGGACTGCGCCGCCGAGTACGCCGATCCGACGAACCGCCGATTCCACGCCGAGCCGGTGTGCTGCCCCGCGTGCGGTCCCGCCCTGCGGCTGATCACCGCGGCCGGCGACCCGGTCCACAGCCCGCCCCTCGACACCGCCGTGCGGTGGCTGCGCGACGGCCGGATCGTCGCGGTCAAGGGCATCGGCGGCTACCACCTGGCCGTCCGCGCCGACGACGAACGGGCCGTCTCCGCGCTGCGCGCCCGCAAGCGCCGGGAGGAGAAACCGTTCGCCGTCATGGCCGCCGATCTGCCGACGGCCCGCGCCCTGGTCGACGTGCCGCCGGCGGCGGTGCCGGTGCTCACCGGCGCCCGCCGTCCCGTGGTGCTGCTGCCCCGCCGACCGGACGCCCCGGTCGCCGCGTCGGTAGCGCCGGACAACCGCGACCTGGGCGTCATGCTGCCGTACACGCCGTTGCACCAGCTGCTGGTCGGCCGGCTCGGCACGCCGATCGTGCTGACCAGCGGCAACGCCTCCGACGAGCCGATCGCCCACCGCGACGACGACGCCCGCACGCGGCTGGCGGGCATCGCCGACGGCTTCCTGACCCACGACCGGCGCATCCACGTGCGCACCGACGACTCCGTGGTCCGCGTGTTCCGGGCCCGGGAACTGCCGGTGCGGCGGTCCCGGGGGTACGTGCCCGCGCCGGTGCCCGTGCCGTGGCGGTTCGACCGCCCGGTGCTGGCCTGCGGCGCGGAGCTGAAGAACACGTTCTGCCTGGCGAAGGGGCGCCGCGCGTTCGTCTCGCACCACATCGGCGACCTGGAGAACTACGAGACGCTTCGCGCGTTCACCGACGGCATCGCGCACTTCGGTCGACTCTTCGACATCCGGCCGCAGGTCGTCGCCCACGACCTGCACCCCGAGTACCTGTCGACGAAGTACGCACGGCAACGCGAGGACGTCGAGCTGGTCGGCGTGCAGCACCACCACGCCCACATCGCCGCCTGCCTGGCCGACAACGGCGAGCCCGGCCCGGTGATCGGCGTCGCGTTCGACGGTCTCGGGTTCGGCACGGACGGCACGCTCTGGGGTGGCGAGCTGCTCGTCGCCGACCTGACCGGATTCGAGCGGGTCGGCCACCTCGACGCGGTGCCCATGCCCGGCGGGCCGGCGGCGATCCGCGAGCCGTGGCGGATGGCCGTGGCATACCTCGACGAGGTCTACGGCGACGCGCTGCCGGACCTGCCGGTGCTGCGGCGGCACGAGCGGCGGTGGCCCGCGATGGTGGCGTTGGCACGCAGCGGCTTGAACTCGCCGCGCACCTCCAGCGCGGGCCGGCTGTTCGACGCCGTATCAGCGCTGCTCGACCTGCGCGACCGCGTCAGCTACGAGGGGCAGGCCGCCATCGCCCTGGAGCAGCGGGCGGATCCCACCGAGCGCGGCGGCTACCGGACCGAGGCCGTCGGCCCGCTGCCGCTGGCCGACGTCGGACGCCAGCTCGTCCGGTGCGTGGTGGACGACCTGCGCGCCGGCGTGGACCGGGGCCGGATCGCCGCGCGCTTCCACCATGGCCTGGCCGACGCCGTGGTGCGGGCGGCGACGGTCGTGCGGGAGCGCACCGGCCTGACCGACGTCGCGCTCTCCGGCGGCGTGTTCCAGAACGTGCTGCTGCTCGACCAGGTGGTGTGCGGGCTGGAGGCAGCGGCACTCCGGCCGCTGGTGCACTCGCGAGTGCCGCCGAACGACGGCGGCATCTCCCTCGGCCAAGCCGTGGTGGCCGCCGCCCACCACCGCTGACACGGAACCAGAACGGGCCCCGGGCCTGTGCCTGGCGAGAATTCCATCCGGGCAGGTCAGGCGGCATGTTCGTACTCGTGAAGGATGCCGCCGAGGCGGTCACGTCGGTGGATGTTCAGATGGGCGAGGCGGTCCGGGTCGGTGATCGGTTTGGGTAGTGGTGCGAGTGGACGGGCGTTGGCGAGGACCTGGTGCGGCCGGTGCTCGTTGTAGAAGATCTCGAACTGGTGCAGCACGTGCAGCAGGTGGTGTTGGTTCCAGATCAGTGTGCGGTCGAGCAGCTCCCAGCGGCAGGTTTGCACCCAGCGTTCCATGATCGCGTTCATTCGGGGCATCCGGACGCCGCTGCGCACGACAGTGATCCCCGCGTCGGCGAGGACCTGGTCGAACAGCGCCGGGTACTTCCCGTCCCGGTCGCGGATGAGGTAGCGGACGTTCGGCGCGACGTCCTGCAGGTCCATGACCAGGTTCCGGGCGGCCTGGGTCACCCAGGCGGCGGTCGGGTGTGCGGTTGCGCCGAGGATGCGGATGCGGCGGCTGGCGTGCTCGATGGACGCGAGGATGTACATCCTCGTGCCGGTGATCGTGATCGTCTCGATGAAGTCTGCTGCCAGCATCGCCTCGGCCTGCGCGCGCAGGAACTGCGTCCAGGCGGTGGCGGCCCGGTCCGGTGCGGGATCGATGCCGGCCTCGCGCAGGATCTCCCAGACCGTGGACGCGGCGACTTTCACTCCCAACGGGATGGGCCTAATACTCCAACGTCACTTGCCCTGCGGGCTGACGTGGCGGTCGAGTCTGCGCTGGTAGTGGGATCGCCGGGCTCGGGCTTGGGATGTTCGTCACGAGGTTGACCAATGCAGGGTGTGCGCTGGTGGTAGCGGGAGGGTGAGGACGAAGGCGTTGAGAAGTCGGCGGATCTCGGCGGCGGTCAACGCGATGATCTCCGGGTCGGGGTCGGGCTGTTCGGTGGTGATGGCGGCAAGGACGGTCAGGATGGCCAGGGCGAACATGGCCAGCGTGATGAATCGGTGCCAGCCGGTCCAGCCGCGGACCTGCTAGTGGTCCAGGCCGATCTCGCCTTTGCCGGCCTGGAACAACTCCTCGATGCTCCAACATGAACAGGCCACGCGGACGAGGGCTGCGGCGGCACCGGGCGAGGTGACCAGCATAGGTAGCCAGACGTGGCTGGCCGGGCGGTGGCCCGCCCCCCAGGAGGGCGGCCCAACGGTATACGGGATGGCAGGGCCCACGATGCGAGAATGCCTCCTGTGGCGATTCCCGACCTGAGAGAACTGCGCGAGCAGATCCACGCTCGTAACGGCAAACGGCCCAGAGGGCCCGAGCTGCCGCTCGTGGAAGACTTCCCCGGGCCCGGCGGGCTGGCGTTGCGCCGGTACGGGCACGGCGAGCCGCGTCCCGTGCTGGTGTTCCTACATGGAGGGGCATGGGTCATCGGCGATCTGGACACGCACGATCGCACGTGCCGGCGCATCGCCGCCGCATGCGGAGTCGAGGTGCTCGCCGTGGACTATCGGCTCGCACCCGAGCATCCGTGCCCGGCCGGCAATCGACGACGTGGCCACGGTGCTGCGTTGGGCGCAACCGTGGGCGGTGGCCGGCGACAGCGCGGGCGGCTACCTGGCGACGCTGGCGTGCCTGCGGCTGCGCGATGTGCCAGCGGACACGCAAAAATCTGGGTGGGCGGACGGTTCACTCCGGGCTGATGGACATGAAATCTCCGGGCTGGTGGTCACACGGTCTTCGGGA
>NZ_JBEZFI010000073.1:0-15223 GCF_040649295.1 Micromonospora sp. NPDC048999 | reverse complement strand
GAGCCAAACCCCCAACAGCCCTCCGGCTGCGACCACCAGCCTGCCGCACCGGCCCTCGCCACATAACCCCCGAAGAACTTACGGCGCGGACCACTAAGGGGGGTCGCCTTCGCACGTGCTCACGCGTGTGCTGGCGGTGGCTACGTGATCACGCGGCACGGCGGACCGGCGAAGCATGGTGGGGCTCGCGGTTGTAGGGCCTGCGCCCTACTGCCGGTACGGGTCGATGATTTCCTTCGGGCGGAGTGCTGGAGCGGCGAGATCGCGAAGCGCGGGTGAGGCGAGGTAGAACCTGCCTCGGGTCTCGCCGTGCTGGTCGATCATGCCGGCCCGTACCAGTGCGCGAAGGTCGCGGGTCGCTTGGTCGTCGGTGAGGTTTTCGTCGCGTTGGTAGAGGGTGCGGCGTACTCGGCCGCCGGTAGCGGCGAGGTGTAGGGCGCTGACCACCCGTTCGGGCAGTCCGTTGCGCCGTGACCAGGTGTCGAGCAGTTCCCAGAGATGCGCGGCCTGATCAATGCGTTGCCGGACGAGCTGGGCCTGTTGATGGTGGGCGCTGAGGCAGAACCGGATCCACTTGCTGGTGTCGTTATCAGGCTGCCAGTGTCGGCCGCCCGCCTCGCCGAGGGCGTCGTAGTAGGCGTATGTGTTACGGCCGACGCCGAGCCATTCCTCGATCGAGGAGAACTCTGGGGCGAGTACACCGTCGCGGGCGAGTACGAGAGTGTGTAGGCAGCGGGCCATTCGGCCGTTGCCGTCTCGCCAGGGATGAATCTTGACCAGGTTCAGGTGAGCCATTGAGGCCCGTACGATCAGCGGGGTTTCCGGTTCGCCGTCGGTCAGCCATTCGATCAGCTCGGAGATCAACGAAGGGACGTCGTCTGCGTCCGGCCCGGTGTAGACCCGTCGGCCGGTGTGTGCCTCATCGATGTGGATGTCTCCGGGCCGGAAGCGGCCCGGCCACTTGGCAAGGTCATGCCTAAGCATCATGAAGTGAAGCGCGTTGACGAGCATGTGTTGCCAGGTGAACTCGCGCGAGCGGGCGAGCTGTTGCACGTAGGTCAGGGCGTCCCGGTAGCCGGTGATGACCTCCCAGGTTTGCGGGCTTGTCTCCACCGGTTCGTCTCCGGCGACGGCTGCGGCTGCGTCGTCCAGGGACACCTGGTAGCCCTCGATCGAATTCGAGCCCTGGATGGCGTGGGCGATCAGGGTGCGTCGGAGTTGTCCTGTCCAGCGGTGCGGCTCAGCGATCTGGTATCGCAGGTTGTCCCGCATGGTGTCCAGTTCGCCGAGCACGCGCTTGTCGTCATCGGTGAGCACGGGTGTCTGGTACAGCATGCGGCAATCATACAATGAAATCGGCGTGGTGCCGAAATCATTGCGGCATAAGCTCGGAAGCGCTCGTCAGATGGGGGGTGGGCGGTCGGCGTGCCCTTGCCCTGACGGTCGGCCGAGGTCGAGGGCTTGGACGTCCCCGTCCGCTATGCGACACCGACGTCCCCTGCGATAGTGGCACTGGTCGGTTGCTCGCAGCCGACCAGCGGACCCACCAGCCAGAGAAGCATCCCTCAGTCTTCGGCAGTCCAGGCCGCTGGCGTGCCGCCAGTACGCTGCGTTCTCCGTTGAGCGTCCCGGCGTCGAGGTCGTCATCGCCGCAGCAGGCCCCGGCGCCCAACGCACCTACGGCACCTACTGGCAGCGCATGGCCGCCGTCTGGGGCGACCGACCGCTGGACGCGGTCGCGGCCAGCGACGTCGAGGCCCTGAAACAGCAGACGACCATGACGGCGCGGTCACGGCGTAACAGCCGCAACGGCCGCCACGCCGGCGCGCATGTCATCGCCGCCGCCCGCGCCTTCTACTCCCGGGCCATCGCAGACGGCCTGATCGACGCCTCGGCCAGTCCCGCCCACCGCGTCGCCAAACCCCGCCGCATGCCCAGCACCCGCCGCGCGTTGACACCGAAGGAGTTGGAGGAGATCAACGCGGTGGCGCGCACCAGCGGCAACGACGTCATCCTCGATGCCCTCCTGCTACGCCTGCACACCGAGACCGCCTGCCGGCGCGGCGGCGCCCTCGCCCTACGACTCGTCGACCTGGACCGCACCAACGGGCTCGTCCGCCTCACCGAGAAGAACGGCGTCGTGCGGTGGCAGCCAATCACCCTTGACCTCGCCGAACACCTCTACGAGCACGCCCAGGCCCGCGGTGCCGCCCTGCCCACCGATCGGCTGCTGCGCTACCGCGATGGTCAGCCGATTAGCGGCCGCCGCTACGATCACCTATGGAAACGCACCGGCGAACGCCTGCCCTGGGGCGCCACCCAAGGCATCATCCCGCACCTCGTCGCTGATCGGCCGACGACCCGACCGGTTCGGATACGTCCAGTGCCGCTTGGCGGCATCGCCCCTGGCAAGAAGAGCGAGCCAGCCGAACACCCGAACCATGATCAGATACAGCAGCCGAACTGTCATGAACCGATCATGCGGTAGCCAGGCGAAACCCCAGCTCACAGCTCGTGCGTCTAGTTTCGGCACGGTACACCGATCGAAGCCGACCACAGCCAGCTCAAGCATCGCCTCAGACCGATGCGCGGACTACGCAACGACCGGACAGCCCAAGTGATTATCGCCGGACACGCCTTCATGCGGAACCTGCGCCGCGGACACTACGAACTCGCCGTCGACCCCCACCCGCCACGCGGATCGCTGCGGCGTTCGCCGAGATGGCCAGTGCGATCTGAACAAGGCACAAACGCCGGTCCACCGCGTCGGCCGATCTGTCCGACTGATGCCATATTCGCGACAAAACCCCCCGCGATGGCGCCAGCAAGATCCGGGCCGGTGGCGTACCCCGGGGTCGACTTTCTGACGCTGGATTCCGCATCGGCGCGGACCAAATGTGCGAATTCGCGCGACTTGGCGGACGAATGGTCCCAGGAGTAGCTGATAACAAGAAGATCGTCTTCGTTTCTGGCCTTACCGATTGGTAGTGGTTGACCATCGCATCGCATTGCCGCGACTCTATCGCCACCGGTTTCTCGTGCGAGGAGGCGCGATGAGGTTACGGCACTTAGTCTCAGTGGCGGTTGTCACGGCCATGGTGGGGCTCGTATCTGTGCCCGTGCAGGCCCAGGTTCTCGAGCGGCCACCAGCTCAGGCCGGCGTCAAGGTCAAGGGTGTACCGACACCGAAGGAATTCTTCGGCTTTGAGATGGGCGATGAGGGGAGGCTCGCCGACTTTGACAGCATCAAGCGGTACTTCAAAGTCATCGCGGACCGCTCCGACGAGGTCGAGTACCAGGTTGTGGATCGGACAACCCTCGGCAACGACTTCCCGATCCTGTTGATGAGCAACAAGCACAACCTCAATCGAATCAACCAGGTCCTTGACATCAACAAGCGCCTGGCCGACCCGCGGGTGATGCAGACCGAGGCGAAGAGGGCGGGCATCCCCGTCGATGAGTATGCCAGCCAGCTCGCCTCCCAGAGCCTGCCGGTCTACTACATCGAGGCGACGATCCACTCGACAGAAGTCGGCCCCACCCAGTCCCTGGTCAATGTCGTGCACCGGCTGGCGACGGAGAATTCCGAGTTCACTCGGCAGGTCCTCGACAATGTGATCCTGCTCATCGTCCCGTCTCAGAACCCCGACGGGCAGCACCTAGTGGTCGACCACTTCAACAAGACGGCAGGCACCAACTTCGACCGGACCTATCCGGATCTGTACCACCACTACGCCGGGCATGACAACAACCGCGACTGGTTCATGGTGACCCAGAAGGAGTCGCAGACTCGGGTCAGGCTCGAACAAAAGTACCGCCCGGTCGCGCAGCACTACATGCACCAAGCGGGAACGACAGCCCCGCGGATCTGGTCGCCCCCGTGGGACGAGCCGATGTCCGAGACATTGGATCCGATCGTGGTCTCTGCGTCCAACGCACTCGGGATGCAGACGCAGCGCGACCTCGTAGCGGAAGGCAAGAAGGGCTCAAAGTGGAATGACGCATACGGAATTCTATGGAACGCCGACGTCATCGGCTACAGCCCATTTCTGGGTACGTCGACCTGGCTGACCGAAATCGCATCGGCCAAGGACCTCGCTTACACCTACACCTCTGACAAGATCCTCGAGCCGGCCAACAAGACGTTGCGGTCGGTATTGCCATATGACCGCAAGACCTGGTCGCTCAAGCAGATTGTGGAGTACGGGGACGCCGCGGCCTACTCGGGCATGAAGACGGTAGCCACGGACCCTAAGTCGTGGCTGTACAACAACCTCTACCTATCCAATCGAAACAGCGAGACCTGGGATGGTGGCCCGTACGCGTACGTCGTTTCGGCGAACCAGCGCGATCCGTACGCCCTGTACGACATGCTGAAGGTTTTGGACTTTGGCCAGGTGGAGATCGACCAGGCCACGAGGGCGTTCACCGCGGGCGACAAGACCTACTCCGAGGGCTCCTACATACTAAAGACGAGCCAACCGATGGGCCGCTGGGTTGATCAGCTACTTCGCATCGACAAATACCCGGACAGCGCACGCAAGTGCGCGGAATGCCCGCTGATCATGCCGTACAGCGAGACCACCGACAACATCGCGCTGTTCATGGGTGTCGACGTCGACGCCGTGACGAAGCCCTTCGAGGCGATCACGACGCGGATCAAGGGCATCGACCCGGTAAAGCAGCAGATGCCGGCCCACCCCGGTCAGAACGGCGCCTACGTCCTCAGCCCCACCTCGTACGGTCTGGGTCAGGTCATCGCTGATCTGCAGGACTCGGCCGTACCGACGTACCGTGCCAAAGCCGCTATCACGGTCGAGGGTAGGAAACTGCCCGCCGGTGCGGTGCTCGTACCGTCCAAGGAACCGAAGGCGCGCCAGGTGCTGACCAAGGCCAGCCAAAAGACGGGCCTACCGGTATATGCCGCCAACGCGGTCCCCAAGGTCGCTGCGGTCAAACTGAAGGACCACACCCGGGTGGGTTTCATTCGCGGGGCCAACAACATGCCCGGCGGGTGGATGATGTGGATGTTCGACCAGATCGGCGTGAACTACCAGGTCGTCACCGCGGACGACTACGCCAACCTCAGCAGCAAGTACGACACCATCGTGCTCGCCCCGGGGATCTCGGCGAACACCATCACGCGCGGCCTCGATCCCGACAAGAACCCTTCGGAGTTTCACTGGGCCCGAGGCGTACCCGATGGACTCGACAAGCTCAAGCAGTTCGTGGAGGCAGGCGGCAACCTCGTCGCGCTCGGCAGCGCCTCCACCACCGCGGCCACGTCGCTTGGTCTGCCGGTCCAGAACATCACGCCCACTAACCGGACCACGTTCAACGCACCCGGAGCCCTGCTCAAGCACCACTACGACGTCGATGTCCCGGCGGCCTGGGGGATGCCCGAATCCTGGCCGACCTGGTTCAACAACGACGCAGCGTTCAAGGTGACCGGCAACGCCCGCGTCGCCTCCACATACCCGAAGGAGGACAACCTGCTCGTCAGCGGCTACGCTCACGGCACCTCTGCCATCGGCGGCGCCACCAATATCGCCACATTCGACGTCGGCAAGGGTGAGGCCACCATCGCCGGCGGCCACATCACCTTCCGCACCTGGCCCCGAGCCGCCTGGACCGTGGTCACGAACGCCATGTACAACGGCGCCGGACAAGACGTCACAGCGGAACAACTGGTCAGCCTCTTCCGGTAGAGCTGACTAGCCGGCTGCGACCGTCCTCAACAACCACCTCGACTGCGGTGCCAACCAGGCACCGCAGTCGAGGTGTTGACGGTCATACGCCACCTCGACCTGTGGGGTTCCAAAACCCTGCCACTGGTCCTGAGCTCGGCTGCTATGCGGCTCGCTCGTACTCGATGATCAGCCCGCCGAGGATGGGCCGGCGTTTGATCCGCTCGTGGGTCAGGTCAACGGCGGGACGGTCGGGGCGCGGGGCAGGGTCATTGCGTTGTCGGGTTACTGCTGGTCACAGCGGTGATGAGCTCGTGTGGGCGACGGTTGGCGCGTCGGGTGGCGCGGGCGATGTCGGCTTCGCCGTTGGTGCGGTGGTAGCCGATCGCGGTGTTGCGCAGGGTAGCGATGACGGCGGGGCCGGTGCCGGTCCGAGCTTGGTGTAGATCTTCACGGAATGTCACGTCGCGAACGTGGTGGACGCGGTTTTCGATGTGCCAGTGGCGGCGGATCCAGTCCTGCAGGTCGTCGGGTTGAGCATCGGCGGCGGGTAGCGACACAGTCAGGTAGGCGGTCTCGCGGCTGGTCTTGCCGCTGGAGGCGAGGGTGCGGGTGCGGGTGATCCGCATGGCCTGCTCGGCGTGTGGGAACGCGATGCCGCCGGGCGTGTGCACGGTGACGGCTTTGACCGTGCGGGTCTCGCGGCGGCCGTGACCGCGGTCGCGGGTGCGGTCCCCGGCGGGGATCTGTGGCCAGGGCAGGTGTTTGAGTTGGGCGAACAGGGTGGGCTGGTTGGCCTTGACCTGGACCAGCAGATGAGCGCCGCGGGCGGCGATCTCGCGGGCGTGGCCGGTCTGGGTGTGCAGTGCATCGGCGACGAACAGCACCCCGGTCAGGTCGCCCAGCACGGCCTGGACGGCGTTCAGCAGCGGCGCGAACGCGGGGATCTCGTTCGATTTCGCCTCGACAGTGACCTGGGCCAGAACGATGCCGGTGCTGGTGTCCAGCGCGGACAGCAGGTGGACCTGGCTGCCGTCGGGGCGGCGGGCGGCCCGCAGCGTCTTGCCGTCGACGGCGATCACCGTGCGGCACCGCTTGGGTCGGGGCGTGTCCGGCCGGACGCGCGCACGTAGCCAGGCGGCCAGGACCGTCGTGAGCAGGCCGGCGTCCAGGCGGGTCAGCAGCCGCCAGACGGTGGTGCCCACCGGCACTCCACGGTCGAAGCCGAGCCGGGCCTTGGCCTGTTCGTCCAGGTCATGCAGCCAGTCAGCGATCGCGGCGAACGACGAGGCGCCGGCCAGTACCGCGCAGACCGCGACCGCGAGGAGTCCGGCCAGGGGATAACGGACACCACGGGGATCACGTGGATCCGGCACCGCGGCCAGAGCGTGCAGCAGCCCGCTGTGCTCACCATCGGTGACCGGCGCGGGTGGGGTGCTGGTCGCGGGTGTCGTTACGCCCAGTACGGGGATGGGGGATGATGCCATCGGCGGGTGAGGTCTTCCTCGGTGTCATGAAGCGTAGAGAACTCCATGATCAGCGATGCGGTCTCACCCGCTTCTTTCGCCTCCACACAGGCCGCACACCCGCAGATTCCCTGATCAGGGCCCTGCTGCCCGACTACGCAATCGCCCTGCGGCGCGGGGGCTGCAACTGCAGGGCTCGGTGTGGCCGCCGACCGTTGTAGTGACGGGCGTATTCACCAAGCGTGCGGCGCAGATGCCGTTCGCTGAAGATGAGCATGCGGTCTGTGACCTCGCTGCGCACAGTGAGGACGAACCTTTCCGCGTAGGCGTTCGCTCGCGGGCTTCGCGGTGGGATCTTCAGCACGGTGACGTCGGCGTCGGTCAGCACGGTCTCGAAGGTGTCGGTGAACTGCCCGGCCCGATCCCGGATGAGGAACTTGAACCGGTTGGCGCGCTCGCCCAGGTCCATGAGCAGATTCCTGGCCTGCTGGGTGGTCCACGGCCCGTCTGGGTTGGTGGTGACGCCGAGGATGTGCACGTAGCGGCTACCGACCTCCAAGACGAAAAACACGTACAGGCGCTGGAGGGTGAGCGCGCAGTCCACGTGGAAGAAGTCGCAGGCGAGCATGGTCGATGCTTGGGTGCGCAGGAATCGTCGCCACGTGGTGTGGTCGCGGCGCACCGGTGCGGGCGGTATGCCCAGCCGTTTGAGGATCCGGCGGATCGTTGACGCGCCGATTCGGTGACCAAGACCGAGCAGCTCTCCTTGAATGCGCTGGTAGCCCCAGCTCGGATTGTCTCGAGCCATCTGCTCGACCAGCGCGGCCAGCGCGGGGTCGATCGGCGGGCGCCCGAGCTGGTGGGGATACGTCCAGTGGTGGGCGACCAGCCGCCGATGCCAGCGAAGGACCGTGGATGGGGTGACGAGGCGATGGGCCTTCAACGTCCGTGGCAGGAGCGTCCCTGATCAGCTAAGCGATCCTGTGTCGGAGTAGGTTTCCGGGATCGTTTCCCACCTGGGTGGGGTGGCGTGGGCGTGGAGATGGAATCCTGCGCCCAGCGCTGCTCCTCGGGCCTGGTGGCCGGTGGTGGGTGTGCTGGTCGTGGTCACGTTCTGGTGCCGGTGGGCTGCGCGGGGCAGCCGTCGGTCCGTTGGTGCGTGTCCCTCCGGACGCTTGCCCGCCCGGCCGTGAGGTCGGGTGGGGGAGGGTGCCCCGCGTCGCCTGGGCGCGAGGCGTGCTGGCTTACGCGCGGTGGGGCCGGTCTTCGACCGGTCCACCCCGCTGGCTTTCGTGGTGGGGGCGACGATGGCTGCGGTTTCGAGCGTGTCGACGACCGACCGGATCACCATGTGCCCGCTGGTCTTATCCGTGACGGTCTTGGTTTGGTGGGTCAGGCCCCGGGCGGCGATACGCCGCCAGGCCCCGTGGTCGCGGTCGCCCTGCCAACCACAGGACGGGTGGGGGCAGATGGCCCACTTCCAGCCCGCGACGGTCGGCTGGTCGGGGGCCTTACGGTGTTGTAGCGGGGTCAGGCACTGCGGGCAGTGTTTGGAGGTGTTGCGGGCGGGGACCGTGACCACCGCGATGCCCTGCTCGGCGGCGAGGTGTCGGATGCGGTCGGCGATCTTCCCGCGGACCTGTTGGGACAGGCGCGTGTTCATGGTGGCGCCCATGCCCTTGGCTTCCATCGACCGCAGGTCTTCCAGGTAGATCACGCTGGCCCCGGCCGCGATGGCCTGGTCCACCGTCCAGCGGGCGGCGGACCAGGCGAGGGCGTCGTTCAGGTTCGTGCGGCGGGCGGACACGTGCTGGATCTCGTCGCGCAGGACCGCGTGTTTCGCCCGTAGGTGTTCGTCGGGGCGGCCGTCGATGAGCCGCTGGTAGTGGTCGGCCTTGGTCTGCAGCTGCTCGCTCTGGCGGCGCAGCCGGTGTTGTTTGGCCAGGACGCCGGCGGCGCGGAACTGGCCGCCGGCACCGAGCGCGGTGATCCGACCGTCCGGACGGAGGCGGAGGGTTCCGGCGGTGAGGAGGGTGTTCAGGCCCCAGTCCACGCCCAGCGCCACCTCGTGCCCGGCGTGCTTGGCCTTCGGCACCGGATGCGTGTAGGCGAGATCGGCGTGCACCGTGCCGCCGGTGACGCGGAGGGTGGGTAGGTGCAGGACCGCTGAGGCGGGGACGGTGGGTGGCAGGTTGATCGGGCAGGCCACCCACGTCCAGTCCCGATACGAACGCGGATCCGCCCGGGTCGGCAACTGCAGGCGCAGCAGCACCCGGCCCGGGTCGGTGTCGCTGCGTTCGATGGTGGCCTGCTGCCGGTCACACGCGGCCAGCAACAGCATCCGCGGGACCCTCGGGACGTCTTCCAACTCGAACACATCCACCGGCAACCGGCCGCTAGCGGCCAGGAACGCGGCGGCCTGCCGAGTACGACCCTTGATGACACTGGATGCCAGGCCCTGTCCGCCCGGGATCGCCGCGCGCAGCTGCTCCCACTCGACGCCGGTGCGCTTGCGCGGATCGGCCGGCCACGTCGACAGGATCCCGGCGGTCAGGTCGGCACGCCACTTCACCGACCGCAGAACACGCCCCGCCTGCTCCTGGACCATCCGCATGATCCGGTCATTGACCCGTACACCCTCCGGGACGGTGGTCGTCCAACCCAGCCGCCGCAGGGCCATCCACGCATTCGACGGCAACCTCCGACCACCGGCATCCACGCCGCAGGCGAGCGCATCAACATCCACACGGTTCCAGTGCCCACCAAGCAGGGCGCCCACCATGCCCGCCACCAGATCAGCACACCAACCGACCCGCTCCGCCAGCGCCGCCCGGGACACGACCTCCCCGGACGCCTCATCCAGCCCCGTCCGCAGCAGCCCACGAGCACACGCGGTCCGCACCGCCTCGCCCTCAGCCAACGCCAACTTCCGGTTCACCCGCCACCGCCCTGGCACCACCCGGACCCGAATAACAGACAAGCCCGACTCTCCGCCGACCGCATCCCCAACAAAACGCCCGACAACGGAAATTCTATGACCACTATGGATCAACAACCAAATCGCTTAGCCTGATCAGGGCGGCGAGCGCCGCGCGGTCGGCCCAGTCGAGGCGCGGCTTGGGGTTCTGTCGGCACAGGACCGCGTTCTCGTGGCGCAGGACCAGAATCTCGACGTCCTTGGCTGCGGTGGTCCGGGCGAGCAGAGACAGCCAGCCGGCGATCCGGCAGAACATGAGGTAGATCAGGCGGAGCGACACGAGTAACGATGGTGCCGGCATCCCCTGTTAGGCGCCACATCCGGCCAGGTCAGCCACGATGACCGCGTTTTGGCACCCCGCAGGTACGCCAGCCGCAGCAGCATGAATCGGCATCATCGCGTAGTCATCGGTGACGATCGGTGCGGGCGACGTCCTCGACCAGGCGAAGGTCGGACCCGGACGTCAAGGGAACCCACGAGCTGCACGGACGCCCTTTTTCGACAGGTACAGGGTCAGGACGTATTGGTTGCGGTCCTTCGCGTCTTGATGACCGGCCTGCTGCACCGCCTCTACAGCATCGACCAGGCCTCCTACGACCTGACCCGACTGGGCCTCCTGAGTGGACCGAAGCGCGGGCGTTACTGGATCAGCTGATGGTGCGGAGGGCGGGCCACATCGTCGCCCATGAAGCGCGGGTGCCGGTGCATACCGTGACCGGCATGTCCTGCTCGCTGTTGTCGATCCCGAGGCGGTTGTCGATATGAGCGACATCGCGGCAGTCGGTGAAGTACTGAGCCCAGTTCGTTGGGCGCCAATCCCCGACGTGGACGACGACGGTGCGCTCGGCGGGTGGGGGTCCCCAGCTCCAGTAGGAATTGTGACCCGAGTAGACCGGCGGCAGTCCCTTGCCGAGGAGGATGAGCGGGCTGGCTTCGCTGTAGTCATTGGTGAGGATCACCGCGTGGTCGCGCTGCGCCGGGGGCAGTCCGGCCACGACCTCGTCCACGGCGGCAACGAACTGCGGCCAGCCGATCTGGTTGGCCACATCGGGCACTGTGGCCGGCAGGGTGGTCTTGGCGTAATCGGCGACCGGCAGAACGGGCAGGGTCAGCAACGCGATCATTCCGCCGGAGGCGACGGCCGCCGCGGAGAAGGCCCCCGTCTTGAGCCGTTGATGGCCCCGCGCAATCCACCGGTCCAGGATGATCCCGCCGGCCGCCATGAACAGCGGGACGTTGCCGATGGCGTAGTAGGCCTTGCCGCCGATGATGAGATTCACGGTCATCGCCGCGAGGGCGGCGATGCCGAGCGGTCGCCACGGCACGGCCGTCCTCGACGCCAGCACCCAGACCAGGCCGGCGATGCAGATCGGGAACAGCAAGGGACCGGTGAACAGCCACAGCAACGGCAGGACCTGGGCCCGGTTCGTCTCCGCGTACCCGGCGATCTGCGAGGCCATCGTCAACTGGGGCCAGCCGTTCGTGGCCTGCCACGCCAGGTTCGGCATCCAGATGACGGCCGCGATGATGGCCGCGGCCCACGCCCACGGCGATCGGACGACGTCCCAGCGTCGGCACAGCAGCACCCCGACGGCGAGTCCCGCGGCGAGGAGCAGCAGGGTGTCTTTGTTCTCCAACCCGATGCCCGCGCTGACCCCCACCACCACCCACAGCCGCCGGTCTCCGTCGGCCAGCACCCGCACCAGCAGCCAGATCACGGCCGCCCAGACCAGCAAGTCCAGCTCGGTGGTGGTGTTCATATGCCCGGCCCCGAGATAGCCCGAGACGCCCGCTGTCGCTGCGGCCAGCGCCTGCGCCCGACGTGAGCCACCCAGGTCACGGGCGATGAACCCCACGATGATCACGACTAGGGCCATCTCCAGCGCTGGCAGGATTCGCACCGCCGTCGGTGAGACCCCGAAGGCCGCGACTGACGCGGCCGATAGCAGCGGGGTCAACGGCGGCTGATCCACATACCCGAACGCCGGATGCTGCCCGGCCACGACGAAGTACATCTCGTCGCCGTGAAAGCCGTACGCCCCCGACAAGCTGAGCAACCCGGCGACCATCAGCCCGGCCACCAGCCACACCGGCCACGGCACCGACCACCATCGGAAACGCTGCGGCGACCTCGTCGCCTCGACACTCATGCTGCATGGATGCTGGAGTGGCGACATGTGCGCGTCCGGCGGCGATGTCATGTCAGTAGCCCTTCCCGTAACTCTGCGTAGCGTACGGATCGCGGCATAGCGGACACCCTGCGTTGGGTCCGGGTGGGAGGCCGGCCTGCCCACGCGGCACAGGTACCGCGCGTCACCGAACCCAGGGGTGGCGGAATGGCTGTCCTCCGTCGGTCGTCGGTAAGGCTGCAATTCTCGCAGCCCAGTGGTCGACGTAGGTCTCTATCCCGTCGGCATTGCGCGGAATGCTCAACCAGTCCCAGGCAGCGTCGCGAATCTCCCGTTGGGCGATCATCTCGGTACCATCGCCATAGTCGAACGGGTAGCCGTCAACGATGTCCGACAAGTCCGCGTAGATGTCGTACAGCCCGCCGGCATTCCCCACGTCGTCCCCGGGGAGCAGCTCGATCAGCGCACACTTCAGCTCCTCGACGACGCTCACCGGATCTTCTTGCCCTTCAGCACTCGATGCATGTATCCATCGATGAGGTCGATCACAGCAGCCAAGGAAGATGATACGGCGTCGGTCACCCTCTCATGGTCGCTTGCGGTGTCACCCACGCCGCTCCTGACCCCAGCAGCGCGCAGCGTTCCAGGGCCACGATGCGAAGAGACGAAAAGATCGAGTGCGCTCTCATCGCCAGAGTCGGACGACGCCGAAAGAAGAAGCAGGCGACCCCGCGCGGTCAGCGGCATGAGCGCGCGTCCGACTGCGCCGCCGCGCGGGGGCAACGGCGTCTCCGCCTCCATGGCAGCATCGTGCTCCCGACCGCAGAGGACACGCTAAGGAGACAGCCTGGTGAAGGCCGACCACTACGACAGTTTCGCGGAGCACTACTCCGCGGATAACGAATCCAACCTGATCAACGGCTACTACGAGCGGCCCGCGATGATCGGACTCGCCGGAGATGTGAACGGTCGACGGATCCTCGATGCCGGCTGCGGTTCAGGTCCCTTGTCCGCGGCTCTTCGCGAGCGAGGGGCCATCATGACCGGCTTCGACTCCAGCCCCGCGATGGTCGCGCTGGCCAAACGGCGGCTGGGCGAGGACGCCACGCTGCTGGTGGCCGACCTCAGCGAGCCGCTCCCCTTCGCCGACAGTGCGTTCGACGACGTCGTCGTGTCCCTGGTCCTGCACTACCTGAAGGACTGGACTGCGCCCCTGGCTGAGCTGCGCCGAGTCCTGAGGCCAGGCGGCCGCCTCCTCCTGTCCATGAACCACCCGATCGTCTACGAGGTAGCGAACCCGGACTCCGACTACTTCGCCCTCGCGCGCTGGTCAGACGAGCACACGTTCGACGGGCACACCACGGAGCTGACCTACTGGCACCGGCCGTTGCACGCGATGACAAGTGCGTTCACCAACGCGGGCTTCCGCCTCGCGATCATCAGCGAACCCCCCATCTCTCCCGAAACCCCGCGCGAGCTCCTGCCTCCACATCTCTTGGACCGCACGTCGTTCCTCTGCTTCATCTTCTTCGTCCTCGAAGCGCACTGACTCCAGGGCCAGGCTGCCGCCGCGCGCGGGCTCCCTTTCGCAGGTGCACTTGCCGCGCTGTCATCGGCAAGACCGAGCGTCGTCTTGATCGACCGGCTGTAACGCTGCGTAACACGCGGTCAGCGGCACGAGAGTGAGTTGGGCTGCCGAGCATCAGCCTCGTGGCAGTTGTGCGCTTGCACGTGTGGGTCCTAAGCAGTCATGCCGATGTGTCGTGGCCACGACGAAGCATCAACGCGGCGATGCCGCCGACCGGGATGATGAGCCAGCAGGAAAGCAGCCGGTAAATCAAAACGGCGGCAGCTGCGCTGATCCCACTCGCGCCTGCGGCGGTGAGCCCAGCAGCCAAGGCAGTCTCGACGACACCGACGCCCCCGGGTGTGAGGGGCACCTGCCGGACTATCTGAACACTGAGATAGATACCTGCGAGCGTCATCAGGTCACTCGGCAAGTCGAGCGATCGGGCGGCGGCGGTCAGGCACATCAGATCCGCCAGCCATTTGACGGTGGCGTATGCGAGCGCCACCGCCCAATCACGGCCGTTAAGTCCAGCGCCTGCCCGCCATGCGTCCCGGGCCGAGTTCAGCACGGTTCGCAGGTAGCGAGTTGCTCCGATACCTGAGACACCACGCTCACCCGATCCGCCCGGCGAGGACCAGCGGGAGTGACGACGTCCGATCAACACGGCTGCGGTGGTGAGCACGGCCAGCCCAATGACGACGACTAACGGCTGCCAGTTCAGAAACGCCGCCGGGTTGCGGGCGACGATCACGCCGCCTCCACCGGCGTACAGCAGGGCGAGTCCGCCGATAGAAGCCAGCCCGGACACGACCACAGTGGCGGCGGCTACCTCGCGCGTGGCGCCGGCATGCTGGTACTTCCGGATGGTGAACGCGGTAGCGACTACGGGCCCTGCGGGCACGGTGATGGAGAGCGCCGTGCTGGCCAGGATGATCGCAAAGGCGGAGCCGCGCCGCAGCTGCACATTCATATTGCTGAGCAGGCGGCGCTGTTGGAGCGCGAAGGCGCCAATCGAAGCGATCTGCAGCAACGCGGCGAGCAAGATCAAGCTGTAATCGGCGCTTGCGAGCGCGTTCAGGACGTCCTCGGGAGCAGGGAGGCGTCCGCGCAGGCCGATCGCGGTGAGGCCCACCACCACCGCAACGGCGAGCAGACGCGCCACCGGCCTGCGCCAGGTCGTGGCGGCTGGTCCTGGGTCATCTCTGGAGCTTGTATCCGGTACCGGCGGGGAAGCTGCGGTGCTACCGCCCTGCGACCCTCCTGACCACACCGCTTGCTGATGATCGGGCATCCTCTGATCCAGTGGCGTCCCTGATAGTGGTGTAACGCGGTTGGCGTGATCGCCGGACAACTCGTCCGGCATAGAGCGCGGCCATCGCGTGATCTTTCGAGTG
>NZ_JBEZFI010000072.1:0-15817 GCF_040649295.1 Micromonospora sp. NPDC048999 | reverse complement strand
ACGCTCAGCGACACATCAGCGAACTCACCCGCCCGGGTCAGCCCCTCCACCCGCAGCAACTCGGCACCAGCCGACCCGCCGGCCGGACGCTGCGGGAACACGTACTCAATGTTGCGCCCCGTCATCCGGGCCACCAGGTCGTTGGTCGGAGTGGTCCGGGCCGGCAGATTCGCGGCAGTGGTCCGGCCGTCCTTGAGCACCGTCACCCGGTCACCGATCTCCCGGATCTCCTCCATCCGATGCGAGATATAGATGACCGCGATCCCCTGCGCCGTGAGTTCCCGGATAATCCGGAACAGATTCCCCACCTCGTCATGAGCAAGGACCGCAGACGGCTCATCCATGATGATCAACCGGGCATCGTGGGACAACGCCCGCGCCATACTCACGATCTGCTTACCCGCAGCCGGCAGGTGGCGGACCAAACGACCCGGCGGAATCTCCGCATGCCCCAACCGGGCCAGGATCTCCCGCGTCCGGCGCGCCATACTGCCCCGACGCACGAACCCCAACCGGCGCGGCTCGTGACCAAGGAACGCATTCTCCGCCACCGACAGATCCTCAACCAGGTCGAGCTCCTGGTAGATCGTGGCGATCCCCGCCCGCATCGCCGCCTGCGGATCAGCGAAACCCGCCGGCTCGCCACACCACACGACCTCACCCGAATCCGGCCGATGCACCCCCGCCAGAACCTTGATCAACGTGGACTTACCGGCGCCGTTCTGCCCCAACAGGCAGTGCACCTCACCCGCCCGCACCTCCAACTGCACCCCGTCCAACGCGCGTACACCGGGGAACGTCTTCACCCCGTCAGTGAGGCGTAGGACCACGGAGTGCTGCGTGTCGTCGGCCGGGTGCCGGCCCGCGATGTTCTCTTGGGCGCTCATGATGCCTGCTCGAAGGCGACGTCGCTGGCGAGCACAGCAGCTCCGGCCACCCCGGCGCGCAAGCCCAACTCGGAGAGCACGACTGGCAGGTTGCCGGTGGCCAGCGGCAATGAACGGCGGTAGACCACGCTACGAATCTCCGCGAGAAGAATGTGTCCCAACTGGGCGAGTCCTCCACCTATGACGATCATCGACGGATTGGCGAAGCTCACCATGCCGGCCAGCACACGGCCGACCCGCCGGCCACCATCCCGAATGAGCTGAATGCAGGTGATGTCGCCCTCAGCGGCAGCGAGGGCCACGTCGCAGGCGGCCACCGTGCCGGCGGCGGCAAGCCGCTCGGCCAGCGCGGGCGAGGCGCCGGAGCGGGCGGCCACGGTTGCTTCCCGGGCCAGCGCCGCCCCACCGAACAGGGCTTCCAGGCAGCCCAGGTTGCCGCACGAGCACATCGGACCGTTGAGCTCGACCTGGATGTGGCCGATGTCGCCGGCGCAGCCATCCTTACCCCGGTAGACCTCACCGTCGAGATAGATCCCGCACCCGATGCCCGTACCGATCTTGACGAGCATGAAGTCGTTGACGGAGCGGGCGACGCCGCCGTGTCGCTCACCGATCGCCATGACGTTGACGTCGTTGTCGACCACAGCCGGGCAGCCATGCTCCCGAGTCAACAACTCCCGAACCGGGAAACGATCCCACCCCGGCATGATCGGCGGCGACACCGGCACACCATCCCGGAAACTCACCGGCCCCGGCACCCCGATACCGACCGCAGCCAGCCGCTCGTACGCACCATCCACCCTGGCCTTGTGTAACAACTCACTGACCCGCTGCAGAGTCACCTTCGGCCCCGAACGAATGTCAGCCGACTCCGCATACGCCGCCACCGGCTCAAGCCGACCATTCACCACCTCGACATCAATCGAACTGGCACCCAGATCCACC
This sequence comes from Micromonospora sp. NPDC048999, assembly GCF_040649295.1. Lineage (NCBI taxonomy): Bacteria > Bacillati > Actinomycetota > Actinomycetes > Micromonosporales > Micromonosporaceae > Micromonospora > Micromonospora sp. NPDC048999. The sequence goes on along the minus strand of NZ_JBEZFI010000072.1, from coordinate 13,985 downwards.
GCGGCAAACCGCAAACCCGGATTCAACTCCACCAACGTCGAACGACGACCACCCCGAGAAGCCGCCAACCCCGCCTCCGCCACATAACCGAGACCAACCAGCCGATCCAGCTCGGCGAGCAGCCGCGGGCGAGGGGCCTCCAGCTGGTCGGCCAGCTCGGCACGGGAAATCGCACCATGGTCACGCAGCAGGCGCAGTAGGCGCAGATGCAGTGAGTCCACAGTGCGCACGGGTGTCACCTCCGACAACGGTTCACGGGGCCGCAACAGCGGCGTGTCATGCCCGACACAGTAGGAGCCCTTTGAGCTCTGTGTCTAGATCTTTCGCGCGGTCAAAACAAAAGTTTTTCCGACCCCGACAGAAGTTACGCACGGTGATCGCTAAAGCGAGCCACGACCGGACGCAAGGTTCTTCCACCACAGTGGAGCGTCGGCCACGAGATCACCGCTCGGCACCGGGCTTCCGGGCACGGTGCGACCGCACATGCATCACGAGGCTGCGTGCGCTTCAACGGGTTTCGCTACGGCTGCGGCTCGGCCAGGCGCGTCGCGTCACGCTGCCGCCGGCCGGACGGGGATGCGCAGGAGCGCCCGACCGCGATGTGCGGCCGGGTCGCGTCCCATGCGCTGTTACCGATCGGATCCTGGCGCGAGGGCGCCAGGCCGGTCAGTCGTTGCGGTAGATCGTCAGCTCGGACATGTTGTCGTAGCTGATCTTGGCGAAGTCCAACGACTGGCCGAGGTTGCCCGCCCCGCCGGGAGCAGTGTCCATCTCCCAGTTGGCGTGGTGGAAGTCCTGCTCGCCGATGGTCTGGAAGAACTGCTGGAAGTTGATCTGCCCCTTGCCGAACGGGGCCATGTCGTACCCGTTGGTCTGCGCGGGGTTCTTGGTGCCGTCCTTGGCGTGGAACAGCGGGAACCGCTTGGTCCGCCGCGCCACGGTCAGGATCGGGTCGAACAGGTCGGCCTTCTCCTTGCCCGCCGAGTTGACGAACTTGGTGTACCGGTGGCGCGCCACGTACGCCCAGTAGATGTCCATCTCGAAGTAGACGTACTTCGGGTCGGTCTTGGCGAAGAAGTACTCCAGCTTCCGGACGCCCGACGAGCGGGTCGGCCGGCCGTTGCCGTCCAGCGGACCGGCGTCGAGCAGGAAGTTGTAGGCCGCGTCATGGTTGTGGGTGTACAGGCGCATCTTGCGTTCCTTGGCCTGCTCACCCAGCTCGTTCCACAGGTCGGCGGCGGCGTCCCAGTCGGCCTGGTAGTTGCTGCTCGTCGGGTCGTTGCCGGTGCCGATGTTCTTCATGCCGAGTTCCTCGGCGATGTCGAGCTCCCGCTGGAACGTGGCCCTGTTGATCGTGGTGTGGGTACCGTTGGCGACCAGGCCGTTGTCGTCGAGGATCTTGCGGATCTCCTTCGGCGTGATCTGCCGGCCCAGAATCGAGGTGTGCTGGGTGTAGCCAGCGAACTCGATCTCCTTGTAGCCCAGCTCGGCGAGGCGGGCGAGCACCCGCTCGAAACCGTAGGGCACCCCACTGCTGTCGGGCGCGGCGGTGATCCGGTCGCGGACGCTGTACAGGATGATGCCGCGGTTCTGCGCCGGGATCAGCGGCTCGACGGTCCAGCCACCCTTGGCGATGGCGGGCGTAGCGGTCTGCAGCACAGGCAGGCCGGCGGCGCCGAGCGCGGCGGCGGCACCCGCCGTAGCACCGAGGATCCGGCGCCGGGTGAGCGCCGGGTTGGGCATGGCGGTGCCACCAGCGCGGCGTTGCACCTCGTCCATTCTCTTCCACCTTTCTGCGGCGGACCCGCGGGCCCGCCGGATGACGAGTAGAGGAACCGGTGTGTCTTCGAAGCCAACGCGCCGCCGAAACGCGTCAGTCCGGGGCATATAGGGACGGGCTCCGCTGACACGGCCCAAGGCCGTGGCGGCGAAGCCGCTGTCGCACTCGCCACGCCCCTGGCGGGTGCACCCCCTGGGTCCCGCCGGGGACCCGTAGCAACTTGACGTGTGCGACAGGTGTCGCGCTTGTTACGTCTGTGGCAGACCGTATCGCTACCTGCGGGGGAAAGAAAGAGCCCGTCGAACCAAACTTTCCTTCAAGCTGTCGATTCCTTTGTCACCGATCGCCACGAAGTGTCGGGCCACAGAGGATCGCCGGCCGGCTTCGACCCGCCCGGGCCGGGGCGCGGTGCAGCCGCCGTTGACCCGAGGAGCCAACTTTTTCGTCCGTACGAAAAAAGTCACCACCACTCCGTCCAGAAGAGAGGCAGATATCGACGGAAGGGCTGGACAGGCCGGAAGGAAGTCCGTTAGCCTCATCCACCAAACGTTGGGTGTGGGCTAGGTAACCGACGGTGCGGTTGGCTGACCGGTCGTGGCGAACGGTCAGCTTCACCTTCGCCCGACACCACGAACTCTCCACGGGTGTGGCTCCTGTAGAGGGCAACGACGACAACTTGAGCCGGCGCGGCGGCGCGCGCCATGTCCTCCAGGCACGGTGGCCCTGACCGCTCGCGGCGCGCGGCGAGTCTTGTCTGGACCGCCGCCCGACCCTGCCCGGCCAACTTGCTTTGCAGTCTCACTCCCCGAGCGAGCCCGCCCGCCTGCCGAACCGCGTGGCATCCACCGCGCCCCGGTTATCGGCACGGTGGCCGGGCGAGGCCGGCGCGCGCCCTCTGCCATCGGTCTACGCGCATCCCGCCGTAGGCCAAGGAACTACGTGAAAGGTAGCCCGGGAATGCCCAAGGTCTCCTTAAGACTCGGCACAGCGTTCGGCCAGCCGCATCCTCCGAACCGGACATCCACCAGCTCGCTCAGGCGGCCGCTCGCGGTGATCACCATGGTGATCACCCTGTTCCTCGGCCTCACACCGGCTCTCGCCAACGCGGTCAGCGGCGGTCAACTGCAACAGCAGGCCCAGGTTCTGACGTGGACTGCCGGCGACGACTTCCGTGCCTACATGTCCGTGCCCACCTCCGCCGTGGCGGGCCCGGCGACGCTGGTGTTCGAGAACAGCGCCGCGACCGGCAACACCAGCGGCATGCAGCACACCCTCACGTTCGACACCGGCAACCCGGCCTACAACCGGGATGTGGACGTCAACATCCTCGCCGACCCCTACGACAGCAAGGGTGGTCGGTGGACGGTTGACGTGGTGCTGACTCCCGGCGTCTACCACTACTTCTGCGCCATCCCCGGCCACGGGGCGATGAGCGGCCTGCTGGTGGTCAGCGGCGGGAACCAGGACACCACGCCGCCGACGGTGACGGCCGCGCTCTCCGGCGATCAGGACCGCAATGGCGCCTACGTCGGCGCCGCCACCGTGACCCTCACCGCCACCGACACCGAATCCGGCGTCGAGAAGGTCGAATACTCCCTCGACGGGTCGGCGTACACCACCTACACCACCCCGGTGACGGTCACCCAGCCCGGCCAGCACACGGTCACCTACCGGGCCACCGACCGGGCGGGCAACACCTCGGAGCCGGCGACCATCACCTTCACTGTCGTGACGCCGCCGGACCCGGACACCACGCCGCCGACGGTGACGGCCGTGCTCTCCGGCCAGCAGGACGGCGAGGGCTCCTACGTCGGCGCCGCCACCGTAACCCTCACCGCCACCGACACCGAATCCGGCGTCGACAAGATCGAGTACTCCCTCGACGGACAGGCGTACGCCACGTACTCCAGCCCCGTCACGGTCAACCACCCGGGCCAGCACACCGTCACCTACCGGGCCACCGACCGCGTGGGCAACACTTCGGAACCGGCAACCGTCACCTTCACCGTGGTGGCCGTCAGCCACAACCCGGAGTGCCCGGTGCTGGACACCCGCCCGGTCGTCTGGCTCGGCACGGTGAACACCGGGCTGCCGAACCGGCTGGTCGGCGACGGCTGCACGATCAACAACCTGATCGCCAGCGAGCGCAACTGGCTCAACCACGCCGAGTTCGTGACGCACGTCAAGGCGATCGCCGAACACCTGCTTCACCTCGGTGTCGTCAGCAAGGCGGAACGCAAGTCGCTGATCGACCAGGCGTCTGCCTCCGCTGTCGGCAAGGCGGACAACCAGAACGGCTACGAGACGATCCTGGACCGCTCGGGTGCGTCGTTCAAGCAGTGGGAGCAGGTGGGCGCGGGCGGCTTCACCCGCAACGCCGACGGCTCGATCACGAGCCTTCCGGTCAACGGCCTGGGCATGTTGTGGTTCCCGATCCGGCAGTACGGGGACTTCTCGATGAAGTTGCAGTGGCGGGACGACGCGCCTGGTGACAAGCGCGCCAACAGCGGTGTCTTCGTCCGCTTCCCCGGCGTGCACAAGCACCCGCAGGAGCCGCGGCCCGAGTGGGTGGCGATCAAGTACGGCCACGAGATCCAGATCCTCGACGCGGCCGACGGCGACCGCTACAAGACCGGATCGGTGTACGGCTTCCGCGGCGTCGACCTCGACGGCGCGCAGGTCACCACGAAGGGCACCTGGAACGACCTCGAGATCCGGGTGGTCGGCCAGCACTACTCGATCTACCGCAACGGCGAACTCGTCAACGAGTTCATCAACACCCCCGGCGCGGTCTTCGACCCGCCCCGCTCGGACGACCCGGGCAGCGCCGGCCGGCAGAACGCCTCCGGGTACGTCGGCCTGCAGGTGCACGGCGCCGCCGACGTCGTCAGCTTCCGCAACGTCCGGGTTGCCCCGCTGAATCCGTGACATCGCCACACCGGCCGATTTCCACCTGACAACCATGTCGACCGCGGCTGGTCCTGACACCAGCCGCGGTTGACCGAACGATTGGATCACCACCTTGGATAACGAACTGACCGACAGCCAACCGGAGCCGACCGGGCGGCTCAAGTCGAGCGCCCGCCGGACGCTCCTGGCGGTAGCGGTGGCGGTGGGGACGCTCGCCAGCGCGGGCACGGCCCTCGCCGTCACCTCGGGAACCTTCGCGAAGGAGCCCGACGGCTGCGTCCGCCCGGACCGAACCATCAAGATGTACGCGGTGGAGTTGCCGCGTGACGCGGCGACGAACCAGGTCCGGCTCGGTTACGGCCTCACCCCGCAGACGGCCTCCTACCCGGGGCCGACCATCGAGATGATCGAGGGCGAGTGCCTGGCGATCACCCTGTACAACCAGGTGTCGGAGGCGACCCTGACCGCGTTGCGCACCGATGCCAGTCATCCCCTCGGCGTGTCGCTGCACACGCACGGCGTGAAGTACACCCAGGACTCGGACGGCACGCTGCACAGCGGTTCGTACGTGCGCTCGGGCGAATCGCGGACCTACACCTGGTACGCCAAGCCGCGGAACGTGAAGACCGGATCGCCAGGCACGGCCGGCTACTGGTGGTACCACGACCACATGGTCGGCGGGGCGCACGGGACCCAGGGCGTCGGCTCCGGGCTCTTCGGCGGGCTCGTCGTCCGCCGTCAGGGCGACCCGCGCCCGGACCGGACCTATGTGACCGTCTTCGGTGACCGGCAGACCATCAACCTGCGGCGCGGCGCCGACGCGGACACCTGCGACCCGGTACGGCCGGTGGCCGGCCCGACCTGCCTTATCGCCCGCAAGGGTGAGCGGGTGGAGTTCATCGCCGTCGGCATGGGCAACGACATGCACACCTGGCACGTCCACGGGCACAACTGGGCTGACACCCGGACCGGCACGATCATGGGCGACACCAAGGCAGTGGTCGACAACATCCCGCTCATCGACAACAAGCCCCTCGGTCCCGGTGACTCCTTCGGCGTACAGATCATCGCCGGCGACTCGGTGGGCGAGGGCAGCTGGATGCTGCACTGCCACATGCAGTTCCACTCCGACCAGGGCATGTCGACGATGTTCCACGTCCTCGACGACAACGGGCAGATCCCGCAGCACAACGGGCACACGCACGGATCCTGACCGCCCTGCTTCCCATCCCTGAGCGACTCCCAACCCAATTGGAGGAGCAGAAATGGCCGAGAAAAGCCATTTCCGACCGTCCCGACTAACTAAGACGACCCGCCGCGCTGGCGCCCTGGCCTCGGCCGCGGCGCTCACGCTCGGCCTGCTGACCGCACCGGTCGTTACCCCGGACGCCCTGGCGGCGGCCCCCACCTGGGGTAACAAGGTGGTCAACGTCCTGGTGTTCCACGGCCCAGCGGCCACGCAGGACGACCCGGTGAAGCGGGCTACGAACATCATCAAGAAGCTCGGCAATGAGGAGGGCTTCTTCGTCCACGAGGCGGAGGACCCCAGTGTCTTCAACGCCGACAACCTGGCCCGCTACCGCAGCGTGGTGTTCCTTTCCTCGAAGGGCGTGGAGCTCAACGGGGACCAGGAGGCCGCGTTCCAGGCGTACATCCGGGGTGGCGGCGGCTTCCTCGGCGTCCATGACGCCGCGTACGCGCAGTCCGGCTCGTCCTGGTTCACCGGCCTGATCGGTACCCGTCCGGCGGGCAGCATGCCGCCGGCCGAGAAGGTCATCGACATCAAGGTCAACTCGGAGAATCCGCCGAGCGAGGGCAAGGCTCAGCTGGTCGACGGGAACAACAACACCAAGTGGTTGGCCCGCACGAACACCGCGTGGGTCGAGCTGAAGCTGGAGAAGCCGGTCGCCGTCGGGCACTACGCGCTGACGTCCGCCAACGACTTCGCCGGCCGGGACCCGAAGAACTGGACGCTGAAGGGCTCGACGGACGGGACCACCTGGGTCAACCTGGACACCCGGTCCAACGAGACCTTCCCCCAGCGGTTCCAGACCCGGGAATTCAAGTTCAACAACAGCACCGCCTACCAGCACTACCGGCTCGACATCACCGCGAACAACGGCGAGCCGCTGACCCAGCTGGCCGAGCTGCGGTTCTTCGGCCCCGACGCCGGCCCGGCACCCGAGAGCGTCGTGCAGCAGTCGGTCGTGAACCTCACCGACCGCCAGCACCCGGCCAACAAGGGGCTGCCGCTCAAGTGGACCCGGTCGGACCAGTGGATCAACTGGAGCCCCAACCCGATCGGCAAGGTCCACACGGTCGCGCAGGTCGAGGGGTGGCAGCACAAGACCGGATTGAACGGTAACGGTGCGTTCCACCCGGTCTCGTGGTGCCAGGACTACGACGGCGGCCGGTCGTTCTATACCGGCATGGGCCGCACCGAGGCCAGCTGGACCACGGACCTCCAGTTCCGCAGCCACCTGCTCGGCGCGCTTCAGTGGACCGCCGGCACGGTCCGGGGTGACTGCCAGGCGACCATCGCGGCGAACTACAAGACCGAGCGGCTCACCACCACCAACAAGTCGGGGCAGCTCGACCAGATCGGTGAGCCGCACGGCCTGACCGTCGCCCCCGACGGCAAGGTCTTCTACATCGGCCGGGCGGCGTGCCCCACCGGCGCGATCGCCGACTGGAACAACCCGAACGTCGGCCTCGGCTGCGGCACGATCCACGAGTGGGACCCGGCGACCAAGCAGGTGAAGCTGCTCACCACGCTGGCCGTGATGGGTAACCGGGGCAGCGGCAGCGAGCTGGTCAAGAACGAGGAGGGCCTGCTCGGCCTCACGCTCGACCCCAAGTTCGAGGAGAACGGCTGGGTCTACGTCTACTGGATGCCGCACGAGTCGATCGACCGCGATCGGCGGGTCGGTCAGCGGACGGTCTCGCGGTTCACCTACGACCACGCCGCGCACTCGCTGGACCAGGCCACCCGCAAGGACCTGCTGCACTGGGACACCCAGATCCACAGCTGCTGCCACGCCGGTGGTGGGATGACCTTCGACAACAAGGGCAACCTCTACATCGGCTCCGGTGACAACAACTCCTCGGAGGCCTCGAGCGGCGGATACGCCGGGAACAACTGGGCCGCGGACTACAAGGGCATCTCGTTCCAGGACGCCCGCCGCACCTCCGGCAACACCAACGACCTCAACGGCAAGATCATCCGTATTCACCCGGAGTCGGACGGCACCTACACCGTTCCCGAGGGGAACCTCTTCACCGGGAACGAGGAGGGTGGCGGCAAGACCCGCCCGGAGATCTACGTGATGGGTGTCCGCAACATCTCGCGGATCGCCTGGGACCACGTCAACAACTGGCTGACCGCCGCCTGGGTCGGCCCGGACGCCGGAGCCCCGAGCGAGACCTGGGGGCCGGCGAAGTACGAGACCGCGACGATCATCACCTCCGCGGGTAACCAGGGCTGGCCCTACTGCATGGGGAACAAGCAGCCCTACCGGGACCGCAGCAACGTCGACGCGTCCCTCCCCGCCGGCTGGTACGACTGCGACAACCTGAAGAACGAGTCGCCGCGCAACACCGGTCTGGTCAACATCCCACCGGCGCGGAACAACATGATCTGGTACTCGCCGCAGGGCGGCGGCCCGGTCTACCCGACCCGGACCGACGGCAGCGGCCTGCCCAGCTACAAGACGGGCGAGGAGACCTTCACCCAGCCGTACCTCACCGGTGGTGGCCAGGCCATCATGAACGGCCCGACGTACCACCGTTCGGAGGTCGACACCGCCAGCGGTGTCGCCTGGCCGGCGTACTGGGAGGGCAAGTGGTTCCTCGGTGACCAGTCCAACTCCAACAACCGGGTCGCGGTGACCGTCGACCCGAAGAACGTCAAGGACGCGGGGGCGCCGGCCTTCGCCGAGGACCTGAAGAGCATCATCCAGCCCGGTACCGGCACCACCCAGCTGCAGTCCTGGATGGACGCCAAGTTCGGCCCGGACGGCGCGCTCTACCTGGTCGACTACGCCGGTGGCTTCTTCACCCTGCACTCGAACCAGAAGCTGATCCGGATCACCTACCAGGGCGGTCCGGCCACCCCCGGCCCGAGCTACGCAACGGCCCGGGTGGCTGACAACAGCGCGCCGCGTACCGTCGACTTCTCCGGCGCCCGGGTCGGCGGTGTCGCCTGGGAGTGGGACTTCGGTGACGGCACGAAGGGGTCGACCCAGCCGCACCCGACCCACACCTACCGCAAGCACGGCTCCTACAAGGCGACCGTGAAGGTGACGTACGCCGACGGTGAGGTCGCCACCGCCACCATCGACGTGAACACCGGGTGCGACGCTCCCGACGCGCGGTCGACGGTCCGGCTGCTCGACACCGACACCGGCCTGGAGAACCGCCAGGTTGTTGCCGGCTGCACGATCAACGACCTGATCAACGACGAGGCGGACTGGCCCAACAAGGGGTCGTTCATGAGCCACCTGGACGACGTGATCGCGGAGCTGACCGGCGGGAAGGTCATCACCGGCAGCGAGGCGGTGTCACTGCGCGCGGCCGGTGCCGCCTCGCCGGTCGGCACGACGGGCGGCTACAAGTCGATCTTCGACGGGTCGGCGTACTCCCTCGCGGACTGGCGTCAGGCGCCCAGCGGGCAGTTCTCGCTGCGCACCGACGGCTCCATCCGCAGCTCCGGCGGCCTGGGCATGCTCTGGTACGCGGGACAGGAGTTCGGCGACTTCTCGGTCAGGTTGCAGTTCAAGGACATCGCGACGGGAACCACCCGCGCGAACACTGGTGTCTTCATCCGGTTCCCGGACCCGAGGACCCCGCTGGCCGACCGTCCCGAGGGCTGCAGCACGACCGGATCGGCTCGCACCGACCCAGCCTGGGTGGCGATCTACTGCGGCCACGAGATCCAGATCTACGACGGAGCCACCGGTGAGGTCCAGAAGACCGGCTCGGTGTACAACTTCGCGCCGATCGGTCTGGACAAGGCGGGGGTGACGCCGAAGGACCAGTGGAACGACTACGAGATCCGGGCGGTCGGGCAGCACTACACGATCATCCGCAACGGCGTCGTGATCAATGAGTTCGACAACGTCCCGGGCAAGAACTCGTCCCGCGCGGGCGACCCGCCCACGGCCCTGCGCCAGTTCTTCAGCGGATTCATCGGGCTGCAGAACCACGGCAACAGCGACCTGGTCGAGTTCCGCAACGTCAGGGTGCGGGCGCTCTAACCAAGGTACGCGTCCGGGTACGGGACTCCGTACCCGGACGCGTACCAGGGCACAAAAATCCTTCCTCACGCTGGCCGTCGGCATCAACGCCGACGGCCAGCGTGAGTTGTGTCACGGAACTTTCCACCTGGTGCGGGCGACCAACCCTTCAGCAGCTTGATCAACGAAGGGACCACCAGTCATGCCCCGCACCACCGTCTCCGGCGCGTCTCGTCGCCCGGCCATCCTGCTCGCCGCCGCCGCGGCGGCGCTCCTCGCCGTCGGCGTCGCCGGCTGCGGCTCGTCGGACCAGCCGTCAACGGAGTCGAGCCCGACGGCGTCGGCGAGCGCGGCGACGGAGGTGCTCGGCGTCCGGGACCCGTGGGTCAAGGCCGCCGACCACGGCATGAGCGCGGCGTTCGCCACCCTCGTGAACGACGGCGACACCGACGTGACGGTCACCGCGGTGGCGACCGACGTGTCGCCGATGGAGCTGCACGGGATGTCCATGAAGGACGGCAAGATGGTCATGCAGCCCAAGGAGGGCGGCATGGTGGTCAAGGCGAAGAGCACCTACGTGCTGGAGCCCGGCGGCGACCACCTGATGATGCTGGACCTGAAGCAGCCGGTGCAGGCCGGCGACGAACTGACCTTCACGCTCACCTTCGCCGACGGCCGCACGCAGACGTTCACCGCCGTGGCCAAGCCGTTCACCGGCGCCCAGGAAGACTACGAGCCCGGCCACGGCGACAGCCACGGCCACGACCAGCCGACGCCGCACGAGAGCACGAGCTCGGCGGCATGACCAGCCGTCCCACCCCCCGCCCGGTGAGCAGGCGTGGCCTGCTCACCGGCGGGGCCCTCACCGCCGGCGCGCTCGCGGGCGCCGCCGCTGTCGCCGCTGTCCGTACCGGCGAACCCTCGGCCGGGCCCGGCGGAGCGATCCCGGTCGCCGCGGTCGGCAGCGCCGTCGAACCGTTCCACGGTCAGCGGCAGGCCGGCGTCGCCACCGCCCCGCAGGCGCACGCGGCGTTCGTCGCGTTCAACCTCCGGCCCGGGACCGACCGGGCCGGGGTGGGTCGGATGCTGCGCCTGCTGTCCGACGACGCCGCCCGCCTCACCCAGGGCCGCCCGGCGCTGGCCGACACCGAACCCGAACTCGGGCTGCTGCCCGCCCGGCTGACCGTCACCTTCGGCTTCGGTCCCGGCCTCTACGCCGCCGCCGGCCTCGACGACCGGCGGCCACCATCGGTGGCCGATCTGCCGGCGTTCCGGATCGACCGGCTCCAACCCCGCTGGTCCGGCGGGGATCTGCTGCTGCAGATCTGCGCCGACGACCCGGTCACCGTCGCCCATGCCCAGCGGGTACTGATCAAGGACAGCCGCCCGTTCGTCACGGTGCGGTGGGTGCAGCAGGGCTTCCGTCGCGCCGCCGGCGCCGAACCCGGCCGCACCCAACGGAACCTGTTCGGCCAACTGGACGGCACCGCCAACCCCACGCCCGGCGGGCCGCTGGAGACCGCCGTGTGGGTGCCCGAGGGACCGCCCTGGCTGCGCGACAGCACCACCCTGGTCGTCCGCCGCATCAGCATGAACCTGGAAACCTGGGACCTGCTCGGCCGCACCGAGCGCGAACTCGCCGTCGGCCGCCGCCTCGACACCGGCGCCCCGCTCACCGGCGCCGCCGAACACGACCAGCCCGACTTCGCCGCCACCGACCCCGACGGGCTCACCGTCATCCCCGACTTCTCGCACCTCACCCGCGCGCACGTCACCGACGACCGGCAGAAGATCCTGCGCCGCCCCTACAGCTACGACGGCACACCGACCGCCGAAGGCCACGCCGACAGCGGACTGATCTTCACCTCCTACCAGGCCGACATCACCCGCCAGTTCCTGCCCATCCAGCAACGGCTGGCCGAACAGGACCTGCTCAACGAGTGGACCAGCCCGATCGGCTCGGCCGTCTTCGCCATCCCACCCGGCTGCCCCGAGGGCGGCTGGATCGGCCAGCAACTGCTCGGCTGAGCGTCATTCCAACCGGAAAAGAACACACCATGCCCACACGCCTGCGCCGCCCGAACGCGGCCGCGATCGTCGCCACCCTGCTGGCCGCCCTGGCGGTGCTGCTGGCCCCGGCCTCCCCCGCCGCCGCGCACAACGCGCTGCGGGCCGCGACACCGGCCCAGGACGCCCGGCTGGCCACCCCGCCAACGCAGATCACCCTGGAATTCCTGCAGAACCTGAGCCCCACGTTCACCACCATCGTCCTCACCGACGCCAGCCAGCGGAAGATCCCCACCGGTGAACCGGTCGTCGCCGGGGCCGCCGGCATGGTGACCATCAACCAACCCCTGGCCAACGGCAGCTACACCGTGGCCTACCGGGTGGTCTCCGCCGACGGACACCCCGTACAGGGGTCGTACTCCTTCACCGTCGCCGACCCGACCGCCAGCACCGCCCCGGACGAGCCGGCCTCGGACGCCAGCGACGCCTCGTCCCACCGTTCCGACGGCCCGAGGCCGATGCTGCTCGCGGCCGGCGGGATCGCCGTCGTCGCCGTCATCGCCGCCGGTGCCGTGGTGGCCCGTCGGCGACGCAGTGTCTCGTAAGGCAAGGCCGCGCGGCGCCGGTCAGAGTCCGGTGGACCGGGATGGGCGGACCTGCCGGAACGGTGAAGCTCAGCGGCGCCGGGCGAGCAGCACGCCGGCGCCGGCCAGCGCGACCGTGGCGACGCCGCCCACGACCCACCGCAGTGAGCCGCCGCCCGGCTCGGTGCCGCCGTCCGGATCGGCGCCGGTGGCCGCAACCGGTTCCGCCGGCGGCGCCGACTGGGCGGCGCGCGCCTCGACCGTGGCCGCCGCGCGGGCCGTCGGGTCGGGCCCGGTGACGTTGACCTGCCAGCGTCCCGGCGAGAGCACCGGCCCACTGCTGTAGAAGCCGCGCCCCTCGGCGGCCGGATTGAGCTGAACCGGCCCGGCCGAACGCCCGCCCTCGCCGGTCGCGGTGAGCACGAGCCGCAGCACCGTGTCCTCCACCGGGTGCCCGTCGAGGTACGTCGCCCGCACGGTCACCCCGGTCGCGCCGTCGCCGGCGACCTCAAGCTTGAGTCCTTCGTGCGCGGCCGCAGGCGACGCCGGCAGCAGCAACAACGGCAGCGCCGCCAGGAGGGCCAGCAGGGCCCGCAGTGGTCGCATCTCAATCCGCTCCTTCGTGGGCACCGTCGGCGGTGAGCGCGCCCTGCCCGGGTGCCGCGGGCAGGAAGACGTGGGTGTGGCCGTGGCCGGCGTCGATGTTGAGCACGTCGAGCTGGGTGGCGGCGGTCGACCAGGTCGCCACCGCGGCGTCGCGCTGCCGGGCGGCGATGGCCAGCAGCTCGGGGCGGCGCGCGTCGGGCACGGTGAACGCCGCAGCGTACGTCGCGACCGCCAGGTCGAGCTGGCGTACCGCGGCGGAGAGTCCGGAGCGGGCGATGTTCAACCCGGTGCCGCCCGACGGTGGAGCGGCGAACTCCTCGACCGCCTTGGCGGTCGTGGCCTGCCAGCCGCGCGTCGCCGCCGCGTCGGCGGCCGGCCCGGACGCCGCGTCGCCCGGGGCGACGGCTGGGCCCGGGGTGGCCGCCTGGCCCGAGGTGACGGCCGCGCCCGGGTGGGCCGTGCGGCCCGGCGGCAGGGCGGCGGCCAGCCCGTCGAGCACCGGCAGCAGCGCCTCCCGAGTACCACGGGCCTGGTCGGTCAGCTCGGCGATCTGGCGCGCATCGCGCTGGGCCTCCTCGGCCCGCAACTCGGCGACGCGGTCGGCCGTAGGGGAAGTGTCGCGGGTGACAGCGGCCATGGTCAGGCCGGCGGCGAGCGCGCCGGCGAGGAACGCCAGCACGACGGGGACAATGCTGCGGGCGCGGGTCGGTGGGCTGCGGCGCAGCTTAGTCCGATTGCTCATCCGGAACTGCCCCCTCTCGGCGTGCGGGCCGCCTGGACATCGTGTGGGAAAGACTTCGAGAGTACGTGCACAGCACGTCGACGGAGGACTCGTCGATCTGATCGCTCGACAGGGGTGTCAGA
>NZ_JBEZFI010000071.1:11347-16138 GCF_040649295.1 Micromonospora sp. NPDC048999 | reverse complement strand
TCTGCGACATCCACATCGGCCAGACCACACCCTGACCACAACCGCACCCAAACCCCGGCCAGTCAACCCCCGAAGGACTTACGGCGCGGACCACTAAGGGGGACGAGCCCGGCCCGGTCGGCGGTGCCCCCTTTTGCGCCTGGCCGGCGGTGACGGCGAGGAAGGCGTGCGCGCACATAGCGAGCGTTATGTGACGGTACCACGCGTCGTAGCGGCGCACCTGGTAGTCGTCCAGGCCGACCTGTCCCTTGGCGGTCTGGAAGCACTCCTCGATGGCCCAGCGGGTGCCGGCCACACGGATGAGTTCCTCGTCGTCGGTGTCGGCCGGTCCGTAGCACAGGTAATAGGCGTGCTCGGTCGGGTCGGTGATCGACCGGCGGATGAGCAGCCAGCGGGTGAATCCGTGGTCGGCGGTGCCGGTGTCGGGCAGGGTGGCCACGGCCCAGTCGAACAGGCGGGGTCCCTTGGCGCCGTCTCCGCAGCTGCGCCGTTTCCAGGCCGGGACAGGGGCCGCGGCGGCCAGTTCGTCGGCGCGGGCGCTGCCGCCGTCGGTCGGGATCTTCTGGTTGCAGGCCACGGCCAGGACGTAGCCCATGCGCCGGCTCTGCAGCCAGAGCCGAAACTTGCTGTCCTTGCCGTAGGCCTCGTCGGCGGTCACCCACCGGGCCGGCAGCCCCGCGTCCAGTGCACGGCGCAGCATCTGCAACCCCAGAGCCGGCTTGGTCGCGAACCGTACCTTCGCCGGTACCGCGGCTTCGGTCCGCCGGGCGTCATCGGCGCACCAGCCTTTCGGCAGATACAGCTCCCGGTCGACCAAGGTGCGCCCGTGCGCGGACGCATACGCCAGGAACACCCCGAGCTGGCAGTTCTCGGTCCGGCCGGCGGTCCCCGAGTATTGGCGCTGGACGCCGGCGGACTTGGTTCCCTTCTTCAGGAACCCCGTCTCATCGATGATCAGAACGGCGTCGGCGTCGCCGAGATGCTCCGCGACGTAGTCGCGTAGGTCGTCGCGGACCGCGTCGGCGTCCCACGCCGTCCTGTTGAGCAGTCGCTGCATACCGTCCGGGGTGTTCTCCCCGGCCGCCTCGGCCAGCGTCCAGCCATTCTTGCCAGCCAGCGGCGACAGCAAGCCCAGCACGTACGCCCTGGCTCGCCGGCGCGGCTCCACCCGCCGAAACCGGCCAGCAATCCGCGCCATCAGGTCATCCAGACCTGCCGCCCACCCCGAAAGATCATCCACCGCCACAAGTGCGGCAGTCCACGATGGACGACTGTGTACGCTGATGCCTGATCCGCATCTGCGGTCCTAGCTGTGTAAACGCGGCCAACGGAAGTGCGGCTGGAGTACTAGCCGGACCGGGCGGGTTCTGGGCTGTCTGCCCGGGAGCCGCCTGGTGCCAGAGCTCTTTCGGCGGGCGCTCTCCGGCATGGGCACCTGCGATGCGAGCGCCATCGCTGTAGGGCGTCCCCTCCCTGCGGCGCCTGCTCAGGCTCGTTTGATGAGGATGTTGTTGATCCGGTTGCCTTCCTCGGGTGTGAGGCGCCCTTCGGGTAGATCGACACCGAGGGTTTTGGCCAGTCCGGTGGTGTGGGCGTCGACGGTGGCCTCGATGAGGGTGGCCAGGACGGCACTGCTGGCAAGGGCCCGCCGGTATCCAACTGCCAGCGCGGCGATGGCGATGACGACGGCAGGCCACCACCGTATTGTCCAGGGCAGGTAGAGCAGCCCCCAGGCGGCCAGGGCGGTGTCGGTGTAGTAGCGCCGGTGTGCGGTGCCGATCAGCGTGCGGGCATCGTTGTCGGTCAGGATCCAGATCCGGGGCCAGGCCGCGGTGACTGACAGTCCGTACTGGGCCTCGATGCGTGTGCCGATGAGCCGAAACCGTTCCCCGATTGCGGTTGCTCGCTCGGGCAGGTACCGGCGGGGCGGCTGCGGCTCGCGTCCTTGCCACCTGGCCTCGGTCTTCCTGCGGCGGATATCGAGCCATCGCTGGGGGCCGCGGATGGTCCATAGCCGGTGCACGCCGTCTTCGGCAGCCGCGGTGGCGGCTACGCCGGCGAGGCCGGCGGCGGCCAGCAGCGTAGCGATGGCCACGACCGCGGTGCCGGGGCTGGAAGTGTGCTGCTGCCATAGCCCGGTTAGCCGGTTGGCGAGCCAGGGCAGGTCCAGGGCGTGTCGTTGACCGGCCAGCACCGCCCAGCCGATGACGGCCACGTACAGCAGGCCGGGGAGCAGGATGGCGGCCAGCCACCGTTCGGTGATCTTCTTGCCGACGGTGGCGATCAAGTCGGTCATCGCTCGGTCCGCTATCGGCTGCGCAGGATCATGGTCTTGCCTTGGATAGCGCAGCGGGGTTCGTGGCCGTCGGCGTCGGGTTGGGCGCGGCGGGGACAGGGCGGGGTGCCGGGACAGGTGTAGGCGCCGGTGACGGTGACCGGGTCGATGTTCAGCTCGTCGAGGAGCCCCGGGTCGCCTCTGCTGATCTGGTCCTGTCCGTTATGAGCGGCGGCGAGATCGATGGGCAGGTGGTGAGCGGCCAGGGCCTGGGTGACGGGCGTACCGGCGCGGACGTCAGCGATCGCGGCGTCGAGTTTGTGGGCCCACCGGTGCCGGTCGGCGGCGGCAGCCAGCTTGGGTAGCTCGACACACAACCGGGCGGTCAAGTCGACGTCGCCGCCGGAACCAGCACTCATAACAAGGCGCTCCGATACGGGATGTAGGAATGTGGACAGACGGCAGGCTGACCGTAACGATGGTTCTACGTTAGTGGCAACTGTCACTGGACGAGAGGACTGGCGGGTGAAGAGAAAAAAGCTTGTCGCTCGCCTGGTCAGTCGGATCCGCGCTTTCGAGCAGGGCGACTCGGGTCCGGTTCTGGATCCGGACGCATTGGCTGAGGCCCGTGAACTGCTGAATCGTGCAGTGCATGCCGACGGCGGTGATCCGTTTGAGGTGGCACGGGTGCTGGCTTGGCTGCACTGGTGCCGCTACCTGGCGCTACCCGAGGGGCAGGATCAGGACGACTGGGGTGAAGCAATCGGTCTCTTCACACAGATCGCCCAAGTGGATCCTCATGCAGTACCCGATCCGGTACGCCAATACCTCGTCGCGGACGGCGACGACGCCGACCCGAATCTGCAGGCCGCGGCCGCCATCGACCTGGTAGAACAGGCCATGCAGCGTGACGACCCGGCAGCGTTGAACCAGGGCATCCAACTCCTGGCCGCTGTAGTGGCCGCCACTTCCACCGACCACCTCGACCGCGCCGAGTACCTGTCCTACCTCGGCCTCGCGCTGCACACCAGGTTCGAGCGCACTGGGGCCGCCAAGGATCTGGACCAGGCAATCCATCTCAGCCGAGAGGCCGTGACCGCCACCCCCACTGACCACCTTCACCGCCCCATGTACTTGTCCAACCTCGGCCTCGCGCTGCGGACCAGGTTCGAGCGCACCGGCATCGCCAAGGATCTGGACCAGGCGATCCAGGTCGGCCGAGAGGCAGTGACCGCTACCCCCACGGACCACCCCAACCGCGCCGGGTACCTGTCCAACCTCGGCCTCGCGCTGCGAACCAGGTTCGAGCACACCGGGGACGCCACCGACCTGAACCAGGCAATCCAAATCGGCCGAGAGGCAGTGACCGCCACCTCCACCGACCACCCCAACCGCCCCGTGATCCTGTACAACCTCGGCACGGCGCTGCACACCAGGTTCGAGCACACCAGGGACGCCACCGACCTGAACCAGGCAATCCAAATCGGCCGAGAGGCAGTGACCGCCACCTCCACCGACCACCCCAACCGCCCCATGATCCTGTCCAACCTCGGCGCCCTGCTGCAAACCAGGTTCGAGCGCACCGGGGCCGCGACCGACCTGGACCAGGCAATCCAACTCCTGGCCGCTGTAGTGGCCGCCACCCCTACCGACCACCCCGACCGCGCCGGGTACCTGTCCAACCTCGGCGTCGCACTGCGAGACAGGTTCGAGCACGGCGGGGACGCCACTGACCTGAACCAGGCAATCCAGGTCAGCCGGGAGGCCGTGACCGCCACCCCCACCGACCACCCCAACCGCGCCGGGTACCTGTCCAACCTCGGCGTCGCGCTGCTCACCAGGTTCGAACACACCGGGATCGCCACCGACCTGAACCAGGCAATCCAGGCCGGCCGCAAGGCCGTGACCGCCACCCCCACCGACCACCCCGACCGCGCCGCCATGTTGTCCAACCTCGGCAACGCGCTGCGAACCAGTTTCGAACGCACCGGGGACGCCACCGACCTGAACCAGGCAATCCAGGCCGGCCGGAAGGCCGTGACCGCCACCCTGACCGACCACCCCAACCGCCCCATGTACCTGTCCAACCTCGGCGCCGCGCTGCACACCAGGTTCGAACGCGCCGGGGCCGCCACGGACCTGGACCAGGCAATCCAAATCGGCCGAGAGGCCGTGACCGCCGCCCCCACCGACCACCCCAACCGTCCCATGATCCTGTCCAACCTCGGCACAGCACTTCACACCAGGTTCGAGCACACCGGGGACGCCACCGACCTGAACCAGGCAATCCAAATCGGCCGAGAGGCAGTGACCGCCACCCCCACCGACCACCCCAACCGCCCCATCTACCTGTCCACCCTCGGCCTCGCGCTGCAAACCCGATTCAAGCGCGCCGGGGACGCCACCGACCTGGACCAGGCAATCCAACTCCTGGCCGCTGTAGTGGCCGCCACCCCCACCGACCACCCCGACCACGCCGGGTACCTGTCCAACCTCAGCCTCGCGCTGCAAACCAG
>NZ_JBEZFI010000071.1:0-11249 GCF_040649295.1 Micromonospora sp. NPDC048999 | reverse complement strand
TGATTCGAACGCACCGGGGCCACCGCAGACCTGGACCAGGCAATCCAAATCGGCCGAGAAGCCGCGACCGCCACCCCCACCGACCACCCCAACCGCGCCGGGTACCTGTCCAACCTCAGCCTCGCGCTGCAAACCAGATTCGAACGCACCGGGGCCACCGCAGACCTGGACCAGGCAATCCAAATCGGCCGAGAAGCCGCGACCGCCACCCCCACCGACCACCCCAACCGCCCCATGATCCTGTCCAACCTCGGCACAGCACTGCGAACCAGGTTCGAGCGCACCGGGGCCACCGCAGACTTGGACCAGGCAATCCAAATCGGCCGAGAAGCCGTGACCACCACCCCCACCGACCACCCCAACCGCATCGGAACGTTGTCCAACTTCGGCACAACGCTGCAAACCAGGTTCGAACGTACCGGGGCCACCGCAGACCTGGACCAGGCAATCCAAATCGGCCGAGAAGCCGCGACCGCCGCTCCCACCGACCACCCCAACCGCCCCATGATCCTGTCCAACCTCGGCACAGCACTGCACGCCAGGTTCGAACGCACCGGGGCCGTCGCCGACCTGAACCAGGCAATGCAGGTCGACCGAGAGGCTCTGGCCGCCACCCCCACCGACCACCCCAACCGCGCCATATATCTGGTCAACCTCGGCCTCGCGCTGCAATCCCGATTCGAGCGCGCTGGGGCTACCGCAGACCTGGACGAGGCGGTGCACATCTGGGCGCGGGCGAGTCGACTACCAGTCGCGCCGATCGCAGTACGCCTGAGAGGGTGGTTCGGTAGGTTGTGTCCTTTGTAGGCTTGGCTCCGTATCTGAATGCGAGCCGTGGTCGTAACCGGTGAGGGCGTCGGGCCGTTGGGTTGATCATGGATGAGCGAGCGGCATATCCGAGTGACCTGACCGATGAGCAGTGGGCAGTGGTCGGACCGTTCCTGCAGGCATGGAAAGACCGGCACCCGTCGGTCTCCGGGCATCAGGGCCGCTACGAGCTGCGGGAGATCGTGAACGCGATCTTCTACCAGAACCGGACCGGGTGCCAGTGGGCGTACCTGCCGCATGACCTGCCGCCGAAATCGGCCACCTACTACTACTTCGCGTTGTGGCGTGATGACGGCACCGACCGAGCGATCCATGATCTGCTGCGCTGTCAGGCGCGGGAGAAGGCCGGCCGGGCGGAGGACCCGACCGCGGTGGTGTTGGACACCCAGTCGATTCGGGCGGCCAACCACGTCCCGGCCGCGACGACCGGCAAGGACGCCGGGAAGAAGGTCCCGGGCCGCAAGCGGGGCCTCGCGGTGGACGCCCTGGGGTTGATCATCGCGGTGGTGGTGACCGCGGCGTCGGTCACCGACAACGCGATCGGCGTGAAGCTGCTCGACAACGTCCTCGCGCACAGCCCGACGGTGACCAAGGCGTGGGTCGACACCGGGTTCAAAGACGACGTGCAGATCCACGGCGCCGTGAACGGTATCGACGTCGAGCAGGTCAAACGCGCCGACACCACGGTCGGGTTCGTGCCAATCGCCCGCCGGTGGGTGGTGGAGCAGACCAACGGCACGCTGATGCTGCACCGCCGTCTGGTTCGCGAGTACGAAAGCCGACCCGCCTCCGCGGTGTCACGCACCTGGTGGGCCTCGACGGCGAACCTGGTCCGCCGGCTCACCGGCACCACCACCGCGTCCTGGCGCGACCCGGGCCACCAGCGGTGACCCAGCCGACGCTGCTGAACCTGCTCACCGAACGCGAAACCGCCGCCGGCATCACCGTCGAACGGCTCCGCGAGCAGATCGGCATCCTCACCGAGCAGCTCACCGCGGCCGAGACCGAACTGGCCGAACTCGCCATCACCCGCAAAACACTGCTGCTGCTGACCGGCCACACCGACCCGGCCACGCCCGCTGACGCGACCGTCGCCAGCCCCGCCTACCAGCAGATCCTCGCCGTATTCCACACCGCCACCGGGCCGATGCGCGCCAAAGACATCTGCCGCGCCCTCGGCACGGGCACCACCGCGAAGGACACCGAAGGTCTCCGCGCCAAGCTCAAACGCCTCGTCGCCCGCCAGATCCTGACCGAACCCGAGGCCGGCCTGTTCACCCTCGCCTCACCGACGCCGTCCGCGTAACGCCACGAGCAGGACCTCTACCCCACGGCCAAACCCACAACGGACATACACTACCGAACCACCCTCTGACGGCCGCGGAGTGTTGGGCTCGCGCCACCGCCCATTCGCGAGGGCTCGCTGCCGCGGTCGACGCCTACGCCGCGGCGGTGGATTTGCTTCCGCTGCTGGCCTGGCGGGGAATCGGTCACCGGGATCAGCAGCATCTGTTGCAGACCCACGCGGCTTCACTGGCTCGCGATGGTGCCGCGTGCGCGATCGCTGCCGGCCGCCTTGACCTGGCGGTCGAGCTGCTGGAAGCGGGCCGTGGCGTGTACTGGTCCCAGCTGCTGGGTACCCGCACCGACCTGACCGCCCTGCAGCAGATCGCACCCGAGCTGGCCGAGCAACTGCTCGACTGTCGCGCCGTCCTCGAACAACCCACCCCAGACGGACGCACCGGCCTGGACCCGGCTCAGGCGGTGGAAGCACGCATGGACGCCGCACGCCGGTTCGACAGCCTCGTCAACCAGGTCCGCGACCTGCCCGCCACGGAATCTTTTGCGCACCCGGGCAGATTCCTCACCCCGCCGGAGGTCCGCGCCCTGCTGCCCGGCGCCGACGACGACCCGGTCGTGGTCATCAACATCAGCCGGTGGCGCTGCGATGCCCTCATCCTCACCCACCACGGCGTCACCCCCGTCGCCCTGCCGAACCTGACCGAAGAGCAGGTCGTCGACGAAGCCAATCGATACCTGGAAGCGCTGCAAGAATTCGAGCGCAGCCGGCGTAGCAGCACAGACCGGTTCAGCCTGGATATGGCGATCACCACCGCCCTGGAATGGTTGTGGGACCACATCACCGCCCTCATCCTCACCAAGGTCGGCCACACCGACACCCCCACCGGCGGGTGGCCGAGGCTGTGGTGGTGCCCCACCGGTGCCCTCACCGTTCTGCCAGTCCACGCCGCCGGCCACCATCACACCAGCAACACGGTCCTGGACCGGGTTATCTCCTCCTACACCCCGACCCTGCGCGCCCTGGTCGACGCCCGCACCCGAGAAGTTTCCACTCACCCGGCGAAGATCCTCGTCATCGCCCTACCGCACGCCCCTGGGCGGCGCCCACTGCCCGGCGCCGAGGTCGAGCGTGACCTGTTGGCCAGCCGGTTCACCCCCCAGACGCGTACGGTCCTGACCGGCCCCGACGCCACCCGCCATAACGTCCTGACCCACCTGCACGGGCACCACTGGCTCCACGCCAGCTGTCACGGCACCCAAAACCTGGCCGAACCCGCCACCGGCGGCCTGATCCCTCATGACTGGGACACCGCCGGGCTGATCACCGTGACCGACCTGGCCGGCCCGGACCACACCGGCGGAGAATTCGCGTTCCTGTCCGCCTGCAAAACCGCCACCGGCGGTGCCACCAACCTCGACGAGGCGATCACGGTCGCCGCCGCGATGCACCACGCCGGTTGGCGGCACGTCGTCGGCACGCTATGGAGCATCTGGGACGACACCGCTCCCACCATCACCCAAGACCTCTACGCCCAACTCCTTCTCGGCGAAGACTTCGATGCCCGCACCGCCGCCCACGCCCTGCACCACGCCCTTCACAAACTGCGGGCCAGCGACCCGACGCGCCCCAGCAACTGGGCACCCTTCGTCCACACCGGCCCCTAAAAACGTCCCGATGAACCGGAGCAGGTCCGCCATCCCTTGGGTTCGCCTACGGGACCCATGCGCGGCGTCGACAGTAGTCATCCGCCGGAGCAGGTACGCGCCAGCCAGGTGCTGAGCGTCCGGCTGGTGTCCTCACCGAGTGCCGGCGCGGCTCGTGCCGCCAGCGCGGCGAGCTCGCCGTGCTGCACGGCGGCGACCCGCAGGTCTGGTGGTGGATTGCGGCGCCAGGTGGTTTGTGCGCCGTCGCGGGCGAGACGGGTCACGTCCGCCTTGCCGCGTTCGGCCAGGCGAGGGTCTGGGTCGAGGGTGAGCATCAGGGCTGCGCGCAATTGGACGTCGATGCTGTGGCCGCGCAGGAGGCGGTAGCCGGCCCGACGCAACTCCACGCGGCGTTGCCCGAGCAGGTCCCAGGCAAGACCCGGCGGCAGGGCACTGGTCATGGGTCGCAGCGCGGCGGTCACCTCCCGGATCACCGCCGACGACGGATCCCGCAGCAGCGGAAGCACTTCTTTCGCGACAACCGCATCGAGTAGGCGCAGGCCTCGTACTGTCTGGGCGCGGACCCTGTGCTGCGGGTGGCTCAGTAGTGGTCGCAGCAGCGGGGCGTCCGTTGCCGAGCCGGTCTCGGTAAGCCCGGCGATCGCACCCAGCGCCGGTTGTCCGGCGCTGACCGCTGTCCGGTAATGCTCCCGGGCGTCGATGCCGAGCCGACGGGCCGCGTCCCGGGCCACCGCCCGGACCAGTGGCGCGTCGTCGTCCAGGTGCGCGGCGACGTCTGCGTCCTGGCCGACCCGGACCAGCCCGGTCAACGCGACCACCCGCACCTCGGCACGAGCTGACCGGGCCAGGCGTCGTAGGACGTCATGGCGGCGGGTCCAGACCGCCTCGCGGCAGGCCGCCTCGGCTGCCCGGACCCGAATCCCCACATCCGTATCGGTCTCAGCACTGGTCACAAGGTCAGCCAGGCGCAGGCAGCCTTGGGCCAGGACGATGTCGAACACGAACCGCCGCTGCCGGCGGCTACCCGCGTCGAGCAGCCCGCGCCGCACCTGAGGTAGCGCCGACAGCAATGCCGCCCGTATCTGGGTGACGGCAAAACCACCCCGCAGCCGCGCAACTCATAGTTGGGAATGTATCGATGCGAACGGAGGCTGCCCTGATAGCGAGCCCTCTCATCGTGATCAAGGGCTGGCCGGGCAGGCAAGGCGGACGCGCCAGTGCTCCATAGGACGGAATTCTCGGCTGGACAGCAGCCGACCAGGCTCTGTCTGGTGTGCTGACGTGCCCGGCTACTTTCGGGCGGCCAGGTCCAAAATATCCCGGATATGCCACTGCCAATACACGCGATCGAGGCAACGTCAAGGTGGTCGATCTGCGCTCGGTGGGTCGTGCGCCGGCCGCCACGGCACAGACTGCCGCGGTCACCACGACTGTCAGCCGGTGCCGGACACCGCGGCGAGCGCGGGGATCCGGCAGGGCGGCCAGCGCTGCGGGCAGCCCAGCAGCGGTTTCGGGCACGGTGACAGCCGGTGCGGTGGACACAGACGAGATCAGCGATGATGGCAGGGCGGGGCATGACTCACTTCGGACGGTCAACAAGGCGTAGAGAACCTCGATGATCATCTGAACGAGTCATGCCCGCCCTGCTACCACCAGCAAGGGCGCGTCTACACCAACCATATCAAGCCGGACACCCCCACGACTTTGCCGGGGCCCTGAGGGGTCAGGTTTCCGCCGAGCGGCAGGGCACGAAGAGGCCCCGGCGAGTTCCGGGGCCTCTTCTTAGCGCTCAGCTGCCCTGTCTGGCCGCGCGCTCCGCGGCCTCGTCCTCGGCGCACGCCTTGTGGCACGGCTTCCCGTCACCGCCGCGCATCCACGCGCCCTCCCGCAGATCCGGCACGAGAGGGATGGCCGGTGGCGTGCTTGGACCAGTCGAAGACGATCCTGTGCTTCTTGGCGAACGAGCCGCCCAGGTCGACCACCACCGGCCCGCGCGGATCCCGAGGCGCCGCCGGCGGCCGCCGGTAGCCGGTGTCGACGCCGTAGTTGCAGTCAAGGTTCAGCTTCCGCGGCTGCATGGTCACCCGTCGTCCTGGTCCGGGTCCAGCTCAAGGCTCGGGACCGGCCGGCGGCCGGCGCGGTCGTGGAGGTACCGCTCCATGTCGTCGGAGGTCACCCAGAAGTACATCGGCCGGCCGCGCGAGTCGGTCTGCTCAATCGACCGCCACGCCCCCGACGCCGCGCCAACGACCAGGTCGTCCAGGTTGAGGCCGCAGGCGGCATCCAGGTAGACGTGCAGCTGCCCGCACGGGCGGCCGCGGGCCACCGGGCAGCATGCGTCGCCGGCCGCACCGTTCGATCTCGGCCGACCGGGCGCCACCGGAGACGAGCAGCTCGTTGCCGGTGCGGACCCCGGCGTTCGTCGACGGGATCGTGGCTCACGGGGCGCGATGCTCGACCTGCACGGCCGGGTTGTCGGTGGTCCGCATCGGCATCACCCCGTCCTGGCGGGCGATCCGAACGCGTTTCTTCATCGTCGAGAGCGACAGCTTCGACACCTGCGGCTCGTCGCCGAGCAGGAGGCCTCCCTCGCCGCGCACCAACACATCGGTGACACGCTTGCCGGTCGACGAGCGGGCCTACACCTCGACGGAGAAGCCGGCCCGCTGGGAGATGCTTGCGACCCGTTCATTGAGGGCCTTGTGCTTGTCCGACTCGACAGCCGTCGGGTGGTTCTTCGCAGCTGACTGGTTGAGGTGCACGGCTTGGCGCGGGCCCCTCCCATCCGGGCTGCCCTTCAAGTACATCCACTCCGGGCAGTCCGGGTTGTTCCTGTGGCACGCCCCCATGCACCGCAGCTCACCCGCGCGGACCCTCCGCGACCGCAGCTCCTGCCACAGTCCCGGACGGTCCGGGTGCCCCAGATCCGCTCGGCTCAGATTCAGGTCGATCCCGAGCCGCACGTGCCGCACGGCCTCGGCCACGCAGGTCCTCCTTCCACCCGCCCCACCCACCAGAATGAGTGGCGGTACCGACGGGATCGACCGTTCGCGCGACCGGCGACGCTGAACACCGCCGATGAGACGACGAAGGCCCCAGAGACTCCCCGAGTCCCTCGTCATGCAAGTTCAGGTCTACGTCGTCGGCTGGGCGGTGCCGCGCAGGTCCTCGGGCGCGAGGTAGACGGCCAAGCCGTCCAGGATCACGGCGGTGCAGGCGGACCTCGCTGTCGCGCAGGCCGCAGGCCTCGTCGCGGCCGGGGTCCGCGGTAGGCCATGTAGTGCCACCTCGGGTGCAGGTCGGGGTGTTCGGCGGCGTAGTCGAGGAACTGCACGACCTGGGTATCCTCCGTCCACACCATCACCGGGCCGTACGTCGCCGGTGCACCGTTGGACGCGTTCGTCATCCCACCCGTTCAGTCGGGGCCGGTCGGCGGGGACCTTGACCAGGGCGGCGGGGTTGGAGCCGACGATGACCTCATCGGCGAGGGCGTCGTTGATCGTCTTGCGGAGACAGGCTCGGATGCGCTGGCGTGTGCTGGCGCCGGTGGGTCGCACGCCGGTGCGGGTCTAGGAGGGTACAGGCGATGCCGAGCTTGCCCGGATAGCTGGCGAGATCGTGCAGGGAGTTGCTTCCGGGAGAGCGTCGCCTGGCGGGTTGCCCCGCCAGGCGACGCCTACGGCGACGTCAGCGCCCGGTGCCGATCGGCTTCTTCGGCCCGGCCGGGCAGCCGCTCATGTCGATGGCCTTAGTCTCGCCGCGGCCGATCGTGACCCTGACCGAACGGTGGATCTTGCCCGCGGGGTTCCGGCACGACACCACCCAGCTCTCCTCCAGCAGGGTGGAGCTTTGCTGGCTCTGCCGCAGGGACGGCAGGACATGCCACTCGAACCGCCCGTTGTCGGGCACCCGCATCGTGCTCTCGATGTGCAGGTCGGACGGCAGCACGACCGTCTCGCCGTCGCGTTCGACCGGTGAGGAGTCAACCGAGACGTCCTTGCTGATGGTGAGCTCGATGCCCCGCGGGGCCGGCCCGGTGAGGACGGAGTGCGTACGCGGATCGTTGGCGGCATCCCAGGCGATGAGGAGCGCATCGCGGATGCTCGACCCCGCGTAGAACCCGGTTCCGCGGTACTGGTCGATGACGTACTGGTACTGCGGATGGAACCGTTCGAGGCCGCTGTGTCCCGGCGTCAGCTCCGGCGTGAAGCCGAGGGTTCCGTTCGCGTACAGGCCCTCCTGCTCCGCCACACCACTGGCGACGTAGTAGACGTCGGGCCAGGGACCGGTCGGCCAGCCGCCCAGGGCCGCGCCGAGTTGCTGCGCCAGGCCGTCGTAGAGGGCTACCTCGGCCGGTACGGGCTCCAGCGGCGACGACGGGGCGCGCAGCAACCGGGCATCCGGCGTGTGATTGTTCACCGCGACCACGACCTGGTGGCTGTTGAGCAGGTCGGTCATGGCCGCGATCTCCGGCTCGGAGTAGGGGGCCGCGCCGTGGTGGTTCTCGGCGGTCGGGGAGGCGCTCGATCCCGGGCCGCCCCAGAACGCTCCGTAGTTGCGGTTGAGGTCCACGCCGAGTTGCCGGCTGTCCGCGGCCGCGCACTGTTCCCGGGTTGGCACCTCACCGGCCGCGACCCGACAGTTCTTGCGCTTCATCTCGTTGATGAGCTCCCGCGACATCGTGTAGCCGTCCGGGTTCACCGCTGGCACGATGATCAACCGAGAGGAGTCGACGAGCTTTTTGATGTGGCTGTCCGTGGCGTAGCTCTGCAGGACGTCCTGGGCGAACTCCATGGTGAATTCCAGCGTCGGCCACTCGCGAGCGTGGTGTAGGCCGGTCGTCAGGAAGACCGGCTTACCGGAGTCGGTCTGCACGTCGCTGCTGATCTCCATGCCCAGGATCGCGTGCCCCAGCAGGGACTTCCGGGAAAGCTCGAACACCTTCACCTTGTCGGGGTAGCGGCGCTCGAACTCTCGCATCTCACGTTCGGCCTCGTCCAGCGTCCGGTACGACACGCGGCCGCTCGGCAGGCCGGAGGCGATCGCGGGGTTTGCCTGCCGCGCTGCTTCCCGCTGCGCCTCGACCACGCGCTCGGCCGTCATGTCGGCGAGTTGGTCCGTCGCGTCGGATACCTCCACCTGCCAGTTTCCGCCGGCGAGTTGCGCGCGGTCAGCCGCGCCGTGCAGCAGCACCTCGGCATGCGTGCCGGTGAAGTCGATCACATCCAGACCAAGGTCCATCAGTTTCTGGCGTTCGACGTTGGTGGTGGCCTTGACCTTCGCGATAGCCAGCCCGTTCACGGCAGCGCTCGGCTTTGGATCGGGGGCCGCGGCGGCGGCCGTCGCCAGGCTGACGGACATGGCGACTACCATGCCGAGGGCACCCACCCGTCTTGGCCATCGAGAACTCAACGAGGTGATGGCGGCCGTTCTCGAATGGCGGACGGAGGAAATGATCGACTTCAACGAGCACTCCTGTCGGTCGTGCGGGCTTACATGGGCAGTCCGTCACCGCGGTGGACGAAAGGTGGAACTCCGAATCGGAGGGAACCGCCGTAGGACGTCACCGTAAAGCTCACCTGGTGCGACGCTTTCTCCGTCAATGCCCTGCGGCAAAAACGGTCACCGACGCGCCGGCGTCGCACTGCGGCGTCCCCGCTCACAAAAGCTCCTAATAGGAGAATCTAGGCGGATGTGTAATCTATCCGTCATGGACGATCGACTTATAGTGGCCGACCGTGAGGCGAGGCCAGCAGCCGCCGTGAATCGTTTCGGACGGCCAGTGGGCCGAGGTCGAGCCGTTGCTACCGCCCCGACCGCCTCGTCGGCGGCGCTATCCCGGCCTGTTACGACACGCGGGTATGAAGCGGATCGCGCGGATGGTGCTGGACCCCTGCAGCTCGATTCGGGTCTAGGTGGCTCCATGTTCGGTCGACCGGTAGAGCCCGTCGGTGCCGTAGCTCATGCTGACGGTCAGCACGACAGCCGCAGCGAGCAGCCGCAATCCCTGGTCTCGTTCCTCTCACCTCCAATCGCCCGTCGCAGGGAATGCACTTCACCGACCAGCGCATCGATCTTCATCAGAGGCTAGGCCTTATGAGACATCGACCGCACCAAGCACGTGCCGAAACGGCCAGTCGATGGAATGGTGCAGGTGTAGGAGTGCCTGGATCTCACCCGCGCTGCCCGGCTCGACCCACGACCTGACGGCCGCCCGCGAGCACGGCATCATCGATGCCCTTACCGACACGCAGGTGATGACCTTCGCCGACAAGGGCTACCGGGGCGCGCGCGGCACCGTCATCGTCCCGTTCTACGGCCGGAACCTGCCCGAGCCCATGCGCGAGGTCAACCGCTCCCACGCCAAGATCCGCGCCATCGGCGAGCGTGCCATCGCCACCGTCAAAACGTGTAAACTCCTGGCCAAGCTGCACTGCTGCCCACGCCGCACCACCCCGGTACTCGCCGCGATCCTCGTCCTTCAACTCGTCGAGGAGCAGCGCCACTCGGGTTGAGAACAGCTCACTGCCCCGACTCGGCCAACAGATGAGCCCGACTCTCCACCGTCCGCATCCCGGGCCAACGTCCGACGACGGAATTTCTATGAACATTGTGGATTGGTAATCAAATTGCTTAGCCTGTCCCCTTCGAGTGCGACAGGGTTCCATACGCGCCGGAGCGCCACACCGGTTGTCCTCGATGCCTTCTATGGCGGACGGGCTTGAACGAGTAGCGTCAGCGGTCGGTATTCAGGAGCGGGAGGGGCCGGGAATGCGGCTGCGCGTATCGGCGATGGGTGCCATCGCCCTGTCATTGGTTGTGCTGGTCGGCCTCGGTGCCTGCAGCGAGGTGTCCTGCGGGGGCGGCGATTACCCCATCTACAGTTCGGTCGACGACCTGTACCGGGCGGCCACCCTCGTGGTGTGGGCGCAGATCCCGGGACCGCCGGAGTCCAGGAGGGTAAAGACCGGCCCGGGCCCGACCATGGAGTACAAGGTCTACCGGGCCCAGGTCGGGAAGGTATTCAAGGGCACGCCGGGTGCCGCTACGGTCGAGATCAAACAGCTCGCCTGCCGTGAGGGCAGTGGGCCCGGTCTGGCCGTCGGCACCACGTATGTGCTGTTTCTGGAGACGTACGCCGACGTACCGGCGTCGTTGCTCAACCCGATCCAGGCTGAGTACACCGTGGACTCATCCGGTCAGCTCGTCTCAGCCAGCGGCAATGCCCTGACGTTGACCATGGCCGACCTCGAGCGGCTCTCCCGCGGCAGCTGACCGCGATGTCGGCGGCGCCTCCACACGCATCGCGCGCATGCATCGATGATCAACGACATTTATGCCTACGAAAAAGATCATCGCTGAGCCATTTTCATCCTGCGTAGCGGTTCGCTTCGACGTGGTGCAGGACGAGGATGGCCTGCACGATTGCGGTGGCGCGGCGTGGGCAGCAGCGC
>NZ_JBEZFI010000070.1:0-16312 GCF_040649295.1 Micromonospora sp. NPDC048999 | reverse complement strand
ATTTGGCACTGGCTTATCAAGCACCCTGTTGAGTTCTCAAAGAACAACCACACACCATCCGAAAGCCCCGCACCGCAGGACCCCCATCCGGGGCAACCTCTCTAACTTACTCGGTCCGATCTTCGCTGTCAACCTCATCCGAGGTGATCAACTTGGTTCGAGCCGATCCACGCTGACGCACGCCGTACCCGGCGGTCGTTTCTGTCGTGGGTTCCGGCGGACCGGCCGGTCGCCGCTCTCGCGGCCACCCGCCCGGCTCCCTGCCGGCTTCCGAACTCTACCCGGTCGGCTTCGCGTTCGCAACTCCGTGTTTGTCGGAGTGTTTCAGCACCACCCGGATCCTCAGTCTCGCTCGGCGTCTACGCCACGAGCCTGGTGCCCGCTCTCGGCCGGTTTGTCCGGCCTCCCTCGTGCAGAGAGAAAGTTACGCGGACGGCCCCGAGAAGGCAAATCAGCGCCTGTCACTGCATTCAGTCGCGCCGCACCCGCCTACCGGACGACGGATGCCAGCCATCGAAGGGAGCCACCGACGGTCCGGCCGTGCCAGAGTGTCTGACATGGATGACGTGTGGCGATTCCCGGTGACGACGCTCGCCGAGGAGACCCTGGTCGGCCTGCTCCTGCCGTTCTGGCAGCTGGTCATCGGAGCCTTCGTGCTCTTCGTCGTCCTGGTGTCGGTGGGACGCCTGGCCCGACGTGGTCCCTCCCGGATGACCACGGCGCTGCTGATCACCGCCCTGGCAATCGCCGGCTTCACGGTCGTCGGCGTACTGCTGGAGGGCTGACCCGGTCAGAGCCGCCGGTTGGCGAGGCTGGGCAACTCGGCGCGGATCGTCCGCAGCCGGTCGAGGTCCAGCTCGGTCACCGCGAGGCCCGGCCCGTCGGGGACCTGGCTGAGCACCGTCCCCCACGGGTCCACCAGCATGCTGCGCCCGAAGCAGGTCCGTCCCGGCTCGTGGTCGCCGGTCTGGCCGGCAGCCGCGACGAAGCACTGGTTCTCGATCGCCCGCGCCCGGAGCAGAATCTCCCAGTGGTCCCGGCCGGTGTGCATCATGAACGCGGCGGGCACCACGAGGAGCTCGGCGCCCCCTTCGGCGGCCAACTGCCGGTAGAGCTCGGGGAAGCGCAGGTCGTAGCAGATCGAGAGGCCGACCCGCAGGCCCTCGACGTCGACCACCACCGGCTGGTCGCCCGGGGAGACCTCCGCCGACTCCCGGTAGGACACCCGGCCGGGGATCTCCACGTCGTACAGGTGGATCTTGCGGTAGCTGGCGGCGAGCGCGCCAGTGCGGTCGAAGACCAGCGAGGTGTTCCAGGTGTGGTCCGGGTCCGGACCGGCCTCGTGGAACGAGCCGGCGATCACCCACATGCGCAGCCGGCGGGCAACCCGGGCGAAGAAGGTGCCCACCACCCCGTCGACCGGCTCGGCCGGCGGCATCCGGTCACCGCGGCCGAGGTAGTCGACGTACTCCGGCAGAACGGCGAGGTCGGCGCCGGCCGCGGCGGCCCTGACCAGCAGGGCCTCGGCGGCGGCGAGATTCGCAGCCCGGTCGTCGCGGGCGTTGAGCTGGCAGACGGCGACGCGCATGGGGCTCAGCGTACGGGCGGACGACGGTTGGCGACAGGGCTCAGCTGCCCGCCGGCCCACCGTTCCGACCGAATCAGGCCGACTTCTCCTCGCGCTCGCGACGGGCCCGGCGGCCGGTGAACTCGCGAGGCACGATGGTCGGGTTGACGTTCTCCAGGACAGCCTCGCGGGTGATCAGCACGCGGGCGGCGTCGGGGTTGCTCGGCACCTCGTACATCACGGAGAGCAGGACCTCCTCCATGATCGCGCGAAGGCCACGGGCACCGGTGCCCCGGAGCATGGCCTGGTCGGCGATGGCTTCCAGCGCGGGCTGCTCGAACTCCAGCTCGACGCCGTCCAGCTCGAAGAGGCGCTGGTATTGCCGGACCAGGGCGTTGCGCGGCTCGGTGAGGATCCGGACCAGCGCCGTCCGGTCGAGGCTGCGCACGTTGGTGATCACCGGAAGCCGGCCGATGAACTCGGGGATCAGGCCGAACTTGAGCATGTCCTCCGGCATGACCTGGCTGAAGATGTCGTCGGTCGACCGCTCGGAGATCGAGCGGAGCCGGGCGCCGAAGCCGGTGCCGCCGGAGCCGGTGCGGGACTCGATGATCTGGTCGAGCCCGGCGAAGGCACCACCACAGATGAACAGCACGTTGGTGGTGTCGATCTGGATGAACTCCTGGTGCGGGTGTTTACGCCCGCCCTGCGGCGGCACGTTGGCCACCGTGCCTTCGAGCATCTTCAGCAGCGCCTGCTGCACGCCCTCGCCGGAGACGTCCCGGGTGATCGACGGGTTCTCGGACTTGCGGGCGATCTTGTCGACCTCGTCGATGTAGATGATCCCGGTCTCGGCGCGCTTGATGTCGTAGTCGGCCGCCTGGATCAGCTTGAGGAGGATGTTCTCCACGTCCTCGCCGACATATCCCGCCTCGGTGAGGGCGGTCGCGTCGGCGATCGCGAACGGGACGTTGAGCATCCGGGCCAGGGTCTGCGCCAGGTGGGTCTTGCCGCAGCCGGTGGGGCCGAGCAGCAGGATGTTGGACTTGGCCAGCTCGACGCCGTCATTGCCGGAACCCGGCGCGCCGGCCGCGTCGGCCTGGATCCGCTTGTAGTGGTTGTAGACCGCGACGGCGAGCGCCTTCTTGGCCTGCTCCTGACCGACGACGTAGTTGTCGAGGAACTGGCAGATCTCCATCGGCTTGGGAAGCTCTTCCCACTTCACCTCGCCGGACTCGGCCAGCTCCTCCTCGATGATCTCGTTGCAGAGATCGATGCACTCGTCGCAGATGTAGACGCCAGGGCCCGCGATGAGCTTCTTGACCTGCTTCTGCGACTTGCCGCAGAAGGAGCACTTCAGTAGGTCGCCGCCGTCACCGATCCGTGCCACCTACGTTCTCCCTGCACTCGTCGGCCGGAGCGCCGGCCCTGACCTGCGGGCGCCGCCGCCCGTCCGTCTGTCGTCCCACCCGCCGGTCCGAACCAGCGAAGCGGTACAGACCCGACGTTACCCGCTGGCGGAGTTTTCTCCGACCCCCAAAACGGGTGTGTCAGAGGTCGGCCAGGAACCACACATCCCGGCCGACCTCCGACCCAGCACGGCTCAGCTCGCGGCGTGCGCCGCCAGCAGACCCTTCTTTCGGCTGGTCAGAATGGTGTCGACCAGCCCGTACTCCTTGGACTCCTCGGCCGTCATGATCTTGTCACGGTCGATGTCCTTACGGACCTGCTCGACCGGGCGGTTGCAGTGCTGGGAGAGCATCGTCTCCAGCTGCGTCCGCATCCGCAGGATCTCCCGCGCCTGGATCTCGATGTCCGAGCCCTGCCCGTAGCCGCCCTCGGTGGCCGGCTGGTGGATGATGATCCGGGAGTTGGGCAGCGCCATCCGCTTGCCCGGGGTGCCCGCCGAGAGCAGCACCGCCGCCGCGCTGGCCGCCTGGCCGAGGCAGACGGTCTGGATGTCCGGCCGGACGTACTGCATGGTGTCGTAGATCGCCGTCATGGCGGTGAAGGAGCCGCCGGGCGAGTTGATGTACATGATGATGTCGCGGTCCGGGTCGGTGCCCTCGAGCGTCAGCAGCTGGGCCATGACGTCGTTGGCCGAGGCGTCGTCCACCTGGACGCCGAGGAAGATAATCCGGTCCTCGAAGAGCTTGTTGTACGGGTTGGACTCCTTCATCCCGTACGACGTGCGCTCGACGAACGACGGCAGGACGTAGCGGTTGTGCACGGCCGCGAACTGGGGCGGCAGGCTCAGGTCGGTCATCGTCAGCTCCTCGGTCAGCTCAGGGTCCCGGCGCCTTCCGGAACCTGGGCGGCTCCGGTGATCACCTTGTCGATGAAGCCGTAATCCATGGCCTCCTGGGCGGTGAACCAGCGGTCGCGGTCCGAGTCCGCCTCGATCTGGGCCTGGGTCTGGCCGGTGTGGGAGGCGACCCGATCCTGGAACATGCGCTTCGTGTAGAGCATCTGCTCCGCCTGGATGGCGATGTCGGCGGCGGTGCCGCCGACGCCGCCGGACGGCTGGTGCATCATGATCCGCGCATGCGGCAGCGCGTAACGCTTGCCCTTGGTGCCCGCGCAGAGCAGCAGCTGGCCCATCGAGGCCGCCATGCCCATCGCCACGGTCGACACATCATTGTCGATGAACTGCATGGTGTCGTAGATCGCCATGCCGGAGTAGACCGAGCCACCCGGCGAGTTGATCCAGAGGTTGATGTCGCGGTCCGGGTCCTCCGCCGCGAGCAGCAGCAGCTGCGCGCAGATGCGGTTGGCGACCTGGTCGGTCACCTCGCTGCCCAGGAAGATGATCCGCTCCTTGAGCAACCGGTTGTAGACCGAGTCGTCGAGGTTGCCAATGTTGTCGCCACCGCGGGCCTCGATCGCCCGGAGCGGCTTCGCTGGGATGTGCATGTCGGTCATGGCAGCCCTTCGCTCTCCGTACCGTCCTACCCGACACTAACCGCTCAGCCGGGGACCGTACTCCCGGTCGGGGCACTGTTCGCTCTCAGCGCAGTTGGGCCGAAGGCGTACCCCGGAAAGGGTTTCGGCCGCCGCCCAGCGCGCAGCGAGGGACGGCGGCCGACACCCGACGATCAGTGCTCGTGGTTGTGCTCGGCCTCGTTCTGGGCACGCAGCGCGTCGAGGGTGACCTCGTTGCCGGCCGAGTCCTTGATCTTGATCTTCTCCATCACCGAGGCGAGGGCCTTGCCCCGGCGGACGTCACCGAAGACGGCCGCGGCGGTGCCGGCGCGGACCAGCTGGTCGTAGTACTGCTGCGGGGCCATGCCGGCGCGCTGGGCGCGGTGGACGATCTCGTGGCCGAACTCGTCGTCGGAGACCTGGACGTCCTCGGCGTCGGCGAGGGTGTCCAGCATGAGCTGGATCTTGATGCCCTCGGTCGCCGCCTCGGTGAGCTCGGTGTCGATCTGCTCCTCGGTCTTCTCCTCGGCGGCGAGG
The DNA here is from genome assembly GCF_040649295.1 of Micromonospora sp. NPDC048999. Classification (NCBI taxonomy): domain Bacteria; kingdom Bacillati; phylum Actinomycetota; class Actinomycetes; order Micromonosporales; family Micromonosporaceae; genus Micromonospora; species Micromonospora sp. NPDC048999. The sequence goes on along the minus strand of NZ_JBEZFI010000070.1, from coordinate 11,286 downwards.
TACTCCTCCAGGGAGGCGCCGATGCGCTCGAGCTGGTCGACCATGGCGGCCTTGCGGCTCTCGACCTCCTCCTTGACGACACCCTCCGGCGCCGGCACCTCGGCGGCGGCGACCATCTGCTCGAGGGCCTTGTCCCGGGCGGCGTAGATCTGCTCGACCCGCTTGCCCTGGGTGACCCGCTCGCGGAGGTCGTTCCGCAGCTCCTCGATGGTGTCGAACTCGCTCGCCAGCTGGGCGAAGTCGTCGTCGAGCTCGGGCAGCTCCTTCTCCTTGACCGTGCGGACGGTCACCGCCACCTCGGCGTCGCGGCCGGCGTAGTCGCCGCCGACGAGCTGGGTGGTGAAGGTGGTGCTCTCGCCGGTGGCCAGGCCGACCAGGGCCTCGTCCAGGCCCGGCAGCAGCTGCTTGCTGCCGACCTCGTGCGAGATGTTGCTCGCCTGCCCGCCCGGCACCTCTTCGCCGTCGACGGTGGCGTTCAGGTCGATCTGGACGTAGTCGCCCTCCTGGGCGGCCCGCTCAACGGTCTTCAGGGTGGCGAACCGCTCGCGCAGGCTGTTGACCTGCTCGTCGATCTCGCTGTCGGCAACCTGGAGCTCGTCGACCGTCACCTCGATGGTGGCCGGATCCGGCAGGGTGATCTCCGGGCGGACGTCGACCTCGGCGGTGAAGTTGAGCGAGTCACCGTCGTTGAACTCGGTGATCTCGACCTCCGGCCGACCGAGGGTCTTCAGGTCGTGCTCGCGGACCGCGGCGAGGATGTTCTGCGGGATCGCCTCCTGCACCGCCTCGTTGAGGACGGTGCCCCGGCCCACCCGCTGGTCGATCACGGCGGTGGGAACCTTGCCCCGGCGGAAGCCGGGAACCTGGACCTGCTGGCCGATCTCCCGGTACGCCTTCTTGAGGCTCGGCTCGAGCTCGACGAACGGCACCTCGATGGCGAGCCGCACGCGCGTCGGGCTCAGAGTCTCGACGGTGCTCTTCACAGGCGTACTCCTTGACGGATCTCAGTTGAGGCTGGGCGTGATTTAGCGCATCGAGTGTAGGCGAGCCGGGCTGCTGCCTCGGCAGCGCCCGGGTACCGCGCGGAAAAAACGGCGGCGCCCGGGACGACCCGGCCGCGAACGACAGTCGGGGTGGCGGGATTTGAACCCACGGCCCCTCGCTCCCAAAGCGAGTGCGCTACCAAGCTGCGCCACACCCCGTTGCGACGAGAAGTGTATGCCGTCCGGGCCCGACGGAGGGCCACCGGGGCGCGCCGACCCGCCCGCGCGCCCCCACCCGCGCGGATCGAGGGGTGCGCGGGACGCCGCACCTTCCGCGCGGAAGACAGCAACTGGGCGCGTGGGAGACAGCAACTTCGGGGAAGTAGTGGTCTCCCGGTGCTGGCAGGCCACTACTTCCCCGAAGTTGTGCGGATCTTGGGGGCGCGGCGTCCGGAGACGGTAGGCGGTACGGGGCTGCGCGTCCGGTTCCGGGATTCGGTAGGCTGTCGGGCGCGCCCCGCGACAGCGGGGTGCCTGCGGGCGTAGCTCAATGGCAGAGCTTCAGTCTTCCAAACTGACGGTGCGGGTTCGATTCCCGTCGCCCGCTCCACCCACGAAGGCCCAGGTAGACCGCATGATCGCGGCACCTGGGCCTTCTGCCTCTCCCCCATCTTTGACCTTGCGTGCCATCCGCGTGCCATTCAGCGGCGAGGCCGGCCCTCACCGGCGATCCGGCGGTCCATCGCGGAGGCGATCTCGCGGTCCCGCTCACTGGTGGCGTGCTGGTAGATCAGGGCGGCGCGCATGGTGGCGTGCCCCATGCGGTGCATGAGCTCTCGCGTGCTAGCCCCGGACGCGGCGGCAAGGGTGTTGCCGGTGTGTCGCAGGTCGTGGAAGTGAAAGCCAGCCAAGCCCACCGAGGCCACCGTCTTGGTCCACTTGACGGCTCGCCCGAAGTTGCCGGAACGCAGCAGCGCACCCTTCGCCCCGGTGAAGATCAGCGCGTCCGCACCGTCCTCAACGTGCTCGGCCAGGTGCTCGCGCAGGGACTCAACCCCAGCCGCAGGCAGCGCGACGACACGAACACCGGCGGCGGACTTCGGCGGCCCAAACTCCAGACGATCCTTCAGCGCAGCGAGCTTGCGTGGCACCCGCACGGTCGCGGCGTCGAGGTCGACATCGCAACGGCGCAGGGCAGCCAGCTCTCCCCACCGCAGACCGGAGAGGGCAGCGACGATGATGAGCGCGCCGAAGCGGGCCGGCATGGCGTCGGCCAGGGCGTAGACCTGGGCGATGGTGGCGGTCGGCCGTTCCGGCGTGTGATAGCGGTCATACCCCTTGATCCGGCACGGGTTCTGCCGAAGGATCTCGTCCTCCCGCACAGCGGTGTTGAGGATCGCCCGCAGCAGGCAGTACGCCTTGACCGCCTGGGGCTCCGGGGTGCCGCCGTTGAGCAGCTTGCCCCGCCAGGTCCGGATGGTCGCCGGCTTGATCGCGGCCAGGGCGAGGTGCCCGAGGTGCGGCCCGATGTGCAGGGCGAACAGGTTCTCGTAGAGCTGGCGGGTACGCGGGGCGAGACGCCGCTCCCTGATCCATCGCTCCCCGTAGGTCGACAGCAGGATCTCCCCCGCCTCTGGAGGCACCCACTCTCCCCGCAGGATCTCCGACTCCACGAGCGTGAGCCACTTCTCGGCCTGTCGCTCGGTGGCGAACGTCTGCGGAGCGGTGCGCATCACGCCGTCCGGGCCGAGATAGCGAGCCTGCCAACGGCCCGAGGGCAGCTTGCGGACGTTGCCGAAACGCCGTCGACGCTTGGTGCCCGCCATCAGGCCACCACCCCGAGCTGCCGTCGAAGCTCCGCCCGCGTGGTCGGCACCACCCGATTGGCCTCGATGTAGGCGGCCACCGCAGCGGGCTCGAACCGTACGAGACGGCCCACCTTGACGTAGGCGATGCGCCGCTCAGCCACAAGCCGGCGGACGAAGCGAGGTGTGGCGCGGAGGCGAGCAGCTACCTCGCCGGCAGTCAGCAGGTCATCCGTCACGGTCGGGGCTCCTCTCCACTCGTGGGGTCGGGTCAGTTGCCGAAGCATCGGGCGGGCCGGCGACTCGTCTCGCTGCGTCCAGCTGTGCACGCCATTGGATGCGTTCGGAGATGGCGCGCAGGACGCGGTGGCCGAGGGGTGGGACGTCGGGGTCGGTGGGTTTGGCGAGTTCCCAGGCGTGCCGGACGGTGTCGGTGCCGGTCGGGGCGGTGGCGTGATCGGTGGTGACGCCGAGCAGGGCTTTGACCCACTCGCGTCGGTCGGCGCGGTGGTCGGTGAGGGTTTTGCCGGACCATTGGCGGGAGATGAGGACGCGTCGGCCGCCGATGCCGAGGGTTTCCCGCTTGTGGACCTTGTTCTTGCAGTTGCCGGGCTTGAGCCCGGGGCGGGCTTTCTTGGGTTGGATGCCGTAGAGCAGCCAGTTGGCGCACCGCTCCGAGCACGGTGTGTGCCGCAGCTCGGCCCAAAGCCGTTCGAGGTGCGCCCGCTGGCGGCCGGTGGTCACCTGATGGCAGTCGGCGGCCTGCTTAGTGAGGTACTTGGTGATGTAGCCGACGCACCGGTCTGCGTCCTTGGTGCCGGCGAGGACGCCCTTGGCGTCGACCTGGGTACCGAAGCGGACGACGTGCACGGGGTCGGCGTCGGGGTCGGCGTCGACCAGGTCCAGGGCGTCATCCCACGACGGCAGCAGGTCCCCGGTGTCCGGGTCGGTGTAGCCGCCCGCGTCGGCGTCCCATTGCGGCGCCCTTCCCGGTTGGTAGACCAGCTCGGTGGCGGGTGGCCACCACACCTGGTGATAGGTCGCGGCGGCGACCTGGCGGACCAGTGCCCGGGGGATGGTGCCGCGGATGGCGAAGTGCGCGTGAGGGGCAAGCCGGCGCTGTGGTTCGACTGCGCCCGCGTATTGGACGTTCCAGCCGACCGCTCGGCGCAGGTTCTGCCAGAACCGGTCCAGGAGGCGGGGGAAGTGCACGGCGTCCCAGGCGGCCCGCCGGTAGTCGTAGGCGTCGGGGTCGACGGGGGTGCCGTCGGAGTGGACTCGGCCGTAGGAGCCGAGGGTGAGGGTCAGGAACATCGACGGTCGGAACACCATCCCGGCGTGCCCGTCGTAGGTCCGCCCGATGGTGCGGTTGTCGACGGGCAGGCGAGGCAGGTCCGGGGCATCCTGCCGCCGCTTGGTGGAGCGGATCCGCCGCTTGCCGTCGCTGTCGTCCTGGTCGTCGGTGGCGTGGGGCGGGGCGGGTCGGCCTCGCATGCCTTCGGTGGTGATCTGGCCTTCCAGTTCCCCGATCGCGTCGTTCAGGTCCGCGACCTGATCCCACTGCGACGCCCGAGCCGCCTCATCACGGGCGAACTCCAGGTGAGCCCGAGCCACGATCAGCCCGCGTTGCGCCTCGGTGGCCGGCAGGGGGCCGGGGTCGGGTTCGTCGGTACGGTGCCAGCCTTCCCGAATCTGCTGCTGCCGCAGCTTCCTCGCCCGCTTTGCGCAGGCCGGGCACTTGGCTTCCTGCGTCGCGCCGCAGGGCATGTCGATCACTTCGGTCAGGCCCGAGTCCAGGTCGGTGCGGCGCAGGGAGACGGGGCGGGTGCAGATGCCGTAGTCGGCCGCCAGGTCCTTGACCACGTCGACGGAGCGGGGCATGAGCATCCGGGCGGCCCGGGAGCCCGGCCGAGGCTCCACCGGGGTGGCGGGGCCGAGGCCGGGCAGCGTCGGGGCGAGGGTCATCGGGTGGCCTCCTCGCCGGTGGTGAGGCGGGTCTGCATGTCGGCCAGGGCGGCGCGGACCAGCTCCACCCGGCTCTGCGGGTCGGGGAGGACGTTGTCCATGTCGGCGGCGACGATGCCCTCGATACGGCCGAGGGTTTCGGCGTAGACGCGGTTGCGGTTGCCGGCGTTGCTCACCGGGTCACCTCCCGGGTCAGCGGGGTGCCGTTGTGGCGGACGAACACGGTTGACGGCACCGGCACGACCGGGGCCGGGGCCGGGGTCGGCTCGACCGGGACCAGGGCGACCGGTTCCGGCACGGTGACGGCCGGGAGCGGCTCGACCGCAGGGGCAGGTGGCTCGACCGGCACAGCCGGCGGGATGGTGACAGCCGGCGGGATCGGCGCGACAGCCGGGGCGGGTTCGTCGGCCGGGTCCGGGGTCGGGGTGGGGGCGGTGGCGAGGACGAGTTTGGACAGGCCCATGAAGGCCAGGGCGGGGACGGCGGACAGGAGCCAGCCGGACAGGCCGGGCTTGGCCACGGCGAGTTGCGCGGCCAGGGACAGGATCACGGCGGCGACGAGCAGGAACATTGGGTAGCCGATCGGGCCGCCCGAGCGGCGTCGGCGGCGGATGGTCAGCAGCGCGGCGACCGGGACCAGCTCGGAGATGACGGCGTTGGCCCAGCCGAACCACTGGCCGGTGCCGGTGGGGCTGTTGTCGAGGGTCCATTCCTTGACGTGGGTGAACGAGGCGGCCCCGGCGAAGCCGGCGACCAGCAGGAGGATGACGACGAGGACCAGGCCCTCGATCCGGTCGGTGCGGGTGTGGGTGGGGTGGGGTTTCATGCGGCACCGTCCAGGACTTCGCCGTCGATGACGCGGAGCCGGCCGTAGGTGTGGGCCATGTCGCGGATCTCGTCATCGGTCAGGTAGGAGAAGCGGACCCGCATCGGGGTGGGGTCGCCGTCGATGGCCACGAACCCGACACCCGGCAGGGACTGCGGGATGCGGTCGCACAGTGCGCCCCGGTCGCGCATGCCCTCACCGAGGACCAGGTCGACTTGGGCGGCTTCGGCGAGGCGGAGGCCGATCCGGGTGGGGAACAGGTCGCGGAACGGCAGCACCTCCTTGCGGGGGTCCTGGATCGCGGCCAGGACGTGGACGCCGACGGCGCGGCCCTGGGACAGCAGGATCGACAGGGCCGCCTTGATCCGGTCCTTGAGTTGCCGGTCGGTGAGGTAGGCGGTCAGGTTCGCCAGCTCATCGATCACCAGGACGATCAGCGGCTCGTCGGGCGTGGGGGTGTGCTGGCGGGTCCGACCGCGCAGGTTGCTCGCCCGGTCCTTGGCGACGGTGGCGGCTTCCTCGATCAGCTCGCACATGGCGGCGTAGTCCTTGCAGGCGAACCGGGTGAACATCGGCGCACCGATCCCGAGTTCCATGCCGCCCTTGGGGTCCAGGCCCCAGAGTTGGACGAGCCCGGAGGTGACCCCGGAGGCGAGGGACCGGACCACGGACCAGATGACCGAGCCCTTCCCCGCCCCGGTCGCGCCGACCACGAGAACCTGCGTGCCGAACAGCCGCAGCGGGTAGTCGTCGCCGTCTTCCTGCCGGCCGACCGGGAGGGCGGTGAACTCCGGTACCGCCGGCACGGGCAGGGGACGGACGACCCGGGCGAGGGGGTCGCCCCGGTAGAGGTGCAGCAGGACCACGTCCGGTCGAGGACCGGGGAGGGCCTTGACCTGGCGGACGCCGAAGGTGTGGGCGAGGCGTTCCGCGACGCGGGCGAAGTCGTCCGGGATCTGGCCGGTGACCATCCGAACCGTCGCCACGTCCACCCCGGCCGTGCAGTGAACCCGGCGCAGGACGGGCAGGACGGTGTGGGAATCGAAGGAGACGGCCAGCTTGGCGGTGACCATGGCGGCGTGCCAGTTGCGCCGGTACAGCCACCGCCGGAAGCGGGACAGGACCGGGTACCAGCCGAAGCGCAGGAACGACGGCCGATGCCCGTACCACCAGCCAGCGGCAGCCGACCCGACACCGCCCACGGTCACGGCGGGGCCGGTCCATCCGTACTCGGCGTAGAGCCAGGTCAGGCCGGTGGTCGGGGCGGTCACGTACCAGTACCGGCCCGCCAACACGGTCATCCGGCCCACGGCCTTGGCACCCCACCACGACAACGCCAGCCACAGCGGGATACGGATGATCGGGGTCCGCAGGTTCAACGGTGCTTCCTCGATCCGCTGACCACGGATCACGTTCACCAACGGCATCGGTCAGCCCTCCCCCACCGTCGCGGCGAACAGCGAGCCCTGCCCCGGCGTACCGGGACGACGGCGCACGACACGGCGGCGGACCGCCGGCCGGGCCGGCATCAGCGCGGCCAGGTCGACCGGCCCCGACTCCGGGGCGGGAACGTGACGGGTCATGGTCGGCAACCACCGGCCACGGCCCAGCACGGCGCGCAGGTCGACGCGGTCGGAGACGTGCGGGGCGATCAGGTCCGGGTCGAGGTGGCGCAGTTTCACCACCGTCCTGGCCAGCGCTGCGGCGGCGGCGGAGATCTCCACCAGAGCGGCGACGCGGACGGCGTCGGCGGGAACGGTGGTGTAGACCTCACGGGCGGCCCGGATACCGGGGCCGGCCAGCCGCATCACGGTGCGGCGGTGGGTCTTGCGGTTCGGGGAGGGGCGCGGGTTCCCGGCGATGCGGGCAGCGTCAGCTAGCGTGGGCATCAGCCCAACTCCTTTCGAGGGAGAACAGGTGAAGCGCGGGGCGGGAATCGTCTTGGCGGAAGAGGCCCGCCCCGCGCATCCGAATCTGGTCAGGCCGCCTGCTTGATCGCGGCGGGCTCGGTCACGGCCCCGGCGCGGATCGACCACGCCTGACGCGCCCGGCACTTCCCCGAGCCCTTGCACCGCTGGCTGTCCACGTACGGCGTCAGCGTCACGTCGGTGAACATCACCGCCGGCGGGTAACCCGGGATCTTCGACGCCGGCGGAACCGGCTGCACCGGCGCGGCGATCTTCACCTTGACCTCCTTCGACCCGCCGAACTTCCCGGCCTCCGGGTCCAGGTCCAGGACCTTCACCACCCACAGGCGCTCGCCCGACTCCTTGTCCCGCGCCTGGTCATCGCCCTGACCGCGCTTGTCGAAGTCCGTCACCGGCTCCACACCCAGGCACAGCGCACCGTGCGGGAACACGTACTCGAACGGAACCGGAACCTTGATCGTGTTCGGGACAGCCATGCCCCTGCCTCCTTCGTTCTCGCGACCGGCGACCTGCCGCCCGCACGCCTTATGCACGCCTGCATAAGACCACTGAGGACAGTATGCACGCGTGCATGAAAGAGGGCAAGCGTTTCTGTCGATGCGACAGGGAGTGCTTAGCGAGCGGGGCGAAGCGTCGCGAAGGCCAGCGAGGCGAGAGCGAGCAAGCCTGCTGCGGCGATGAAGGGAGCGCGAAGGCCGCCGGCATCGGCGACGACGCCGCCGAGGACGGACCCGAGAGCAGCGCAGCCGATGCCGAAGAGGCGGGTGGAGGACACGACGCGGCCGAGCATGTCGTCGGGCGTGTGCAGCTGGCGGGTGGAACCGCCGACGACGCTGCCTGTTGTCGAGGCGATGCCAACGAACAGCAACGCGACACCAGCAACCCATGGGTTGCCGGCCAGCAGCACGGTGACCCAGGCGGCGGCTTGCACCCCGAGAGTGGCTGCGTAGGCGGAACGTGCCGAGAGTGCGGCGGCGATGCGAGGAGCGAGCCAGCCGCCGGCGATGCCGCCGAGGGCGCCGCTCGCGATCAGCAAACCGAACCCGACCGTGCCGAGGTTGAGCACGTCCTGGGCGTAGAGGACCAGCGTCGCGAAGGCGACGTTGTAGCCGAGGTTGTAGAACGCTATCCCCAGCGTCACGGTGCGCAGCTCAGGGTGCCGTACCAGGTGAGCCATGCCCTCCTTGATGGCGCGGAGCATTGGCGCGTGCTGGATGGCAGGCTTCGCCGGGGGCACGGGTAGCCGGCTCACGAGAGCCGCCGACAGCAGGAACGAGCCAGCGTCGAGACCGAACGGCAGCACCCGGGCGGCCGCGAACGCCGCCGCTCCGACAGGTGGGCCAGCGAGCGAGCGGCCGAAGGTGTCGATCGCCCACAGCCGGCCGTTGGCCTGGGAGAGCCGTTCTTTCTCGCGGCCGACGATCGTCGGAATCAGGGCTTGCGCCGCCGGGTCGAAGAAGCAGGAACCGGCCCCAACGAGGAAGACCGCCACGGCGAGGCCGGCGATGGTCGCGTTGTCGCTCACGACCAGGAGGACGAAGGCGAGCAGCACGGCCGCCCGGCCGAGGTCAGCGGCGACCATCACGGTTCGCCTGTTCCATCTGTCGACCAGCGCACCGGCAGGCAGGCCGACAAAGAGCCAGGCGGCGTAGCCGGCCGCCGAGACCGAGGCCACCGCCAGCGGATCACGAGACAACGCCGCCGCCATCAAGGGAGCAGCGGCCAAGAGCATGCCGTCCCCGGTGACCGAGACGCCGGTTGAGGCAAGCAGCAGGCCCAAGCCTCGCTTTGGTAACGCCTCGACCGGGCGCTCGGTCACCGCAGACATACAACCAACTCTCAGCGCTTCAGTTCATCGAGCGTGAACTCACCGAAGGCAGCGCCTTCCAGGAACGCCAACCACTCCCGCTCGGTGAAGGTCAGCATCGGTCCGGCGCCCGCCTGCTTCGTGTCCCGAACGCCGATCACACCTTCGGCGTACGCGACCTCAACACACCCGCCACTGTCACTGGTGGAACTCTTGCGCCACTTGGCCTGGCTGAAGTCAGGACTCACTACGGCCTCCCGTCGGTTGATCGAGGATCTTTTAGATCCTCAATGTGAGGGGCCAGTAACGCAAGGTGTTCTATGGACTCGTCCGGTGACAGGGCATCGGCGGCGAGTGCATCGAAGACGCCCGAGTAGATCTCCACGTCGGCAGGTGCCGACAGGTAGAGATCGGCCGTCTGGGACTCCACGAACACGACGCGGGGACTGGACTCGGCGCGGAAGTCGTACAGCGTGAACGGCACCATCGCGGAGGCTGTTCGGTCCACCCCGAGCGGAATGATCCGGATAGTCACGTTGGGCAGTTCGGCACGCGTACGCAGATACGCCAGCTGCGACAGGATCACGTCACGACTTCCGGGCCAGGCGAGGAAGGCGCGAGCGTCCAGAAGCGCGGAGTAGGCCGGGGCGTCATCCGAGCGGAGGAGCGCTTGCCTGCTCATCCGCCGGGCAACGATCGCCTCCGGGTTAGGCCAACCGCCGCTGCGGGTGTAGGCCATCGCGTACTCCGGCGACTGCAACTGGCCGGGCACAATCAACGGGTAGTACTGCTGGATGGACCGCACGCGCGTCTCAATCGCCGCAACCTCACCTTGACGGCGAGTCACACCACCAGCCCGAACGAGCCACGCTCCGCCGGTGCCCTCGTCATCGGCGGTTATTGCCAGCAGTTCGGCGCGGACTTCCTCAGGCACGCCGTAGTAGTGCAGCAACGTTGCTAGGTCTCGCGTGCTCACCGCGATCCGCGCGTTCTCGATCCGCGACACCTTGGGCTGCGACCACCCGAGGGCAGCCGCCACCTCCTCACCGGAGACGCCCAAGCCCTCACGGATGCGCTTCAGTTCGGCCGCCACCCGCGCCCGGTGGGCACTCCCCGCCATGAAGCACCTCCACCATGCAGGCATGCATACCGACAACAGGCTGAGTCTAAGCGCTGCGAGTGCTGGTAGCGAGAGACGAGGATGCCCCGTTGGGTGATGGCGCAGGGCACTCCTTGCTGCCACCCTGCTTTCATGCCGATCATGGGACAAGAACGCCTTGCCGGGGTGGCCAAGACTCGGCGTGCGCGGGTGTCGATAGCGCTCGCAGTCGTCGCCGCAGTCATCGCCGGGCTCGGTGGCTATTGGATCGGGTTGTCGCGTGAGCGGCATTCGGCGACCGCAGTGGTGTTGACGGGGACGGTCACGTGGTCGAACAAGGAGACGCGACTGATCGCGTTCGAGACGGATGGCGTCGTCCGCAAGCCGAACGACGGGGACACGATCTACTCCGTGCTTACAGACCATTGGCAGGACGCCGCAGGGACGATTCGCTCAGATAGCACCTATCCGACCTGTCTAGGTGGGGAGAGCGGCGACGCGGTTTCCATGGACCATCACCGTGCCGAGTTGACCGTCATTGACTGGGACACTGGTGGCGCCCAGTGGGTGCATGTCGCGGTCCAAGTCCGCTGTTTGGGCTGACCGCTCATTGGCGCGTCGCAAGTGGCGTTGGTCGCGCTCGTCTGGCCGCGATCAGCGCGCTGAGGTGTCGCAGATCAGTTGGCGGGCGACGGTCGCGCATCAGTCGACGGAGGACAGCAGGTCACCGGATAACGTTGCCGAATTGCGCTCTATCAGATCAAGGCGGCCCGCAAGCGGGCCGCGCCGGCCCGGCCCCGGCCTGCTGGCGACCTCCGGCCGGCCGCCGGCCGGGCCGCGCGCCCCCCGGGCGGGGGCCCAAATCCCGGAGAG
>NZ_JBEZFI010000069.1:0-16769 GCF_040649295.1 Micromonospora sp. NPDC048999 | reverse complement strand
ACCAGCGAACCCGCCACTGACCAGCCCGGAACACAACCCTTCTAACCAGCACAACTCGAAAGATCAGCCGTTACACCACTTCCAGGGGCTTGACCCGGAGCCCTGGTAGGTGACCGTGCCTCGGCAGCCAAGTCGGTCCAGTCTCGTCCGCATCCGTTTCGCTTCGGGTGGCTCCGACAGCATTCGTTGCGGGGAGAGGAGCTGCGGGAAAGTGTGCCGGTCAGTCTGGGTTAGGGGCGAAGGGACGGCGGCGCGGTTGCCGCAGCTCCCAGTCGGCTGGACAGAGGTATGCCCAAGCGCCCGCTGTCACTGACCCCATCTCGGGCGGATCGTTGCCCCAGCTCGGTGACCGGTTCGCGACATGCTGCTCGTAGCGCTCGTAGACTGCTGGAAAGTGGTACTGCGAATCGGTTCGCCAGAGGGCGTACGGCTGCTCTCGCATCCAGTCGCAGGCCGCGTCGCCCTCGGCGAGCAGATCGGCGGCGGGCGGCAGGACCAGCACTGGGCCGTCGCTGTGCGGATCGCCGTACTGCTTGAGGTAGGTCAGGTAACCGTCCTCGTCTCTGGGGTGGGTTACATGCACGCCGAGGACGGTGACCGGTACGGCCAGGACGCCCGCCGCAGCCAGGCCGAGCGTGATCCGCAGACGTTTCCGCATGCGGCAAAGGTTAGATCGACGGTGCTCTTCTCGCCGACTGGTCGCCCGGCGAGGCCGCGGACAGCCCGCAGTTCGTCCCCGTGCTCAAGAAGATCCGGGTCCGCGGGCCGATCGGCCGCCCCCGCACCCGGCCCGACGCGGTCGCCGGGGACAAGGCCTACTCGTCCCGCGGCAACCGCGCCTACCTACGAAAAACACCACATCAAGGCAGTCATCCCAGAGAAGAGAGGCCAAGCCGCGAACCAGAAGAAGAAGGGCAGCCAGGGCGGCCGACCCGTCACCCACGGCGCCGACCTCTGCAAGGAGCGGAACACCGTCGAGCGCCTGATCAACAAGCTGAAGGCCTGGCGAGGCATCGCCACCCGGTACGACAAGACCCCCGACAGCTACCTCGCCGGCCTCCACCTCCGCGCCTCCATGATCTGGATCAAAGACCTCACCCAGACCACTCCGTGATCACAACTCGATACGCGCCCTACCGTCAAGGGGCGACCCTTGAGGACCGACGCTCGGAAAAGTCGCCACCGTTCCGGCCGTTTGGGCGTTGAGCCGCAACGCTGCCACCTCGCCCAGGTCAACCAGAGGTTCACCGGACTCAGTGATCGGTAGGGCCGGATCGCAGCGGCCCTTACTGTGGAACATCGCTGATCTCCCCTTCGGGCTCGGGTGCAGCGGGCGTGACGAGTAACGGCCGCGACCCGGCCGGGCGCGAGGCCCGGCCGGTGCGGATGCGCCGGTGGCCCACCGGTCGAGTCGGCGGGCCACCGGTTTTTACACGAAGAAGGTTCGGGACGGGTCGGTCCAACCCTGTCCGACGACGCGCGGGTTGCCCCAGGAGTAGTTGATGCCGTCGATGTTGGGGAAGGCCCGCAGGTCGCCGTTGGCGTCGTTGCCCGGTGATACAGCCCGATGGACCGCACGGTCAACGCCTCGCCACGGCGGCTACCCACCCGGCGGTAGGCGGCCAATGACTCGGTCAGGTCGGCGAGTGCCGCGGGATAGTCACCCTGCTCCAAGCGGACCGACCCGGTGAGGCGCAGCGTGTAGCCGATGCCAGTGTCGTCGCCGGCTGCCAGGAGCAGAGCGCTGGCCTGGGCCAGGAAGTGCAGCGCCTCGGCCAAGTGACCTGGTTCGCGACAGGCGGTGCCCAGCCCGGCCAGCGCAGCCGCGGTGCCCTGCGTCTCACCGACGTCGCGGAACCGACTGACCGACTCCTGGAAGTGCTGCCGGGCCTCGGTGTAGCGGTCCTGGTCGTAGCGAAGCTGGGCGAGTTCGGCGAGCACCACGGCCTCCTTGCGGACGTCCCCGGCCCGGCGTACCGCGCCGAGCGCCGCCACGACGACGCGCTCCCCGCCACGAGCGCGTTCTGTTCCGCCTGGAACCAGCCCCACGGGTCGCGGGTGAGCGGTTCGACGATCTGTTCGTCGACAGGTTGGCCGTCCGTGTGGCGTCGCCAGGGGATGTCCGAGGGCGGCGAGTCAACGCTGACGCGCCGCACCGCTCCCAGCCAACCCCGCAGGACTGCGGCGACCGCGCCGACCAGGTCCCCGCTCGGCTCCTCGGCCTGGGCGCACTCCCGCGCGTACAGCCGAAGCAGGTCGTGCAGCCGATAGCGCAGCGCGCCCAACTGGTCCACCCCGACGAACTCCACCAGCTGCGCGTCGACCAACTCCTCCACCAGCAGCTCCGCGTCATAGAGCGAGATGCCGGCCAGCCAGGACACGGTCCACACCGCGAAATCGGGTACGCCAAGGAAGCCCAGCCGCCGCAGCACCAGTCGGGCCGGTTCCGCCACACCCGGTAGCTCAGCCCGATCGTGAGGCGAACGCTGGCATCCGGAGTGGCCAGCTCGTTCAGCCGGCGGATCTCGTCGGACAGCCGGTCCGCGAAGACCCGCAACGGCATCGCCCTGCGGGCGGCGATGCGTGCTCCGGCGATGCGGATGGCCAGTGGCAGGCCGCCACAGCTCTCGAGCACCCGGTGACCAGCGAGCACGCCCGAAATCATGATTCGCTACCAGATCCAAGATCCGCCACCCGGATTACCTGTTCAAGGCGGCATGACGAGGCGCTAGGCTACGTGGCATTGTGTCTTGGAACGCTTCGCCATAATGCATTGCCGCCTGCAGAGTGCCCTGCCTTCCCTCTCCAAGGAGCGCCGATCACCGCAATCGGAGACTCGGTCTACTTTGGCTGGAAGAATGTGAATGTGCGGATGCCTGCCCCGCGGATAGCGCTGCGGAGCGAACGGCCTCCATCATGGCCGTATGGCGGGTACGAGCAGGCGTGAGTTGCCGTTTCTCGGCCGGGTTGCGGCCCCCTTCCGGTCGGAGGTTGTCCGGGAGAACCTCACCCTCGCCGTGGCAGCCGTCGCGCTGACATTAAGCATCGTCTCGACGGTGAACTCTTGCCAGGCCATGGAAAGATCGGATCAGCAGCAGCGCGCCGACCGGCTGGCCAGCGCCGCCACTCTACTGAGTTCCGACGTCGCCGGTGCTCGGGTCGCCGGCGTACGCGCGATGCTTGCACTCGCCGACGACTTCCAGGAGGAACGGCCGACCGTGCTTGATCTCCTGAGCGCCCACGTGGCCGGCCAGGCGGCGCGGCGGGAAGCGCCACCGAAGGGTGAGTTCGAGTGCCCACGGGTGGGGCGCGACTTCGACGAGGCCCTCAGTGCCGTGACTAAACTGTACGCCCCGCAACGTGCGCTCGACATCAAGGAAGGCCGAGCGCCTTACCGCCTCGAGTTGTCCGGCGTGTGCTTGCTCAACGCGAAACTGGCCGACGCAAATCTGGAGTTTGCCGACCTCACTTGGGCCAGACTCGACGGAGCCGACCTCAGCGGAGCGAGGTTGAGCTGTGCCGACTTCACTGGCGCCTTCCTGCAGAACACAGTGATGCGCGACACCCAGTTGCACGGCGCGAACTTCTCCCTCGCGTTGGTCAAGAAGACCTCGGTGGACTTCACAGGCATCATCCGGACCGATCTGCGCAACGCCACCTTCACCGACACCAGCTTCGTCAACGAGACCGCCGAGCCTCTTGCGGTCAACGCCGACCGCCGCGGGGCCACCTGGCTGGGCGCCACGATCGGTCCCAAGGCCCACCAGGGCAAAGCGCTGCCGGGAGGCTTCGATGCCTTCACCGACTTCGACGCCTCCAAGACCAACCCGAATCCGCCATCCTGCCATCCTGCCGCGGCTCCACTTCCGAGTGTCCAGCCCGCCCCTGCGACGCCTACGACGCCGAGCGCGTGACCGGCCACCGCGCAATCAGCGCGGAGTGGCCAACCCGGGGCGACGGTTCGATCACCACTGGTGATCGAACCGTTGCGTGGAAAGGCTCAGTTGGGCAGCATCTGAGATCGACCGTTCGGCTCAGGCGAGGATCCTGGTGATGGCGTCGATGTTCGCGGCGGCGTGGGCGCGTAGTAGGGCAGCGAACTGGTCGGCGGGCAGGATCCGGATGCCGAGTTGCTCGGCCTTGTCGGCTTTCGTGCCGGCACCGTCGCCGACGACGACCATATCGGTACGTTTGGACACCGACCCGGAGGACTTCCCGCCGAGCGTTTCGACGGCCTCGTTTCCCTCGTTGCGGGTCAGGCCCGGGACCGCGCCGGTCACGACGACGGTCATCGGGGTTCCGTCGGGCTTCTGTAGCGGGAGACGACGGGCGGCTGCACCGTCCGGCGCCGGTGCGGCGACGGCCGCAGCACCCGGTTCGGTCATGTTCACCCCGCGCGCGGCGAGTTTGTCGATCACGCTGGCCAGCTCGACCAGTTCGGTGGCGATGGTGACAGCACGTTCCGGGCCGACGCCCTCGACCTGCTGGAGGTCGTCGACAGTGGCGTCGAGCAGGGCTTGCATCGTGCCAAAGTGTCGGGCCAGCCTCCGGGACATGGACCGGCCCGTCATCCGTACCCCGAGGCCGGTCAGCACCCGCGACAGCGGCCGGTTCCTCGATGCCTGGATGCTGGCTACCAGCTTGCCGGCGGAGATCTCGCCCATCCGGTCGAGCGCGGCGAGGGTGGGCACGTCGAGGTCGTACAGGTCGGCCGGGTCGGTCACGAGCTTGGCCGCGACCAGCATGTTGATGATCTTGTCGCCAAGTCCTTCGATGTCCATCGAATCGCGGGTGGCGTAGTAGGCGAGCGACTCGTGCGCACCGCAGGCCCGACCGCGGGTGCAGCGCCACCGCTTCTGCGAGCGGTCGATGTCGCCGTCGCAGCGGGGACAGACCGTTGGGGCCTCGAACAGTGCGGCGTCGGCCGGCCGGTCGTCGAGCTTGGCGCCGGTGATCTCGGGGATGACGTCGCCGGCGCGGCGCACGAACACGGTGTCACCGGCGCGGACGTTGCGGCGGAGCAGGTCGTCGAAGTTGTGCAGAGTGGCGGAGGTGACGGTGACGCCACCGACGACGACCGGTTCGAGCACCGCGACGGGGGTGATCACGCCGGTGCGGCCGACCTGAACCTCGATACGTAGTAGTCGGGTCGTACGGGTGTCGGCGGGGAACTTGTAGGCGATGCCCCACCGTGGTGCCCGGCTGGAAAAGCCGGCCCGGTCCCGGTCGGCGGGCTGGTCAGCCTTGATGACCGCCCCGTCCACCCCGAACCCCAGCTCCCCACGACGAGTGCGCAGAGCCTCCACCGCGGCGATGACCTCATCAACGCTTGAGCACAGCGGCATCCCGGCCGCCGAAGTCGCGGTCGTCGCGACACCGAGCTGCCCGACGCGGGCCATCGCGACCGAGTGCGGCAACGGCTCACCGTCGGCGCCGTCGAGGCCGTGTACGGCGTAAGCCAGGAACGACAGCGGCGCATCGTAGGCACGGTCCTGCGCGCGCAGCGTGCCGGCCGCGGCGCTGCGCGGGTGGGCGAACGCCGGCTCGCCATGCCCGGTACGCAGCACGTTGGCGGCGGCGAAGTCGACGTCGGTCATGAACACCTCGCCCCGGACTTCCACCGTCAACGGCTCCGCCAGGCGAGCAGGCAACCCGGCCGCCCGCCGGGCTTGCCCGGTCACATCCTCACCGGCCCGCCCGTCACCGCGGGTCGCGACCATGGTCAGCCGCCCGTCGGCGTACCGGGCAGCGACCGCCAGACCGTCGATCTTCGGCTCGACCGTGTATCCACCCACCGGCCGGCCCAGCAACCGTTCCAGCCGGCCGGCCCACTTGCGCAGCGTCTCCTCATCGAACACGTTGTCCAGGCTGAGCATCGGCGAGCTGTGCTCGACATCGCCAATCACACCGCCGCCGGTCGCGACCACCTCCGTCGGGGAGTCGTCGGCCTTCCACTCCGGGCGGGCGGCCTCGGTCGCGGCGACCCGCGCCAACAACGCGTCGTAGGTCGCATCGTCCATGACCAAGCCCGACCCACCGTAGTACGCCGCAGCGGCCGTCCGGACCTCGGCGATCGCTGACCGGTACGCCTGCACCGAATCGAAGGGCTCGGCGCGCGCGGCGTCAACGACCGGGTCGACGGCGTCGACCAGTTCCTCACCGATAACACCGGGGCTGGCCATCGCCGACCTCCTTGACTTCGCGCCGGCCACGCCCACGGCGGCGGCGCGGCACAGACCTGCCCGACCTGGGCTGCCCTGATGCACAACTTAGCGGCCAGGTACGACATCGATGGCGCCATCGGGCGCCGGACCATGCAAACCCCAGTTCGGTCCGGATGGCGTGGTGGCGGTGGAGGTGAGCAAGGCCCTGATCCCGATCGGCGGTGGTGAGGGCCAAGCCGAGGAACCGTCAGGCGCAGGTGATGGGACGAACGACCAGGTTCGGACATCGTCCGCGACCGACGGTCGGCGCAAGCAGCACGGCGTGACCGTGTACACATGCATGGCGGAACATCCTGTCCCGCCCGAATCTCAAGATCAAATGCTTCGACCGGCTAAACCTGACGGCCGCTTGGGTGCAGCCAGCTTGATTGGACTGTTTGAGCAGAAGCGAAAGGCGTTGCCGTTCGCGGATGGGCTTAAATCATGGCTGGACGTCGCGCTGCAGGTGAACGCTTATGGGCTTGTCCGGAAGTAGGACGAACAGGCGCTCTTACCCCAAGACGTGGACGGGTCTGCTTGGTTTATCGGGGAGCTGTAGGGCTCAGTTTGCTCGGGGCAGACGTCGGGGCCCGGCCTCCCGCTCAGCGAGGGGCCAGGCAGACCAGGCTGACCTCGTTGACTCGACTGCGCGATCCCGGGGTGACCCGCGACCTACGAGCCGCGGATGCTCTGGGGAGGAAGCCCATCGGCGAGCCGCCGTAGTTCGGCCACATGTCCGGCGAAGGCCACACGCCCGGTGCGGGTCAGACGGGCCCAGGTGCGCGTGCGCCCACCAGAGGCCGACTTACGCAGCGCGACGTAACCGGCCTCTTCGAGGACGCGCAGGTGCTTGCTGAGGACTGAGTCGCTGATGCCGAACGCGTCGCGGAGGGCCGCGAACTCGGCATCATCGAGCGTCGAAAGCATCGAGCAAACCTGCAGCCGGATCGGCGCGTGGATTACGTGGTCAAAAAGGGGGCTCACCGATTTTCCCGCAACCGCCGGCGCAGGGCTTCGTCGAACCGGCCTCCCAGCAGGACGGTGAGGGGAATCTGCAGGACGGCGACAGCGATCGAGGCTGGCCAGACATTGAGGACGATAGCGGCGAGCGCACTCAAGCCGCCGGCGACGAGTAAGACCAGCACCAGAGCCCAGGCCCAACGGCTCGCAGGGCCGGCGTTGATGCCGCTGACCCACACGCCCGTCATGGTGCGGTACGCCCGGGCCAACCCTCCGCAGCCGACGATGAAAAGGACGACGGATGCATACCAGAAGGCGAGGGAACCGGTGGCGGGGGCGGCGATGACCCCGGCGGCCATGAGGCCGAGAACCGGGTGGTACCACCAGGGGGTGATCAGGCGGTCGGCCAGCTGGAGCCGCGTCGACGTGACGAGGTCGAGCCTGGCGGCGGCCTCTTGCGGGTCAAGTTCCCTTTCCATGGTGGAAAGTCTGCCATGGACTTTCCATAGCGGCAAGTCAACCCAGCCGGCGACCATTGTCTCTGCTGCACCAACGGCCTCGACAAGATCCGGCCTGCTGACCGGCGGTGCTGCCCCGTTGGCCACTGTTGCCAGCGCTACCCAGGTCACGGCAGATCCAGTTGGTGCATGCGATGCTGCGCAACGCACCCCAATACACCATGCGCGAGGAGCTCGTGCCCACAACGTCGCCATGCTCGCCCGGGTTCCCTCGCCCCGCCACAAGGTCGGTAAGGGCCTGTCCGTCGACCAGGTGCGCAAGCTCCTCGCCGCTGCGGCGGGACACCGGCTGCACGCCCTTCACGCCGTGGCCGCCGCGATGGGCCTTTCGTCGCGGGTGAACTGGTCGGGCTGCGCTGGTCGGACGTCGACCTGAACGAGGGCACCCTGCGGGTCCAGCAGGTCCAGCGGGTTGCGGGGCAGCCCCACCTCCTGGACGGCAAAACCGAAGATTCCGAGGCGGTGTCGCCGCTCCCTGAGATCCCCTGGCTCACGCTGATTGAGCACCAGGAGCGCCAGCAGGCCGAGCGAGCCCCGCTCGCGGAGGTCCGTCAACGCTCCTAATCCGAAAATGAACAGTGCGTGGGCAGGCGGTAGCGCCCGGCAGAGTGCGACGCAGCCGGGACGGGCTGGTGGTGATCAGGCCGCTGCCGGTTGGAGGGTGACGGTGTAACCGAGCGCTTCGAGTTGGCGGATGTGGCCTCGTTGCGGCGCTCGGGGTCGATGCGAGTGGTGTAGAAGTCGGCGCCGAGGTCGTGGAAACGTGCGCCGTCTTGGGAGAGCAGGTGCCAGATGATGACCAGCAGGGACCGGCCGATCGCTACGACGGCTTTCTTGCGGCCGCGTCGGCGGGCGATGCGCCGGTACCGTTCCCCGAGGAAGGTGTCGGTCTTGCCGGCAGCCACCGCGGCGTTGCCCAGGACTCGGGCCAGGTAGGAGTTGCCGTGGCCGGTGGCGTTCTTGCCTTTCTTCTTGCCCGCGGACTCCTTCACGCCGGGCGCGAACTTGGCCCAGGACACCAGATGCCCGGCGGTGGGGAAGCGCTGCAACTGGATGCCGATCTCGGCCAGGATCACATGTGCCGCGGCCGGGTTGATGCCGGGGATCTCATCCAGCTTCTCCACCGCCGCCGCGAAAGGGCTCATCTGTTCCTCGATCTTGGCTTCGAGGGCGGCGATGTCGACGTTGATCGCGTCGACGCGGGCCAGCATCCGCTGAAGCAGGAACGCGTGGTGGTCGGTGAAGTGGCCGGCGAACGCCTCCTCCAGCAGGGCGATCTTGGCTCGCATGCTGCGCCTGGCCATCTGCGCCAGCGCCTTCGGGTCACGCTGGCCGGCGACCAGCGCGGCCAGCATGTCGCGGCCCGATACCCCGAAGATGTCCGAGGCGACCACGCTGAGTTTGATTTGCGCCTCTTCGAGGAGCTTCTCCACCCGCTGCTTCTCCGCCGTGCGGACCGCCACCAGGTCGGCCCGGTAGCGGGTCAGGTCCCCGCAGCATGCGGATCGGCGGCGGTGGGACGAAGCTGGGGCGGATCATCTGCCGCTCGGCGACCTTGCACAGCCACACCGCGTCGAGCTTGTCGGTCTTGGGGCGGCCCGGCAGGTGTTTGACATCTTTGGCGTTGACCAGCCAGGTGTCGAATCCGTGGGCCTCCAGCAGATAGAACACCGGCTTCCAATAATCCGAGGTTGCTTCCATGACCACCCTGCTGACCCCCAAGGCGGCCAGCCGCTCGGCCATGCCCAGCAGCGAACGGGTCATCGCGGGATAGGTCGTCACTTCCTGCATCCGCCGACCCGACCGGCCCTGGCCGGGTACCCGCACGCAGCACACCAACTCCGCCTTGCCGATGTCCAACGCCGCGACCCGCTGGATGATCTCCTCGTTGTCCTGCGTCTCGGTCAGCACCGCGCCTCCTCGCGCCCGAAGGGGAAAGGGTGGCCGCTGCCCGCAGGAGCCATAGGGACAGTTGAAGAAATCTAATCCTCGTGCTCGAAGCAACACTGAAGGGCCCGTGAGTTGGCTCCCCGCACCCGGCTAATGAACGACCTCGACGATCAAGGAGACGACGGCGTCGGCGAACAGCGACCCCCCCCCGGTTACCTTTTTGATCGTCCCCAGCCGGGGACCCTCGGTCGCCCGGCCCGGTATGACTTACTTCCCCTGTCGTACGCATGATCCGGGGGGTGTTGTCGCCGGGTCGGGTGGCGTCGGCGGACCGCTGATAGGGACCAGGCCGCCCCTTGCTGGGGTAGGTCTCTTCGTAACGTGGCTGCCGGCAGTCCGACGCCCAGACCAGCGGCCGAGGCGCGGCGACGGTCATGTGTGGAGGCGGTGCAGGTGCACGGCGACTACCAGGTCTTCCTGGGCTTGGACGTCGGTAAGGGTGATCATCATGCGGTCGGGTTGGCCGTGGACGGCAAGCGGCTGCATGACGCGCCGCTGCCCAACACCGAGGCCCGGTTGCGGGCCGTGTTCGACAAACTCGGCCGCCACGGCAGGGTTCTGGTGGTGGTGGACCAGCCCGCGTCGATCGGCGCCCTGTCGGTGGCGGTCGCCCGGGCGTGTGGGCATCAGGTGGCCTACCTGCCCGGCCTGGCGATGCGGCGCATCGCCGACCTGTATCCCGGCAGCGCGAAGACCGACGCCCGCGACGCGTTTGTGATCGCGGACGCGGCACGCACCCTGCCGCACACCCTGCGGCGGGTCGACACCGGCGACGACGCCCTGGCCGAGTTGGAGATGCTGATCGGCTATGACGACGATCTCGCCGGCGAAGCCACCCGGGTCTCCAACCGCATCCGTGGCCTGCTCATCCAGATCCACCCCGCACTCGAACGCGTTCTCGGCCCCAAGATCCAGCACAAGGCGGTCCTGGAACTGCTCTCCCGCTGCGGCGGACCGATCGGGCTGCGCAAGGCCGGTCGACGCAAACTCACCCAGATCGCGGTCAAGAACGCGCCCCGCATGGGCACGGCACTGGTCGAAGCCATCTCCACCGCCTTGGACGAGCAGACCGTCACCGTCCCTGGCAGCCAGGCCGCCGAGACGATCCTGCCCCGCCTCGCCGACTCCCTGCGCGAGGTGCTGCGCCAACGCGACCAGGTCGCCGGCGAGGTGGAGAGGATGCTCGACGCGCACCCTCTCGCCGAGGTCCTGACCTCGATGCCCGGCATCGGCGTCAGGACCGGAGCCCGGATCCTGCTCGAAGTCGGCGACGGCTCCGCCTTCGCCGCCCCTGGGCACCTGGCCGCCTACGCCGGCCTGGCGCCGGTCACGCGACGCTCCGGCAGCTCCATCCGCGGTGAGCATCCGCCCAAGGGCGGCAACAAGCAGCTGAAACGCGCGTTCTTCCTCGCCGCGTTCGCGGCCCTGGCCGACCCCGCGTCCCGCGCCTACTACGACCGCAAACGCGCTGAAGGCAAGAAACACAACGCCGCCCTCATCTGCCTCGCCCGACGCCGCGTCGACGTCCTACACGCCATGCTCCGCGACAAGATCCCTTACCAACCCCGGCCGCTGCCGGCTCTAGCATCAGCCGCGTGATGGACCTGGACCTCGACAGTTTCGCGGATGCCGTCGCCGCCCACGCCGAGCAATGGAACAGCGCAGGCGTGCGCTGGGAACTGCATCGCGGGCCCACCCGCGACAAGTCAGCGGCCTGGATCGTCTGCACCACCCCCGACCGCGAGGCCCAGCTGACTGTCTGGACCAGCGGCGAAGCAGAACTCGACATCGCCCAGATCTCCGCCGGCACCGTCACCAGCACCCACTACGAAATGTCCACCGCCACCGACCTCAACGCCTGCCTCGACGAACTCACCCACCGGCTAACGTCGGCTCCCTCTGGGACTTGACCAAACCCATAGGGACACCCCCCCGATTTTCCGCGCGGAACGGGCGTCCCCCAAGGGGAGACAGAGGCTAATGAGACTTCCCGGGCGGCAGACCCGGCTCCGGTAGCCGCCGGCGGGTGAGCGCTCGCGGTTGCAGGACGCCTTCGCAGGCCTAGTGACAGATCGTGCCCCTGCCGGTGCTCGGAAGAGATGACCGCTGATGGGTTGTGCCGGGCGCAGCGGGTGAGAGCAGCGAAGCCGTCGAGCGGCTCTGCTACATGTCCAGCCCGCGCTGCGCTGCGGCTCGATGAATGGGCCGAATCGAGTTCGATCGGGTTTGTTGGCTCGGACAGGATGGCGGGGTGATCTGGGGGAGACGGGGTAGCGGGGTTCAGCGGTCGGCGGTGGGGGAGATCGGGCCGCTCGGGGCGGTGCGGGTCGCGGTCGACGGTGCCGCCGCGGGGCGGTGGGAGGGGTTGAACCATCTGGTCGAGGTGCTGTTCGAGGTCGATGCTGCCGGTGACGAGGTGGCGGCGCGGTCGGCGTTGACGGTGGTGGCCGATGTTGCGGGTTTGGTGGCCCGGCTAGACCGGCACTCGCGGCAGGCACCGTGGTATGGCCCGTACCAGGATTCCGCATTGCGGCGGGTAGGGGCGCGTTTCTCGGTCGCGACGTCGGGGCCTGTCGCGATGGCGCTCGCGAGCATGCACGGCGACGGGCGGATCCGGCAACGCGCGATCGCGGCGATGGTCGATCGCCCGTGCCCGGAGGTGATGCCATTCCTGGTGCTGCGTACCGCTGACTGGGTCAAGCCGGTGCGGGATCGGGCGCGGGCCGGCCTGGCGTTGTTGCTCGCCGACGATCCGGACGGTCATCTACCGGCGGTGCTGCCGATGGCGCTGCGCCTCGACACGTGGCTGCGGGGCGGCTTCGCCGTCACCCAGATACGGGCGGCATTGCTGTCGGCGCCACCTCAGGTGTGGCGCGGGCTGCTGGGATCGGGTGGCCGCCGGCAGCGGCGGTTCGTGTTCGACATCGTCCTGGCTCAGGGCTGGCTGCGTCTGCCCGACTACGTGACCTGGGCCGAGACCGACTCGGATACGGGGATTCGGGTCCGGGCGGCGGACGCGGCCTGCCGTGAGGCCGTGTGGACCCGCCGGCATGACGTTCTGCGTCGCCTGGCCCGGTCGGTTCGTGCTGAGGTGCGGGTGGTGGCGTTGACCGGGCTGGTCCGGGTCGGTCAGGACAGCGACGTTGCCGCGTATCTGGATGATGACGCGTCGCTGGTGCGGGCGGTGGCCCGGGACGCGGCCCGCCGGCTCGGCATCGACGCCCGAGAGCATCACCGGGCTGCGGTCAGCACCGGAGAACCGGCGCTGGGTGCGATTCTTGGGCTTGCCGAGACCGGTTCGGCAGCGGATGCCCCGCTGTTGCGGCCGCTGCTGACCCACTCGCAAGCCAGGGTCCGTGCCCAGGCGGTACGAGGCCTGCGCCTGCTCCAGGCGGTTGTCGCTCAGGAGGTGCTTCCGCTGCTACGGGATCCGTCGCCGGCGGTGGTCCGAGAGGTGACCACCGCGCTGCGGCCCTTGACCGGTGCCCTGCCGCCAGGCCTTCCGTGGCAGCTGCTCGGGGACGCCCGGGTGGAGTTGCGTCGGGCCGGCTACCGCCTCCTGCATGGCCACGGCGTCGATGTTCAGTTGCGCGCTGCCCTGATGCTCACCCTCGACCCGGACCCTCGCCTAGCCGAACGTGGCAAGGCCGACGTGACCCGCCTCGCCCGGGACGGCGCACGAATCACCTGGCGCCGCACTCCACCACCCGAGCTGCCGGTCACCGCCGCGCAGCACGGCGAGCTCGCCGCGTTGGCGGCACGGGCGGCGGCGGCACTCGGCGAGGACACCAGCCGGATGCTCACCACCTGGATGGCGCGTACCCGCCCCGGCACATGAGCGCGCTCCCTGCCTCACAACGGTCCGTGACCGATCCCGGGCCGGCGGACCTGCTCGTGTGCCTACGTATGGACATGTCAGGTGTTGAGGTTTGCCCATTGCGCGGAGGTCGGCAGCCCTCCGTAGTCCAGTCGGTGGACAATCGCGCGCCTGGTGGCCGAATCCAGGGTCTCGGGCAGGTGATCGAACGAGGCAGGCCAGACATCCAGCAGCGAGAAGACTTCCTGGCCGTCGCGCATCGTCAGCAGCAGCATGCACCGCCAGTGCGGGGATACTCGGCCCGCTGCCCAGCCCGGTGCACGAACACGGGGCGTAGGTAGTGCACGGCCTCAAGGGCGGCGTATTCGGCGAGCCAGCCGGCACCGTGGTTGCGGTTGAACCCGTACGCAATCGCCTCGGCGTCCAGCCGGATGAGGTCGGCGGTGTCGATCGCCTTGACGGTTCGGGGAACGCCGCACGACACACCCAGAGTCTTCCACGCGCCCGGACCCGGCTCCAAGATCCCTGATGCGAGTGCCGGAGGTACGGTCTGGCACGCAGGCCGGATGACGCATGAAGGCGTCCGTGGCATGGCCTGGCCCTACCCTGGCAACCGGTTCCCGCAGCACCTTGGGGTGGTGGTCCAGCGCACTGTTCTCGAAGGCACCGAGCCGGCCAGATCAGTAGTCCATGATGCAGAGGGTGACTGGCTGGTTTCCGACGACGTGAACGATCCGAACGGCAACGCCGTCCTGGCCTGCATGGAACATCTGGTCGCGGCGGACGGCACGATCGCCGAACTGGCCGCGATGCCACCAGGCACCGAGGCCTGGCGGCCCAACCAGGGCGAGCCTTGGCGCTTACAGCAGCACACCTACGCCGACGCGTAGGCCTCACCCGGTGCCGGTGGATCCGTCATCTGACGCCGCGAGGTCGTGCATTACTGCTTCGGGGAGCGACGGATTGGCTGCCGCAGCAGCGGCAACGCTGGTGTTGGCATCGGTGAGCAACTGGATGATCATCTGTGCGGGCAGCGCGGGGTGGCTCGCGGCGATCCGGCGTGCCTGCTCGTCGGCCAGGCAGGCAAGGAGGGCCTCGGCTGGCGCGTTCGGGTGCTCGGCGATGCGGCGGAGCGCCTTCTGCGCCGGTGGTGTCTGCTGGGCAAGCAGTACCAGCAGGCCGGGCGGACAGGACGGGTTGCCGGCGGCTTTCGCGGCGACCCGCGGACCGTGCGCCGCCACCATCGTCCGTAGCTGGGCTTCGCTCAAGGCCGGGTTCGTCGCGAGGGCGTTGAGCACTTTGGCGTCGCGGTCGCCGGCAAGCTGATCGATGATCTGGCTGGGAAGGTCGCGTCGCGCGGCGAGGAGCATCCGCACGGCCGGAACGCTCGAAGCAGCGAGTTCGCTGATCTCGGCCGGTGTGGCTGCCGCGATGCGCGGCAGCAGGGTGTGGCCGATCTTCGCCGATTCGGCCAGCTCGGCGAGGACATCGAGAGGCACGGCCGGGTTGTGAGCGAGGCACCGGCGTACGTCATAGGTGGTGTCGTCGGCCATAGCTCGGATGAGCGCTTCGTCGATGGCCGGGTTCGCGGCTACATCGCCGCGGATGCCGGGAATCAGATCCTGCGCGAGGACTCGGTAGACGTCCTGCGGCAGGTCGGTTCGGACGGCAAGCCGCCAGCGCACGTGTATCGACGGATGCACGGCGAACCGGCTGACAGTCTCGGCGGGCGTGCGTGGATTGAGCGTGAGCGCGTAGTCCAGGTCGTGCAGCGCGTCCTGGTGCCTGCCGTCGCAGCTCCAATGCTCTGCCAGCCAATGGCCTGACCCGTCACATGCCGGGCAAAGTTCCGCGGCCGGCGCGCGGCGCTCAGCCAGCGCGACGAGAACGTGACTCGGTGCGTGGTCGTTGCAGGCCACCGCTCGACGCACGCTCAGATGCGGATGGGTTGCGAGCCGCTCCGCCAAGGTGTCGCTGATCTTCGGTGACCTGGCGGCCTCGGCGACCACCTCTAGGTCCGGGTCGTCGGCGAGGGCGGCAACAACAGCGGCTGGCAGATGCGTGGCCGCGGCGAGAGCTCCACGCATGGCCGGGTCTGGGCTGGCGGCGAGCCGCCATGCCCAGTCCTCGGGGATCGGCGCGATGTCCGCCATGGCGATCACGACCAGTGGGTCGAAGCGGTCAAGCTCGTCCGGCCGCAACAGCCCGCGCGACAGCAGACGAATCACAACCTGAGCGTCACCGCAGCGAGCCAGGAGGCGGATCTGGTCTCCGCTGAGATCGTCACGGTCGGCCAGCTCAAGGCACACCGAGGCGTCGCCCAGTGCAGTCAGCTGTTCACCAAGAGAGGCGGGCAGGGCAGGGTTACGCGCCAGGCCGCAGCGCAACTCCCGCAGCCGCTCCTCCTCGGCGAGCATGGCTGCTTGATCGGTTCTGCGTCCCGGCAGATGGCTTGTCATGGGAGCGCCTGCCGGCGAGAACCTGCGTGGTTCGGCCAACTGATCAGATGTGACCGCATCATGCTGGCCGTTGTCTTGCTGTTCGGCGGGCCGGACCGCCGTACAGATGCACACGCTGATCAACGTCGTGGTCAGCGACGGCGCCGAGGAACAGGTCCGGCCGAGGTGACGCGAGCGCGACGTGCACCGTCCAGGCCTCGTAGTACCAGCGGGCGGCGCAGGCACAACCGGTGAACCGGAAATTGGCCCGGTAGCGGCCGTACTGACCAGGTTGGAGTGTGAACATCCGGTAGGACGTGCGCCAAGCCGGGTACGCGGCCCCGGCGGGGAGACGCTCAACCACCACGCCGTCAGCGGTGAGGTCGACATGCAGCCCGACCACCTGCACCGCCTGAACCCCCGAACCGACGGACGACGCCGGCCGGTAGCCGTCAGCCTCGTCAGCGAGAACATCGTGCACGACAAGCATCTCGCCCGCCGATAGCGGCGGAAGGTCATACGCATCCGCGACCGACCGACGTCGCACCGCGTGCGTCGCACCGCGGGCGTGGGCACCCCAGCGGACCCGGACACGTTGCACGACGAGCACGGCGACCAGGATGCGGACGACGCTGGGTAGCGCCACCGCGTTTCGGCGTTCGACCCTGACCAGAGCACCGACGGGCCCGAGGGGTGAGCCCGGGCGGGCCGCCGAGAATATGGGTCCTAACAGCTGTCCCGGGGAGCCACGATCGCTATGGCGGGCGAGTATGTCTTCTACCAGGGCATAAGAGGCCACGCAAATAGGTGGGCTTCATGGTCGGCGGGTGGGGCGGGTGTCCCACCGGTACAAGGTCCAGGCCTGCCGGAAGAGGCTACGTAC
>NZ_JBEZFI010000068.1:0-18685 GCF_040649295.1 Micromonospora sp. NPDC048999 | reverse complement strand
TGCGCGCCCTGGCCGCCCGCCTACTCACCCACGCAAACGCAGGCGAGTAGACCACCACAGCAGCCCGCCGACGCTGGTATGCCGGCAAGCATGAAACATCCGCTCTTGCCGCGATCAGCTCGCTACTCGCTGCGATCACAGGCTGCCCCTAGACTCCGCAGGGACGTGCCGAGAAAGCGTCACGGCCTGTGTTACGGCAGCGAGCTTGCCCCGATTATCCTCGCCCGCATGGACCGGGACGAGCTGCGGGCGACCGCCGACGCCTACATCCGCAGGGCGGTGGCGCGTGGGCGGTTCAGCTGCGCGCAGATCGTCGAGGACGCCGTTGAGTATCTGCATGGGCACGCCACGCCGGACGAGCTGCGGGCCCTGGCCTGGCGGTTGGTCGGGCCCCGGTTCGCCGAGCACCTGGCAGTGCAGGCGGGCTGGCCGGAGCGGACCGACAGCGACCGGCTCACCGACGCGTTCCGGGCGTTGGATGTGGCCGGGATCGTGGCGCGGGAGGACTTCGCCTGCTGCCAGAACTGTGGCACCGGCGAGATCGGCGGGGAGGTACTGCCGAACTTCCCGGCCCGCGGCTACGTGTTCTATCACTACCAGGATGCTGAACGCGCTGCCGCGGGCGACGAGCTGTGGCTGGCCTGGGGGCGCTTCGAAGCGGCGCCGGACGCCGAGCTCGGAGCCGAGATTGTGGCGGCGCTGCGGGCGCAGGGGCTCACCGTCGACTGGGACGGCGAGCCTGGGATGCGCATCCGGGTGCTGATGACGTGGGCGCGGCGGCGCCTGGGACGGTTGGCTGCGTACGCCACGCCCCAGCCCGGCGAGCGTGAGGTCGTGTTCGAGGCGCCGGGCGGCCGGATGCCGGTGCCGATGCCGGTCTCCGCGGTGGCCGCGGTGGAGCTGCCGTGGCTGCCGGACGGCAAGCCGGCGCGCGTCGACGGCGTCGAGGTGACCCGACACCACCACCTGCTGTCCTGGGGCGACGGCCGCTGCGCGGGGCGGTTGCAGGGTCTGAGCCTGCTGCACGGCGCGGCCGATCGGCAGAAGCCGGCCGGTGAGCCGGGACTTATCGAGGTCACCTACGAGAGCAACCCGAACGGGCCGAACGAGTCCGACGGGTTGCCGCTGCGGTGGGACGAGGCCGCCGAGATTGTGCGCCGGATGCCCACCCGCACCGGTTCGTGGCTGTCGGCGATCACCCCGTCGGGCGGGATTGTGCAGATGTCGTGGGACGACGGGCAGCTGTGGCTGGAGACGCCGCATCCAGACGAGGCGACCTCGACCGGCGCGCACACCACCGTGGAGGAGGCTGAACGGATGCTGCGGATCCTCGCCGAGGAGGACCGGGTCGCGATCGCCGAGGTGCCGGGCGTTATCCGCCGCCCCTGGTAAACCGGTGGTACGCGGTGCGGGACGGCCGCTGAGTCCTGGCCTTCCTCGGCCCGGAGGCCACGCACGGGCTGCGTCCGGTCCATCGCGCCAGCCGCTCGGCCGGCGGGGCGACCCGTGACCGCGGCGGACGTCGGGACCACGCTGCTGTTCGAGCAGCCCGCGCCGCCGCGGGTCCCGCCCGGGCCGCCGACCGACTTCGCCGCACTCGATTCAGGCACGTGGGGCTGCGAAAAGCGGGTCTCGCTACCGCGGCGAGCCTCACCCTCGGACTGCCGACCGAGACGCCGCCATCGAGGTCACCCCGCTGCGAAGCCTCGCGGCCACCTTCAGCAAGGTTCCTCGGAGTGCACGACGCAGCACCAGGCAGTTGCGCGGCAAGCGGGGAACGAAGAACCGCCGGCGCCGCAGAGCACGTTGCACCGGAGGTCAACCAGCGCGGTGACAGTATTCTGCCTGGCGAACGGCTCATGGTTCATTCGGATCTGCCGCCGTTCGAGAGGGCTGTCTGGCCGATGCGCGCTGCTCCTGCTACACAGGGCGCATGGGGACGGATATCGATGACCAGTGCGAGCGGGACGCCGACCAGCACTTGGCCGCCTACGGCTTGCGCGTCGCCGTCGACCAGGTCCCGATCGTTCGGGATGTCCTCATCCGCGAAACCCGGCACGAGGCGGACATCTCCGCTGGAACGGGCACCATCCCCGGCAACACGCAGCTGATGCGGATCTGCGCCGTCCAGCTCTGGCACGCCGGCGCCGTCGAGGACGCGCTGTTGGTTCACCGCGCCCGCCGCACCAGTATGGACGCAACCGGCGCCGTCGACGCGGAACTGATGCTGGGAGCGGGCGTCGCCAGAACGAAGGAGTACCTCGCGACTTTGTGCACCGATCAAGCCCGGGAGATCCTCGACGAGATCGCGTGGGTGGAGGAGTCTTACGACGCCGAACGCTACGCAGCCTTCCTCGACAAGTACTACCGAATTGCTTGACCGCCCGGGGAGGCCGTTTGCAGGCGCACTCGGTCACGGTTGTCCGCCAGCGGCGACATGAGCGGCCTCGAAGACCTGCACTGAACTTTTGGTGATCATGGCGCTCGCGGACTCTCTCGCGGCGACGAGGGCGGGAGCCTTTCGTTGCAGGGCTGCGGTGGCCATGATGGTCTGTCATGAGGTTCGAGACGCTCGTCATCGTGGAGGTGGTGGGCCGGCCGGCGAGCTACTCGTCGGCAGCCGAGCCTGCGTGGAAGGCCGCGGTCCGCGAGGCGGTCACCAGGAGTGGCTTGGGTCCGTGGGCGGAGCGCTTCTCGGTTCTCGTCGAGTTTCGTACGCCTGAAGCGCGCAACGCCAACGAAGTGTGGGACCTCGACAACCTAATCAAGCCGACGTTGGATGCGATGGAGGGCGTATTTGGGCTCCGAGAATGGCGCGGTCCAGCGCAAGCGGCAGACGACCGCGTCGATCATCTCGAGGCGACCAAGCGCACCGTTCGCGGCGACGAAGTTCCCGGGGCCCGGATCGAGGTTCGGCGCTTGGTTCAGTAATGCTAGGACGCGCGCACTCATCTGCCGCCGGCCGTGCGCGTCAGCCGCGCGTCGCCCTCACTGTGGGTGGTCGGCACTTCGCGGCGTTTGGGCATCCTGAACTGCCGAGATCAGTGCGTCGTTGTCGTCGGACGTTGGATTGTGCGCTCGCTTGGGCGACGACGAGGAGCGTGGGTCGGCCGAGGCTATCTGCGCCGGTCAGGACGGGTACGTGTTGCCAGGCGTCGTTGCGATCAGTACATCGGCCACCGGCTGCCAGCCGAGCGTCATGTACAGACGTTGACCTTCCTCGCTGGCGATGAGAATGCCGCGTTCGACGCCTTCTTCGACCGCGGAACGGGCTAGCGCGCTCATGACCGCGCTGGCTAGGCCTTTGCGACGATGAGCCGGCATGGTTTCGATCCGGTCCGCGACCGCATCCGTACCGGCCAATCCCATCGTCCCGCGCGCACCCACCTCTCCCGACTCGTGCCGCACCGTGGCCGCGACCACGCTGCCGCCTCCGTGCGAGTCGACCTGGGTCAGAAGCCGGTACGGTGCCACGGCCATGCTCTGCGGATGCCCGCGAAGATCGGCCGTCATCAACAGTTCCGAGTGCTTAAGCACAATCAGGCCGGCGGCCACCAGAGCCGAGGCCGCCCCCGCCGGGTCGGTGGTGGGCACGGTCAGCCATGTGACGGCGTCCTCACCAGCGACCAGCTCAGCCAGCGTGGTGAGCGACGCGAGGTCCTCGCCGGCATCGAGCGCGACATACTCGATGTCGCGGCCGGGCTGCAAGCACCGGACCCGCAACGCGCCGCCGACGTCTTCGGCGGCGGGCAGCGCGCGAGCCACGCCCCAGCCGTGCTGCCAGCGGACGATGAGATCTCGCAGGTTGCTCACCCATCGAGTAGATCACTTGCACCTGAACGGCCCGCCACGTCTTGAGACGCAATGAGCCCGAGATCACGTGCGCGGATCTGCCGCCGACCGGCCGCAACGCTCAGTCAACGGGGCGCGGCGGGCCGAACGCTCGATCGCGCCGACGTACGTGCGCGATGACGGCTACGCGATCTGCGTCAGCGAGCGGTTCGCCGACCGAACGTTCGACAGCTACCGTGCGGTGTTGGCCGCAGGTGCCCGTACGCGGTGCGGCCGTGCTGCTCGCACCACTTCGGACGGCATGGTGCCCGGCGTGTAGACGGTGCCGAGGTACTGGTTGTGGAAGGGCATGCCCACCCGGCTGCGCGGCGCCCGTGGCCAGCAACGCAGCCGCCTGACCCGCCCTCGGAGTGCCGATTGCGGACGGAGCGCCGCCACCGCTGACGCGCTCCTCCGCCACCCTGGACGCGGGGATTCCACGGGCGATACGGGGAGAGGCGTGGCGGCGGCCGGTGCGGGCACGCCAGCCCGACGGGGCAGGCGTGCCCACGATCCCTCAGCCGAAACAGAAGGTCACTTAAAGCGGATGAACTTGGAGAACTGGTTGTTGGCGGTGCCCACCGACACCGTCCGGTGGCTGTACGCGACCGCGACGTTGTAGTTGTACTCGTCGACCTCGAAGGTGCCGTTCGAGTTGACGCTGGTGACAAAGGCGACGTGACCGTAGGTGCCGCCCTGGCTGACCGCAATGTCGCCGGCCTTCGGGCTGTTGTGGACCGGCACCCCGGCGCTCCCGGCGGCGACGACCCAGTCCCCGGCGTTACCCCACATGGCTCCGCCATACTGGTTGTTGAATGGCACGCCGACCCGGCTCCGCAGCGCCCAGGCCGCGAAACTGGTGCACTGCCCCTTCCAGAAGTTCCAGGGGTCGATGCCCGCGCTCTGGCCCTTGTACGGGTAGTCGTCCTTCGCCGGGTAGCTCGTTCCGGAGATCAGCTGGTGGGACGCGTTGTTGTTCTTCAGTGTGGCGTTCAGGTTCGTCTTCGCGCCGGGTGCGATGTCCTGGTGGGCGTAGGAGGCGTCGTAGTCGCTGTTGTAGTAGACCCGCACGGTGCTGCTGGTGCGGTTCCACACGGAGGCGGCGTTGTTCTTGATGCACAGGCCCTTGCCGGCGCCGGCGCCCTTGAACTCGTAGCAGTCCGGCTGGGTGGTGCCGTAGTTGGCCAGAGATCCGGTGTGGTCGGAAACCGACCCAGCATGGTCGCTGTTGTAGTAGTAACAGAACTCGCCGGTGTCGCAGATTCCGTCGCGGGCGGCCGCCTGAGCGGGGGTGGTGACCGCGAGGACGCCGAGAGTTGCGCTGAGCACGCTCGCGCCGAGGGCGCTGAGGACGCGAACGGTGGTCCTGGGCATGTCCACTTTCCTTCCAACAGCAGATACGGGCCGACCCACCCTACAAGCTATTGATCAATTCGCGGGTCCAGGCCGTGCGTGGCCCGGCTGGCGAAGCCCGTGGGCACAGGGTCTTTGCGCAGTCGATTGAGGTGTGTCTGACCTGGGCGTACGCACTCTCACGTCCTGGTTGGAGGGTGACGCGAGACGGATGCGGCCTCGCCGGTGATCATGGAGCCTTTACGAGCTGATCTTGCAGCTCATGGCGGAAGTGGCGGGCCCGGAGATCGATGAGAGCGAGGCTCCAGGTAAGACAGCAGTCGACCAAGATCTGTGAGGGCTGCTGTCAAGAGCCGGCTTCGATGATTCGCCAGATTTGGCGGGCTATATAGCGTTTCAGGCTGCGGGTGATCTCGCGTGGTTCGGGCGCGTTGGTGCGCTTCGCTTTCCCCAAGACGTACGGGAAGCGCCGACCATTGACCGATCCGCAGCGTGCGCTGCTTCGGGCGCTGGTCGCAAACGACACGCTTTGGGACGCGAAAAATGGGAGCTGCGGGCTCGTCCTCAAGCAGGCCGGATTACCACAGAGCCGGAGTGCATGCCGCCGGCTCGCTGGGTGTCCGACCGTCAAGATCAGGTATCCGGATCTGTGATCCGAGGGCGGCGAGACTTCGACGGTAACGCAACGTGAGCGGTCGAATGGACTACCGCCTGGTCGGGCCCAGCGCAGGATAGCCCGCGTCGGGCACCCTGAGCTGTGCATGTTTGCGTGCCTGACTCTGCGTCAGAACCCGTACGCCGACAGGCCCTGCGGTGGAACGCTGCCCCGCACTGGGTCGTCTCGAACCAGGTCCCCCACCCGCCGCTGGTGACCGAGGAGCAGTTCGTCGTGGTCCAGGCGATCCTCGATGAGCGAACGGCTATGACTAATCGACAGCTTATGAGCGGATTAAATCCGCCATAACCGGCACCCGGAGGTCAGTGGGCGCCGATACTCTTCACCGCGCGGAGGACCGGGGTCCGATGGACTTCTACACCGGGCCGCCCCAGGCAGTGAACCGCCGAGGGCAACGACCCCGGCCTTCCGTCCAAACCTTGGTCCGGGACACGGCCCGGTGCCGGGCGCCGCCACCTGGAAAATCTTGGCCAAGCTGCGCTATGGACAAGATCCATAATCTCGGCGGAGTCCGGCTCGTTGATGCCGTCGCCAACGAGCCACAGGTCATAGTCAGACTGGGCAACGACGAGCGCCGGAAGTTCGCGTCGGATGACGGTGTGCATGACGATCGCAGATCGGTCACCTGGGAACCGACGACGCCGGAAGTTCGGCAGACGCATATTGAACAGTATGTACCGATCGCCTGGCTCTGCCGTGACCGGCGACTGTCAGCTTGGGAATCGGGTTGAGTCGCGGGCCGCCCGGCGTGGCGTCTGCTGGTCACGGACGTACCGGCGACACGGCCAAGCTCTGCGACAGACCTCCGCTGGCCGGTGTTGACCGCTGCATCGGGCGCAGAACGGGCACGGGCTGAGCTGAGGCGGAGCCTTGAACCCCTAAGCCGCCAACCAACGAAGGATCGGCTTAAATCGGACCGGCCGCCTCTCTGATCTGGGACGCGGCCCTTGGCGTCTCTCAACTTCTCGCATGGCCCCTCGGTCCCAGTTGTGCCAGATCTGTGCCCGTTGCTCATGGGGACCACGGTCTTCGCCGAGGCCGCCAAGACGTTTAGCTACAACACGAGCAACGTCGCTTCGCACTTCCTCCGGTCGAACGGCATAGTTTACTGCTATGCGCATTTCCCTGGCGGCTGCCGTCGCTGTTTGTGTAACGCTTACTGCCACCGGCTGCCGGGAGGGCGGAGGTGGTGCCATGCCATCGGCCGGCACGACCTCCGCTTCACCGTCGGCATCCGGGACAGCGAATGAACCGGTGGTCGAAGCCGTCGGGACTTTCAAGATCGTTCAGACCGTGCCGCCTGCGAAGGCCCAGGAGGCAGCACGGCAGGGCCCGCTGCGACGAGTGCTCGACGTGGTGGGAAAGGATAGAAAGGGCAATACCACCATCGTGCTGGCGGTGACCGCGTTCGGCGAGTTGGTGGCGGCCAAGAACCCACCGGCGAAGACAGGCAACTGGACCATCGCGATCGGGCAGACCTCGGTCGGACTGTGGAACAGCAAGGGTTTTCGGCCGTTCCCGCTACCGGCAGGCTACGGTGGGCCGCCTCGCCAGACTGCCGGCGGCGTGGAGCGGGACGGCGTTGTCGTCTGGTCCGAGACCGCAAGCACCGACCTGTACTTCTTCGACTGGCGGGTCTACGCGTACGACTCCGCGAGCCGCAAGACCAGCCTGCTCGGCGACTCGAGCGCGATGGCTCCGAAGGCTCGGCTTCCGCTCGGGCCGGGCAACGGCGAACCGGTGATCGGTGACGGGGCGGCGTACTGGTCGACCACGTATCCCACCGGGGATGATCGCGAGTTCGGCGTGCGGATCATGACGCGCCCGCTGACCGGTGACGGCGCCCTGAAGGTCGCTGTCACTCAGGCCAAGTTCCCCGCCTCCGACGGCGGCGATCTCTTTTACGTCCGGTCACATGATGTGGCGCCGGGATTCCCGAGCGGCCGCTACGAGATCCATCGCCGGACCTCGGCTGGCGCCGACCAGGTGGTAGCGGCCGGCGCCCTCGGCGCCGAGCAGGAGGTCTCCAAGCTGGTGGTCGGCGGAGACCGGCTGGCCTGGGTGGTCTCCTCGCCGGCCGATGAGAAGTCGACACTGTACCTGTGGACCGCTGCGACCAACGAGGCGGTGGCGTTCCCGCTGGAGCACTCGGCACCGTGGACGATGTACCTTAGCCTCAGTCCGAGCCTGTTGGCGTGGTCCAACGGCAGTGCGTCAGGCGACGCCGGGCAGTACGTCTACGAACTCGGCGACCAGCGGTTGTGGCGGCTCGGGACGGTGGACGGATACAGCATCGTATACGGCAACGGGGCGGCGGTGGCCTGGTCCGAGCTGACCGCCGACAACGTCTCAGCGTTCCACAGCGCGACGTGGAAGCCCTCCAACTGACACCGGCGGCGAAGGCTCACGGAATTGCGTTGGGGATATCCGCTGAGCTGCCGTTTCGCACCAAGGGGCAGTTAGCGATCGACATCTGCACCGACGCGTACGCCGACGGCATCC
Organism: Micromonospora sp. NPDC048999; assembly: GCF_040649295.1. Classification (NCBI taxonomy): domain Bacteria; kingdom Bacillati; phylum Actinomycetota; class Actinomycetes; order Micromonosporales; family Micromonosporaceae; genus Micromonospora; species Micromonospora sp. NPDC048999. Next base: position 10,323 of record NZ_JBEZFI010000068.1, on the reverse strand, counting down.
GCTTTGCCGTGGTGTTCGGGGACGAGGTCTACGGCGCCAGCACACAGTTGCGGGAGTCCTTCGAGCAACAGCAGCAGGCGCGGGTGGCCTCCACGTTCGCCCCCTGGGGAACAGGCCGCCGCCCGGTCCGGCACGTCAAGCGGGCCTTGACGCAGGTTCGGACGCTGCCGGAACAGCTGAGTCGGCTCTCGTGTCACGGACCGTGCCCCCGGCGGACACCGCCACAGTGGCGCAGTTGACCCAACCTCGCCCGGCACGGACCCGGCTCCCGGGGTCGGAGCTGGCCACCGGCGGCCACCCCTCCCCTCCCCGGTGAGCGGTTGACCTGACCCTGAGCGGCTGTCGAGCCGGCTCCTGGACGACCGGCATGCCGCCGCGCGGCCACCACCCCCATGCTCGGGGCTTGCCGCGCGGACCCCGGCACGCCTTTCCCTGCGCCGCGCTGCTCAGGCGCGGCGCGGCCGGCTGCCGGCGACGAACCTCCACCACTGTCCCCGCTATCCCGTCTGCGGCGGCCCCCGGGCTCCCCGCTGTCCGCGCCAGCCGCCGGCGTCAGGCGTGACGGCCGCAGAGCGACAGCGGCAGCGGCCGGCGCGCGCCCAGGCGGCGGCGCGTGCGGCCCGTCAAGGGCCGCCTTGATAGACGTACGGAAAGTTCTCCCACACGGGCCGGCAGCCGGCCGTCCCGCCACAGCATCCCGGGTCACGGCGGGTTGACGTGTCGGTACCCGGTGCTACTCTGGCGCTCGTCGAGCACGCCAGCGCGGCCTTCCTGCTGGATCGCTGGACTCGATGTCGGAGATGGCGAGCGGCCTTCCTGCCGCTGATGCGGGCCACGTCCCGCCGGCTCTCGATTGCACCGGCCGCCATGCCGGTCCTCCGAATCCGCTGAGCGGCCCAGCACGGCCTTCCCTGCCGTCCACGATGGCCCGGATTCGCACACCTCACGGGTGGGGTCAGCCTGCGGCAACCCGCCGGACGCCGACATCCCAGGCTCCCCACCCGTGCCGGCCCCACTCATCGGCTCGACGAGCGCGAAAAGGACATGACTCATCGGCGGGAAGTGGCACGACCACGAATCCGCCCTCCGGCGTCAGCCGCCCTCCCCGGCGGTGCCAGGAGACACGACGAACACCACCAGCGGACAGACATCCACGGCTGGTGGTGCTTCATCTCCCGTCCCTGCCACCCCATGAGGAGAGAGTGATGTCCACCCCGCTCACCCTGCACCGGCCCGGTCTCGCCGCCGGTCGTGACGCACAAGCCCTGCACCGCGCCGCTACGCTGGAGTTCTCCGGCTGGCTGGAACACACCCGCCCCGCCGGCGGCTGCTCCCGCCCGATCCGCCTCACCGGCACCATCGCCGCCGTCGACCGCGACACCGGCCGGATCCTGAGCGAGCAGCACACCGACGAGCTGCCCGACCGGACGCTCTACAAGGCGTGCGGCAACCGCCGCGAATCGCAGTGCCGAGACTGCGCCTGGGTCTACCAGGGCGACGCCTTCCAGGTCGTCCGCTGCGGCCTGACCGGCGGCAAGGGCATCCCCGCCTCGATCGGCCGGCACCCGGTCGTCTTCGCCACCTTCACCGCCCCGTCCTTCGGCGCGGTCCACCACCGGCACATCCCCCGCCACACCTGCCGCAGCCGGCAGCGCTGCGACTGCCGCCCGGCCCCCTGCCGCGCCCGTAGCACCGTCGGCACCTGCCCGCACGGGCAGCCCGCGGCGTGCTTCGCCCGGCACGACGCCGACGATCCGCGGCTCGGGCAGCCGTTGTGCCTGGACTGCTACGACCACGACCACCAGGTCGTCTGGAACTACTTCGCCGGTGAGCTGTGGCGGCGCACCAAACAGGCCATCGAACGCCGCCTCGCCGCCCTCTGCCGGAGGCGCGGCATCCCCTTCGTTCGGATCGTCACCCCCTCGGGCAAGGTCCGCTGGGTGCCGCCCCTGCGGGTGTCGCACGGCAAGGTCGCCGAGATGCAACGCAGAGCAGCGGTGCACTTCCACGTCCTGCTGCGCCTCGACGGCGTCGACCCCGACGACCCTGACGCCCTCGTGCCGCCGCCGGCCGGCATCACCGTCGACGACCTGGACGAAGCCGTCCACGCAGCCGCCTCCCAGATCACCGTCACCACACCCCCGCACCCCGACCGGCCGCAAGGCTGGCGGGTCGCCTGGGGCGAGCAGGTCGACGTCCGGCGCACCAACAGCACTGATGGCGAGCTGACCGACGGCAAGGTGGCGGCCTACCTGGCCAAGTACGCCACCAAGGCCACCGAAGCCACCGGCCACTGCTCCACCCGGCTCACCCCCACCACGATCGACGACTACGCCGACCCGGAAGGCGACCACCTCGCCCGCCTCATTGACGCCTGCTGGCACCTCGGACGACCCACCCACACCGAACCAGCCAGCGGCGCCGCAACCGGCGGTGACCGTCAAGCCAGCCTTGACACCAAACCGCGCCCCTACGCCGGGCTGCGCCGCTGGGCGCACATGCTCGGCTTCGGCGGCCACTTCCTCACCAAGGCCCGCCGCTACTCCGTCACCTTCGGCCAGCTCCGCGACACCCGTGCCACCTACCGCCGCATGGAAGACGAGGACGGCACCGACATCGTCACCGTCGGCACCCTCATCTACGTCGGGTCCGGCTGGCTCAGCGCCGGTGACGCACTCCTCGCCAACACCGCCGCCCGACAGCGACGCGAAAGCAGACGCATCGGCCGGGAAGAAGTCGCCCACGAAGCCTGGCTCACCGGGGCTGCCGCATGAGCAGACACCTCACCCCTCGCTGGTACTCCCCCGCCGAAGTCGCCGTCCTCCTCGGCTTCGGCATCTCCAAGGTCAAGATGAAGCTCGCCACCGGCGAGCTGCGCTCCATCAAGGACGGAAAGTACCGCCGCGTCCTCCCCGAATGGGTCGACGACTACATCCGCGAGCAAGTCGAACGACAGGAGGCAGCCTGATGCCCGGACGCGCACGAACGTCAGCCATGGCAGCAATCCTCGCCTATGCCGAGACTGCGACCTGCCCCGGTGCCAACCACGTAGCCCCTGACGCCTTTGGTGTGAAAGAATGATCACTCGTCGATGAGCTGGGCGAGCAGCCGGGGTGAGCTGCCGGAACGGTCCACCATCGTCCGTGGGTGTCCGGCGTCGGCCGTCCCGGTCGTCACCCAACTGGTCACCCAGCCCCGCAAGGCGGTGCACCTCTACCGGTCGTTTGCGGCGGCCGGCCCGGAGGCCGGGCCCCACCATCCGTCGCCGCCCCGGCAGCTCACCACCTGACAGGGGTTAGCGATGGGCTTCATTGGGTGTGTTCGCTCGCACGCGCCGCAGCCCCACCACCGTCCCGGCGTGGAAGGCAAGATTCAACAGCGCAGGACCAAAGAAGCGCAGGTCACGGAAAGAGCCGAGGATCTCGTTTCCCTTATCGAACTGCATCGCATTAAGGAGCCAGTCCCATGGCTGCCCCAACACCTGGATGCCGACGCCGGACAGGCCCACAGCAGTGAATGCCAATGAAGAACGGTCCATGATCGCGACAGAGGTGTAGAAAACCACCAACAACGCCAGAATCACACAAGCATGCGCGAGGATCCAACGCCGTCGCGGTGGAAGCAACATGATCAGAGCCTAGTGACAGCAGGAAACCTGCGCGACCCCATCCGGTGTGCCGCCGACCCGCCCTTCTGGGGAGCGGGCCGTCGCCGGCTCCGCCACGTCAAGCGGACCTTGACGGCTCGTACGGACGCTGCCGGAACAGCTGAGTCGGCTCTCGTGTCACGGACCGTGCCCCCGGCGGACACCGCCACAGTGGCGCAGTTGACCCAACCTCGCCCGGCACGGACCCGGCTCCCGGGGTCGGAGCTGGCCACCGGCGGCCACCCCTCCCCTCCCCGGTGAGCGGTTGACCTGACCCTGAGCGGCTGTCGAGCCGGCTCCTGGACGACCGGCATGCCGCCGCGCGGCCACCACCCCCATGCTCGGGGCTTGCCGCGCGGACCCCGGCACGCCTTTCCCTGCGCCGCGCTGCTCCGGCGCGGCGCGGCCGGCTGCCGGCGACGAACCTCCACCACTGTCCCCGCTATCCCGTCTGCGGCGGCCCCCGGGCTCCCCGCTGTCCGCGCCAGCCGCCGGGCGTCAGGCGTGACGGCCGCAGAGCGACAGCGGCAGCGGCCGGCGCGCGCCCAGGCGGCGGCGCGTGCGGCCCGTCAAGGGCCGCCTTGAACACGTACAGAAAGTTCTCACCGCCTGGCCGGCAGTCGGCTGTCCGGTCTCGGGACCTGCGTGACAGATCGGTATCAGGACCTGGTGACACTCCGCCGAGCATTGGTGGCGATGAGGGTGATGGAACAGCGGTATCGAGCCGTCCAGGACGTGCCTGCCGGCTGAGGCATCACGGATGCCGGTGGAGGGCCAGGCAGATCAGTAGCCTGGTTGGCCGCCAGCGGCGAGGCGTGCTGCTGCCTGGGCGGGCGTGTCGTCGTAGCCGGGCCGGGCCAGGCATACCGATTGGAAGAAGTAGCCCTGTTCCTCGTCCGGGTCGTCGTCTGCGGCGAATGGCCGCCACAGGGCGAGGTACAGCTCCCGCGCGGTGAAGCCGTCATCGTCCTCGTTCGGCCTGAGGTCCACATGGCGACGTAGGCGCTCCACGACTTCCAGCGCGGGCAGCCCGAAAAGGTCTACGTCGCGGTACCGCACGACGTCCCGCTCGATCGGGCGCCACACCTCGATCGCGTTGACCCGGTCCCTTGTCCGCCCAACTCCGAAGCCCAGGCTGAACCCAAGCCCGCTCGGCAAGTGCAGCGCAACCTCGCCGTAGGCGGTCGAACTCAGCGGGCCGAGCGTCTCGAGCGCGGCACGGGCCTCGTCGATCGTCATCCCGAGCCGCAGCGGGCCGACCTCGTGCGGCGGATCCAGCACGAACTCCATCTGCTGATGATCGCAGCCCTCTCGTCAGCACAGGAACTGGGCGTGAAGATCGTCTAGCCAGACGTGTCACGCGCGTCCCGAGACTGATCTGTCACGCAGGTCCTGAGAGCCGACATGGCCGGCAGTCGGCCGCTGGCCTCTCTGTCGTCCACTTGGGTTACTGGATAGCGGCTGCGCGCTTGTCGCGGACCGTAGGCCTGGTGAGCTGGGCGAATAGCCGGAGTGAGCTGCCGGAACAGTCCACCGTCGTCCGCGGGCGTCCGGCGTCGGCTGCCCCGGTCGTCACCCAGCTGGTCACCCAGCCCGAGCGCTAGGCGGTGAGGCGGGACTTTAACCCCTAAGCCGCCAGGGGGTGGATGATCGTCGGGAACCGGACCAATCAACCGCGTGAGCTTGGTCGGGGCACTCACCGCTTCTCAACGTCTCGCACGCTTTCCGGCCTCAGTTGTGCCACATCTGTGCCAGGTGATCTCCGCGCAAGGGCGATGGGCACATCGGGCACGGCGACCGTTTCGGGCCCGCCCGGTTGCAAAAAAGATCAATGGCCGCCCCTGGATCGCCGCTATCGTGACCTGGTGCTGACCCTGGAATCGGTGGTGAGTCGAGTTGGCTCCGACGTCGTGCCGTTTGACCTCTGGCCGGTCGCAGCACGCGACCTGGGATGGCTACGGCTACACGGGGCGATGAAACCCGCCGAAGTCGGTATGGCTGTCTGGTCGCTCCTGTTCCACAGCGCCCCCATCGGCGACGACTTTGCAGTTCCGAACACACCTGCCGTAGCGCTCCGCTTACTAAGCGAGTTCGACACCCTCTACGCTCCTGGCGGACTGCTGCTCATAAATTCGACGACAGGCGTATTGGTGGAGCCCGGCTGCTGTTGCGATCTCTTCGAGTGGCGCGACTGGCTGGGCACCCTGCACGGACTGTCGGTCGATCTCGGACACGCCCCGGCTCCCGAGGTGGAATATCGCGGCGAGGTGGTGCGCGTTTGGACCGAGGGCGGAGACATGGCAACCCCTCCGGCGGACCGGACCTATGTCGATGTCGACCGGGCGGCCTTGCCCGACCTCCTGCGATCAGCACAGTGCGACCTGGTCGGATTCCTCGAAGCAACCCGCAACTGGGCCAACCAGGTCGCGCCGGAGCACGCTGATCAGTTCGTCGCGGCACTCGACGCGGGCTTACAGATCAGCGAACCGCTGCCGCTGTAAGGCACCACAGTCCCTCGTCCCGCGCGGCTGAGTCCCAAGCCCGCCCCGCTGCCATCCCGTCGCCGTCGACCCGCCATCCTTGGGGAGCGGACCGCCGCCCGGCTCGCTACGTCAAGCGGACCTAATGAGAGCTACCGGGTCGGCCTTCGGGCAGACTCCGGTCCGGTAGCCGCCGGTGGGTGAGCACTGTGCGGACCGGGACGCTTGCAGTCCTATGTCAAGACCGTGCCCCTGCTGTTGGTCGGGAGACCAGACCGCGGATGGGATGTCGTGCCCGCTGGCTTTGGCGTGAGCGCTCGTTCATTAGGTTGCTGGTAGTTCTCCCGCGGGCCGCCGTAGACGTGATGTCCGCTATGGGTGGGAGCATGGGGTTGCTGTTCGTTGGCGATGACAGGGCCGAGGAGCACCACGACGTCGAGCTGCAGGACCAGACCGGGCGGGTGCTGGGCAGAGCGAAGCTGCCCGAGGGTGTCGCGGGGATCACCCGGCTGCACGCGATGATCGGCGAGCATGTCGGGGAGGATGACGAGCCGACGCAGGTGGTGGTCGGCATCGAGACCGACCGCGGCGGCTGCTGGGTGCAGGCGCTGATCGCTGCTGGCTACCAGATCTACGCGGTCAACCCGTTCCAGGTGGCCCGCTGCCGCGAGCGCCACAGTGTTTCCGGCGGCAAGAGCGATACCCGCGACGCGCATACCTTGGCTGACATGGTCCGTACCGACCGTCATCAGCTACGCCCGGTCGCTGGCGACAGCGTCGAAGCGGAGGCGGTCAAGGTCGTCACCCGGGCGCACAAGACGCTGATCTGGGAGCACACAAGGCATATCCTGCGGCTGCGCCACGCTCTGCGGGAGTTCTTTCCGGCCGCGCTGGCCGCTTTCGACGACTTGACCGCCCCGGATGCTCTGCAACTGCTGGGCGCCGCACCCGATCCGGTTTCCGCGGGCCGGCTGACCAAGGCCCAGATCACAGCAGCGATCAAGCGCGCCCGCCGCCGCAACATCGCCGAGAAGGCGCAGGCGATCCAGGCTGCCCTGCACGCCGAGCAGTTGGGCCAGCCGGCCGTGGTGACCGCCGCATACGGGGCCACCGTCCGGGCTCAGGTGGCCATCCTGAACACCCTCAACGCCGAGATCCAAAACATGGAGGAGCAGGTCGAGGCGCATTTTGGCAAGCACCCGGATGCTGAGATCTACCTCAGTCAGCCCGGTCTGGGCGTCATTCTCGGCGCCCGGGTGCTCGCCGAGTTCGGCGATGACAAGAATCGCTACGCCGATGCGAAAGCACGCAAGAACTACGCCGGGACCAGCCCGATCACTCGCCAGTCCGGCAAGAAGAAGTCAGTGCTTGCCCGGTACGTGCACAACGATCGGCTCATCGATGCCCTCAACCGCCAAGCGTTCTCCGCGCTGCACGCCTCCCCCGGCGCCCGCGCCTACTACGACCGGCTGCGTGCCCGCGGCATCGGCCACCAGGCGGCGCTACGTCAGCTCGGCAACCGCCTGGTCGGGATCCTGCATGGCTGTCTCAAGACCGCCACTGCCTATGACGAAGCCACCGCATGGGCCCACCATCAACAAGAGGGCGCGGTTGGCATCGCGGTCGCCGCCTCGGTGCAGGCGGTGGCGGTCGGTGCGCCCTGGCCACCAACCAACCGAGGAGTACGTCGCCCGCCGGATCAGCGAGGGCAAGGCCAAGACCGAGATCATGCGGTGCCTGAAGCGCTACATCGCGAGAGAGGCATACCGACTGCTTACGAACCCCGCGTAGGCAACATCGGTCTCGACACCAATGGCCGAATCAGGCAGGCTGCACCGGTGGCGATCGACACCACCGGCAAGTTCTGGCGCGGCGACAACTTCACCGACCTCGCCGACTACCTCCGCGAATATCAGCCCGGCGGCTACCCCGTGGCTCGGGTTAAGGAGATGATCTGCCAACAGTGCGGCGGCAAGACCTTCGCGGTCCTTGCCGATGACGAGAGCGGGTGCGCACAGGTACGGTGTCTAGCCTGCGGCGACCTCGTCTTGATCGCGGACAGCGCCGACTACTGGCAAGACGCCGACCCTGGGGAATGTGCCTGCCCGTGCGGCGGCGAAGCCTTCCAGGTCGCCGTCGGGTTCGCTCTGCGCACCGATGGCGACGTCCGGTGGGCCAGCGTCGCTCTCCGCTGCGCCCAGGACGGCACCCTCGGCGTCTACACAGACTGGAAGATCGACTATTCTCCGACAGACCACCTCCTGATCGGTGCAACGTGATCTGCGCGGCCCACCCGCTCCCTTGACGGAAATAGGAGCGTTCACTTCGCCGGCAGCGGGCTGTTGTGCGCCGGTTGATGTTTGACACTGCGGCCTCGGCTGGTGGCTGACATGATCGCGCTGAAGCGCCTGCTGAGCCTTGGCGCAGGTGAAGCTGAACGGATCGCGAGAGGTGGCCGGTGATCTCCTACGGCGTGAACGCCACCCGTCCGTGTGGCGATTGCGGATCTGAGATGACGTGTGGTCTCGCGCAGCGCATTGTCCACGACCGGCTGCACTGGACCGCTGAGTGTCATTGCCCCCACTGCGGCTCAGCCTTCGAGACGTTCGGCTGGGATGACACGCCCGCCGAGATCCGCGATGCCTTGGCCGCTGGCTGCGGGTTGGCACGCCTCACCGTCGAGGGCACAACAGGAGCCGGCCGCGTGGCGTTGCTGAAGGTCTTCCGTGATGCCGGAGCCTCGTTATCGGAGGCGAAGGCGACGGCTCAGCACGCGGTTACCACCGGCATCGAGGGAACTCGGGTAGAGCTTGAGCTGCTGAGGCAACGGCTCGAACGGAACAACATCACCGCGATCGTCAACGGTGGCGACAGCTGTTGAGTGTGTGAAGCATCAGGCGAGGCCGAAGTGTCAACCATCATGCGAGACCAGGCATCCCGCCGGCAGCCGGTTGTCGTACTCCGCTTGATCCTTGACGGGGTGGGCGTCACATGATGCGTGGCACTCGGCCGAGTGCTGGTGGAGGCGACTGCGGTTTCCTGCTGGAAGCGGAGGAGCGACATGGATTTCGCACTACCGGACAATCGGGTTCTGGGTTGGGCGGAGTACGGCGATCCGGCCGGGGTGCCCGTGGTGTACCTGCATGGCACGCCGGGTTCTCGGCTCAGCCGCCCGGACGACGCGGCGTTGGTGGGCGTTCGCTTGATGACCGTGGACCGACCTGGATACGGTCGGTCGACACCTGTCCGGCGGCCAACGCTGCTCGGCGTCGCCGATGCGGTCGGTGCGCTGATGGCATCCCTGGGAATCGAGCGTTTCGGCGTGGTCGGGTTCTCCGGTGGCGCACCGTACGCGCTGGCCTGTGGTGCCCGGTTTCCGCAACGCCTTACCGGCGTCGTCGCCGCCGGTTTCACTGGCCCATATCGGGAGCTGCGGACGGTACGCGGCTGGCAGCGGCTTCAAGCGTGGACAGTTTGCAACATCCCGGGGCTCGGCCGCCCCTACGTGACTCGCGCTGCCGCCTGGTACGCGGAAGACTCCCTCAAACAGCACCGAGAACTGCTTGCGACTGGCCAGGACACCTGGATGCAGCCAAGTGAGGAGTCCAACCTCGAAGGCGCCCGCCAAGGCGCCGCCGGCCTGGTCGGCGACTGGCTGGCCACAGACATTCGTCCGTGGGGATTCCGCCTTCGGGACGTGCCCTGCCGTGTCCTCATCTGGGCTGGTCGACACGACCCTGGCAGAGCTGTTGCCGACGCGCCACTGATCGCCGCACGGATGCCCGACGCCGAGGTCCGCATCGGTGAGAACGCCGCTCACACGCCGTCTCCTGCCCATTGGCGGGAAGTGCTGGCGTGGGTCAAGGGTGGCTAGGACCCGGCAGGCATACGGCGTGCGATAGGGCCGGCGCCCCGTCAAGAGATGAACGAACTCGCGTCCGGCTACACCGAATCAGGAGCTGACACCAGCGAGATCGTCTAGCCGGAACTGTCACGCATCATCTGATCCGGATCTGTCACGAATCAAGTGGAGATCGACATCGCCGGCAGCCGGCTGTCCGGTCTCAGGACCTGCGTGACTCTTGCGGGCACCCACGACGGGTGTCAACGGTCATCGGGTTTTCCGTGTGGGTGGACTTTTGGTCTCCGGTTCCACGGACATGGTTTTTCCGGGTGGGCGGACAGTTGTGGTCGGTT
>NZ_JBEZFI010000067.1:0-20349 GCF_040649295.1 Micromonospora sp. NPDC048999 | reverse complement strand
CCAGCGACACCCGTACCCCCCACACCCGACAGACCCGACAATCATGTCAACGCACCGAAAGACGGCTAACGAGGATTTCCCAACGGAGTCCTAAACGGCCGGGATTCCTCGCTGAAGCTCGTTGAGATCGCGGGCTCCAGCTCAGACCAGGGCGACAGGGGTTCGTGACGCTGGCCGGCCGGGTGGACGGGACTGTGATGGGACCTGCTGCGGCCGTGGCAGCGTTCGGGCCTTCCCGTCGGCTGCTGGTGTGGGTGGGCGCGTCGGTCGCGCCCACCACACGGCTTTCGTCAGGCGTTCAACCGAAGAATCGTGTACGCCGTGGTCGGCGTCGGCTCGACGTCGAACCGAGCGTTGACCGCGTACACGTAGGGGCCGAAGAGATCGATGGTGGCCGGGACCGCCAGCCGCGCATCGGTGATCTCGTCGACGAGCACCGCGGATGCGGCATCGGGGGCCAGCTGGAACTTGGCGATGATGTTGTCGGAGTTGCGGCAGACGTGCAGGATCCTGCCGCGGCGTACGAGCCCGTCGCCGTTGAGGACGCTCGCGTCGCCGATGTCGACCTGCGCCGCAGTGCCGGTCTGTGGGTCGAAGGTGAACAGGCGGCCGGCGAGCATCTGAACGATGATCAGCCGTCCGTCGATAGTGGTTTCGATGCCGTTGTTGAACGCATCAGCCTCGCCAAGGCCACCGGGCAGGGTGATCGCCCGTACGGCGGACTGATCGGGCAGCCTGGCGCCGGCCCGCAAGGGTACGACGTACAGCTGGTCCGAGGGGGAATCGGTGAAGTACACCGCCTTGGGCGTGGCGACCGCGTCGTTGACGAAGCCGCCGCCGAAGGCGTACTCGGCCAGCTTCTCGCCGGTGCGGCCGTCGTAGACGAGCGCACCGCCGCCCTCGCCGCCGCACGCCCAGATCCGGCCGCGGGCATCGACCTCCAGGCCGACGAGCTGGCCGCCGGCCCGGCCCGGTACGAAGATGCCGCCTTCCCCGGTCCGAAGGTCTCCGCGGTAGATCGCCCCGTCGGCGAGGGAGCCGACATAGAACGTGGTGCCCCGGCCGAGCGCGAGCCCTTCCGGGTTGAAGCCGTCGGGCAGGCCGATGACCTCCGGCAGGGTGGCCGCCTGGGTCGGTGCCGCCGTGAGCAGGCTGGCGAACGGTGCGGCCGCGAGAGCCGCCACCATGGTCCTTCTGCGCATCGCTGTCCTCCTTGGACGGACCCCGTGCCCGCTGAGATAGCACAACTCAGGACGGGACTGAGGTTGACTTTTTCCGCGGCGGTGACTGTCCGAAGTTCACTTCGATGTCAGCCGCACGGGCGTGATTGTTCGGCTTTAGCTTGTTCTTTCGTCTCGGGTGTCTGCAGGTGATGCCCCTGCCGAAAACCCCATCTGCCATGGTCGGGCCCGGTGCGTGGGGTGGACGAAATCTGGACGCCTACTCCACGCCCTGCATGAATATGGGCGGCCGGAGTCGATCCCGCTTCGTCGGCTATTGGTCGTTGTATCTGCTGATCCAAGGCGAACACGACCAACCCTGCACACAAACCCGCCAGCGTAGCTGGCTGCCTTTCAGGCCATAGAAGCTATTGCTGCTGTGCTCGTAGTAGTCCTTGTTGCAGACGCCCCAGGCGAACTCGCGCAGAGTGTTGAGGCAACAACGCCCGGTGCGGTACAGCTCCGAACGAGAGCCGCTATAGAGGCCCGGAGGCAGTAGGCAATTTTCCCAATCGACGTAGACCTTCTCGCCGCACAAAGCATTGTGCGCCACCCACCACTCGTCGCCGTACCTCTTGAAGCAACCAACGGCGTACCTGGAGGTGGGGAGGCCCATCGACTCGCAGATCGCATCCGGCGGCTGGGTCCCCGCACTGACGTCGCGGTGTTCTCCTCACCCTATGAGGGTGCAGCGTGCGCGGTGGTCGTGGTGATCAGTGTCAGGGACATCACGGCGAACGCTACGGTGCACATTCTTCGTACGGTTCTGGCCACTGTCACCAGTGCTACCTCCATCATCGACTGGCTGGTATCGAAGTCCTGGTCCGGCCCGCTGCGGGGGGCGATCTACGACTATGGTTGGTCGTTGTTCCGGGGCGGGCAACACCTTTCGGTTCTGCCCGAAGGGTGCGGTCCGGGACTGCGCCGGGCGGAGTCCCTTCGGTCGAGTACACCTCGACCGATGCGGTCATCGGGGGGGGGATCATGTTCCGTATCCACTTCACTGCGGACGACCTGGCCCGGGTCCGGCTGACCAGGGGGTGGGGGCCGTTGGTCGAGACGCACCTCAGCCTCGTCCGGTTGGGGCGGCGCGATCCGCGAGACGCGCTCGGGGGCTGGTCGGCGCGGGCCGGCCGGACGTCGCCCGGCCTGGCGCACCCGTGCGCCCCACTGTTGGACGACGGGTGGCTCGATCTGTTGACCGTCACCGGTCCCGTCGGGTCCCTCGAGGAAGGGCTGACGGCGCTGCTCGCGGTGCGCCCGGAACAATTCCGGGCCGAACTCGCCGCTGCGGCCGCCGCCGGAGGGTGGCACGGGGACCGGCTGCGCCGGCTAGCTACGGCAGGCGACCCGGCCGGGAACCGGACCGATCGGCGGCGGCTGGTCACGTTCCTACGCGACCACCACCGCGTCGCCGTGGCGCCGTACTGGTCCCGGATCCAGGCCCGGCTGAACGCCGAGTACTCCGTCCTCGCCCAGGTGCTGAGCGCTCAGGGCGTGGAGGGCCTGCTGGCCCAGCTCGCACCGTTCGCCCACTGGCGATCCCCGGTGCTGCAGGTGGGCCACGGTCCGACGGCCAACGACATCCGGCTCGACGGGCGGGGACTGACGCTCGTACCGTCGCTGTTCTTCGACTCGGGGCCGGCCGTGTGGATCAACGGCATGGATGACCAGGCGCCGGTGGTGCTACTGCTGCCGGCAACGCGGGGGCCCGGCGACCTCGCCGGTGTCCTGGTCGACCCGTCCGCAGCGGATCGGCTGACCGCGCTGGTCAACCTCCTCGGCCGCACCAGGGCCTACGCCCTGGACAGCATCGCCGCCGATCCCTGCACCACCGGGGAACTCGCCCGCCGGCTGGCCATCTCCGCAGCCAGCGCAAGCGAACACGCCACCGTGCTCCGCGACGCTGGACTGGTCACCACGACCCGGCAGGGGCGGGCGGTGCGACATCACCTGACCACGATGGGCGAACGACTGCTCACCGGAAGCCTCGGACCACCACTCGGCCCGGATCAGTCTGCCCCGGGCGCAGGTGCGGCGCTTGCGGGCGCGATGGCGCGCTGACTGAGCCGGGCCTGTCGGGCTCGTAAAGTCCGTGCGGGTCTGTGACGTGCGTCTTTGTGTGAGGTGTGGCCCGGCGGTAGCGGCAACGATGGGGTCATGACCGCTTCGCTGGTGTACCTACTCCTGCGCCAGATCTTGCAGATGCTCACCCAGCTCGCCCGCGACGGCGGCGCGAAAGACGTCGAACTGCTCGTGTTGCGCCATCAGGTGGCGGTGCTGCGCCGGCAGGTGCACCGCCCCGATCTGCAGCCCGAGGATCGGATGGTGCTGGCGGCGTTGTCACGGCTGCTGCCCCGACCACAATGGTCGGCGTTCTTCGTCACCCCAGCAACGCTGCTGCGCTGGCACCGGCAACTGATCGTCCGACACTGGACCTTGCCCCTGCCGATAACCTCATCCGTGCTGGTAGAAGCCGGTGCATGGGAGGCGCGGAGGCCGACAGCGGTCGCTCAAGTCGGCCTGTCGCACAGGGCTGGCGATCGCCTCGGCATGAGGATCGGCTGAGCTGCTGCGAGCCGTGCAGGCCGCCATGGTTGGCGATCACGGCGGCGATTGCAACCCGTCTCCAGTGAGCATCACCACCCGCACGCTCGGGCCGGTTATCTGGCGGATCACGACCGCCGAAGATGAAACACTTTCCCATCGCCCCCGGCCGCGGTCCGGATCGGCCGTTCTGCGGCCGGTCACGGACGCCGCCCCGCACCTTCCGCGGCGCTGCTGGCTGCCGGGATAGGCACTGCGGTACTACGCCGGAACCGGGAGATCATTCCGTGGTACCGCCGCCGGAGGGCTTTCGGTCTCTAGCTTCGTTGACGGGATGCCGGAAACGCGGCGGAGTCGAGGAGAGGGATGGTCGATGATCGAGGCACGGCAGCTGACGAAGCGGTACGGCGAGAAGACGGCGGTCGACCGCCTCGACTTCGAGGTGAAGCCCGGCATGGTGACCGGGTTCCTCGGGCCGAACGGTGCGGGGAAGTCCACCACCATGCGTTTGATCATCGGGCTGGACGCCGCGACCAGCGGGTCGGTGACCGTCAACGGCCGGCGGTACGCGCGCCACGTGGCCCCGCTGCAGGAGGTCGGAGCGCTGCTGGAGGCGCGGTCGATCCACCCGGGCCGCACCGCGTTCGACCACCTGATGGTCCTCTCCCACACGCACGGTATCCCGCGGCGGCGGGTCGACGAGATGATCGAGCTGACCGGGTTGCAGTCCGTGGCGCGCAAGCGTGCCGGGTCGTTTTCGCTGGGCATGGGGCAGCGGCTCGGCATCGCCGCCGCGCTGCTCGGCGACCCGGCCACGGTAATGCTCGACGAGCCCGTCAACGGCCTCGACCCCGAGGGCGTGCTGTGGATACGCAACCTGCTCGCCGGGCTCGCCGCCGAGGGTCGCACAGTGTTCGTGTCGTCGCACCTGATGGCCGAGGTGGCGCTCGTCGCCGAGCACCTCATCGTCGTCGGGCGCGGGCGGCTGCTCGCCGACACCACCGTGCAGGACCTGGTGCGCCAGGCCGGCGGCGACACCGTCACCGTGGCCACCGCGGACCCGGCCCGGCTGCGGGCCGCACTGGCCGGCCCGGGCGTCGAGATCACCGGGCGGGCCGGCTCCGAGCAGCTGCAGGTGAGCGGTCTGTCGGCACGGCAGATCGGGCTCGTGGCCGCCGAGCACGGCATCGCCCTGTTCGAGCTCACCCCGAAGCACGTATCACTGGAGGAGGCGTTCATGGATCTGACGAGGGACGCCGTGGAGTACCACGGCGCCGTGACGAGCGGGGTGATGGCATGAGCACTGTTACGGAAGTTCGCACCGCGGGAGCCGGCGCCGGGCCGGTGTCGCGGCCCGCGTACAAGATCACTGGGCGGCGGGTGCTCCGCTCGGAGTGGGCGAAGCTGTGGACCCTGCGCTCCACCTGGATCACGCTCGCCCTCGGGCTGGCCGGCCTGCTGGTGTTCGGCACCATCGCGGCAGTGCGGTACAAGTCGCTGACCACCTCTGGCGGCACCCGGACGGGCTCGGGGGAGTTCGTCAACGCGAGCGCGGTGACCCTGACGCTGTTCGGCGTACGGTTCGGCCAGCTGGCGCTCGGCGTGCTCGGCGTGCTGGTCGCCGCAGGTGAGTACTCCACGGGCATGATCCGCTCGACGCTGGCCGCGGTGCCGCGCCGGCTGCCGGTGCTGTGGTCCAAGGCCGCCGTGTACGGCGTGGTCGCCTTCGTCGTGGGCGTCGCCGGCGCGTTCGGCGGGTTCCTGATCGTCAACGCCGTCGTGAACGGCACCCCGGCCCACATGTCCCTGTCGGACAGCGGCGTCGCCCGGTCGCTGCTCGGCGCCGGCCTCTATCTGAGCCTCGTCGGGGTGATCGGGACCGCGCTCGGGATGCTGATGCGCTCGGTGCCCGGGGCCATCTCGGTGCTCGTCGCCACGCTGCTGCTGGTGCCCGGGCTGCTGTCGCTGCTGCCGACCTCCTGGCAGGACAACATCGGCCCGTACCTGCCGAGCAACGCCGGCGAGGCACTCTACGCGCTGCACCACAGCACGGGCATGCTGTCCGCGGGAACCGGCGCGCTGGTCTTGCTGGGCTGGACCGTCCTGGCGCTGGCCGGCGGCGCCTACCGCCTGGTACGCAAGGACGCATGACCATCGCAGGGGTGACGATGAGCCCTGAAGACACCGACCATCTCGCCGCCCATCCGCTGGTCGACCGGCTTGCCGGCCTCGGCCAGCGGCTGCGGCGGCTCGACGCCCGGCGGCCATGGCTGTTCGACGCGGCGGTGGTCACCGCAGTACTGCTGGTGTTCTGCATTCCCGACCTCGTCCACACCGACGAGCGGCGGGAGCTGCGGCTCCTGCTGAACCATCCGCCCCTGGCCGCCACAGTCGCCCTGCAGCTCGGCCTCGTCCTGCCGCTGTTCTGGCGCAGGCGGGCACCAACCGCCGCGTTCTACGCCATCGCCGCGGTGTTCGTCCTGCAATGGTCCCTCGGCGTGCTGCTCCGCGCCGACGTCGCGCTGCTCATCGCCATCTGTAGCCTCGTGCTGCGGGTCCATCCGGCCCGGCTGCTCTGGGCCGGGCTGACCGTCGCCGCGGCGATGGCCCTGGTCGCGTGGCGGGCCTCTGCCGTCGTGACGCCGTGGGACGCGCTGTTCTTCCTCTACAGCGCCGCTACCGCGGCCGCCGCCCTGGGCTTCGCCATCCGCATCCGCCAGGCACAGCTGGCCGCGCTGCGCGACCGGGCGCAGCGCCTGGAGATCGAGCGCGACCAGCGCAGCAAACTCGCCGCCGCCACCGAACGCACCCGGGTGGCCCGCGAAATGCACGACATCATCGGCCACAGCCTGTCGGTGATCATCTCACTGGCCGACGGCGGCGCATACGCGGTCGGCGGCAACCCGCAACGCGGCCGCGAGGCGCTCGAACTCATCGGCGACACCAGCCGGCAGGCTCTCGCCGAACTGCGCCGGGTGCTCGGCGTCCTGCGCAACGAGACCGAGACCGCCGAACTTCACCCGCAGCCCGGCGTCGCCGAGATCAACGCCCTGTGCGAGCGCATCCGGATGGCCGGACCAGACGTCGTCTACCGTACCGCCGGCAACGTCGACGCCCTCGACCCCGGGGTACAGCTCACCGCGTACCGCATCGCGCAGGAGGCGCTCACCAACGCGCTGCGGTACGCAGGGCCGCACACCGCCCTCGACGTCGGCCTCACCGCCGCCGACGGGCGGCTGCAGATCACGGTGCACGACACCGGCCCCCAGCCGCCCGACCACCCGCCACCGCCGACCGCGAAACCCGGGCACGGACTCGCCGGCATGCGCGAGCGAGCCGCCCTGTACGCCGGAACCGTCGAGGCCGGCCCGCGCCCCGGCGGAGGCTGGACGGTGTGGGCGATCCTCCACCTGACCCCGCTCGCCACACTCGAAGGCCGGAAATGATCACTGTGCTTATCGTCGACGACCAGCCCCTGCAACGGCTGGGATTCCGCATGTTGCTGGAGAACAACGAGGACACGGACGTCGTCGGAGAAGCCGGCAACGGTACCGAGGCAGTGCGTCGCGCCGAGCAGCTGCACCCCGACGTGATTCTCATGGACGTACGCATGCCCGGCATGGACGGCATCGAGGCCACCCGACGCATCGTCGCGGCCGGCGACCGGTCCCGGGTGCTCGTGCTGACCACGTTCGACCTGGACGAGTACGCGCACGCCGCCCTGCGCGCCGGGGCCAGCGGCTTCCTGCTCAAGGACGCGCGCCCCGAGGAGCTGCTGGCTGGCATCCGGGCGGTCGCGGACGGCGACGCCGTCATCGCGCCCGCGCTGACCCGCCGACTGCTGGACCGCTTCGCCGGCCAGCTCGCCGCCAGCCCCTTGCAGCCGGGCCGCACCGACCCGCGGCTGGCCAGCCTCACCGACCGGGAACGCGAGATTCTGGTAGCGATCGGCAGCGGCTGGACCAACCGGGAAATCGCCGAGCGGCTCGTGCTGTCGGAGTCCACCGTGAAGACCCATGTCGGCAGGGTCCTCGCCAAAGTCGGTGCCCGCGACCGTGTACAGGCCGTCATATTCGCCTACGACCACGGACTCACCCGACCGAACACCGGCGGATGACCGCAAAAGCAGCCGACGACAAACGCCTACGCGGGCTCACCCCCGACCCGCAGGCCGCCCCAACCGTCCGCCGGATCTTCGACGAGTTCCTCGCTGGCTACGGAACTTTTCGTCCCCACCGCCTGACGCCACCCTCGTTCCCGCCCTGCCCCTGCCGAAAACCTCATCTGCCCTGGTGGAACCGGGTGTCGGGAATCGTGGCGCCAGTTGCGTGCGCGCTCGACTCTCCCGCAGCCCGTGATCGCCGCGGCATGATGGTCCGCTGTGCTGCTGCGACTGACTTACCTAGGCGTGGCGAACGGCGGCTCGCACCGTCAGCGGGGCTGGTCGATGCCGCCGGCGGCGATCGCCGCTCGATACCAGTGGGCGCTGTCCTTGAGGGTTCGCCGCTGGGTCCGGTAGTCGACGTGCACCAGCCCGAACCGCTTGTCGTAACCGTAGGCCCACTCGAAATTGTCCAGCAGCGACCAGACGAAGTAGCCGCGCAGGTCGGCGCCGGCGGTGATCGCCTGGTGTGCGGCGGCCAGGTGCCGGTGCAGGTAGTCGGTGCGCTCGACGTCGCGGATCCGGCCGTCGGCGGTGACCTCGTCTGGGTACGCGGCACCGTTCTCCGTGACGTACAGCGCCGGGGTGCCGTAGTCACGGGTGATCCGCAGCAGCATGTCGCGCAAGCCGCTCGGGTCGATGGACCAGCCCATCGCGGTGACCGGTCCGGGTACCGGGTGGAAGGCGACCCGTTCGGCGGCGGGGTACGGGGTGTGCGGATCGTGCTGGCCGTCGGGGGCCGCGCTGACCAGGTCGGGCTGGTAGTAGTTGACGCAGAGCGCGTCCAGCGGTGCCGCGATCAGGTCGAGGTCGCCGTCCTGGACGACGGACCAGTCGGTGACCGACGCGGTGTCGGCCAGCACGTCGGTGGGGTAGGCACCGCGCAGTAGTGGGTCCAGGAAGATCCGGTTGAGCAGGCCGTCGATGCGCCGCGCGGCGTCGTGGTCGGCGGGCGTGTCGTCGAGGGGGCGTACCGTTCCGGCGTTGAGCGCGACGGAGACCTGCCCGGTGACCCCGGCGGCCCGCAGGGCGGCGACGCCGTGGCCGTGTGCCAGCAGCAGGTGGTGCACGGCGTGCAGCGCGTCGCGGTGGCTGCGCCGGCCGGGGGCGTGCACCCCGGTGCCGTAACCCAGGAAGGCCGAGCACCACGGCTCGTTGAGCGTGTTCCAGAGCTGGACCCGGTCGCCCAGGCGGTGGGCGACCGCGGCAGCGTACTCGCCGAAGTGGGCGGCGGTGTCGCGTCGCGACCAGCCGCCGGCGTCCTCCAGCTCCTGCGGCAGGTCCCAGTGGTAGAGGGTGGCCACCGGCTCGATGCCGGCGGCCAGCAGGTCATCGACGAGCCGGTCGTAGAAGGCCAGGCCGGCGGGGTTGATCCCGCCGCCGGCGGCGCGCACCCGGGGCCAGGCCACCGAGAAGCGGTACGCGGTCAGGCCCAACTCGGCCATCAGCGCCACGTCCGCGCGGTGGCGGTGGTAGTGGTCGGTCGCGTGTTCTCCGGTGTCGCCGCCGGCGATCCGTCCCGGGGTGGCGGCGAAGGTGTCCCAGATGGAGGGTTGCCGGCCGTCGGCGTGCACCGCGCCCTCGATCTGGTACGCGGCGGTGGCCGCGCCCCACCGGAAACCGGCGGGAAACGGCAGCTCGACGGGGGTGTAGCTGGCCGATGTGCGGGCGGCGGCCACCGTGCGCATCCGATCACCACTTCCTCTGGGCAACGTCGAAGGCGGAAAAGGGGGGTGGAGAGCGCTCTCCCGTTGCGGGTCAGTCTCTTTGCGTCGCCACACCGACGTCAAGGGAGCCGGTCGGGATCCCGGCCGGAGGGGCCTTTATCGAAGTTCTTGACAGCGTGGAAAAGCTGGCGCAACACTTCAGCCACGATAGCCGGAGAGCGCTCTCCAATGTTTCGTCCCGCGGGCGCCCCCCGAGCGCCACCACCTTGATGCGACAGGAGCCCACCGTGCGACCCGCTAATCCGCCCCCACTCCCGGACCGTGCCACCGGCCTGCCCCGGCCCCGCCTGCTGATCCCCTTCGTCCTGCTCGCGCTGGTCGCGAGCTACGTCGTCACCGCCGCGCCGTCCCGGGCGGCTGCCGCCGACGGGGTGCTGTCGGTGGGCCGCCCGGCCACCGCGTCCTCCCAGGAGGGCCCCGGATTCGCCGCCGCGCTGGCGGTCGACGGCGACCCCGGCACCCGATGGGCCAGCCAGTGGTCGGATCCGCAGTGGATCCGCATCGACCTGGGCGCCACCGCCGCCATCAGCCGGGTAGTGCTGCAGTGGGAGGCGGCCTACGGCCGGGCCTTCCAGCTGCAGACCTCCGACGACGACGCCACCTGGCGCACCATCTACAGCACCACCACCGGGCCCGGCGGCACCCAGGACCTCACCGTCACCGGCAGCGGCCGCTACATCCGCATGTACGGCACCACCCGCGCCAACGGGTACGGCTACTCGCTCTGGGAGTTCACCGTCTACGGCAGCACGGGTGGCGGCACCCCGACCCCCACCCCCACCACGCCCAGCCCCACGCCGAGCGTGCCGGGCACCTGGACCACGCTGTGGAGCGACGACTTCACCGGGCCGGCGAACACCTCCCCGTCGGCCGCCAACTGGCTGCTGCGCACGGGCACCCAGTATCCGGGCGGCGCCGCCAACTGGGGCACGGGTGAGGTGGAGACGGCCAGCGCCAGCACGGCCAACGTCTCGCTCGACGGCACCGGCAAGCTCAGCATCAAGGCCCTCCGCGACGCCTCCGGCGCCTGGACCTCTGGCCGGCTGGAAACCCAACGCGCCGACTTCGAGCCGCGACCGGGGGAACTGCTGAAATTCAGCGCGGTGCTCAAACAGCCCGACGTGGCCAACGGCCTCGGCTACTGGCCGGCCTTCCGGGCGACCGGTGCCGCCTACCGGGGCAACTACACCAACTGGCCCGGCGTGGGCGAGACCGACATCATGACCAACGTCAACGGCCGCAGTCAGTTGGCGCAGACCCTGCACTGCGGCACCGCCCCCGACGGGCCGTGCGCCGAGTACACCGGCCGCTCCAGCGGGCTGGCCAGCTGCCCCGGCTGCCAGACCGGCTACCACGAATACACCCAGGTCATCGACCGTACGCTGACCGACGAGGAGATCCGCTTCTACCTGGACGGCCGGCAGACGTGGGTGGTGCGGGAGAGCCAGGTCGGGGTGACCGCCTGGAACGCCGCCGTGCACCACGGTTTCTTCCTCCGCCTCGACCTGGCGATCGGCGGCTCGCTGCCGAACGCCATCGCGGGCACCACCACCCCCACGGCCCAGACCAGCTCCGGCGGGGTGCTCAGCGTCGACTCCGTCACGGTCTCCCGAGCCACCGGCGCCACCGCGACCCCGATGACCGACCCGGCCACCCCGGCCGGGCCGAGCGTCGTGAAGGTCACCGGCACCCAGGGCAACTGGCAGTTGCAGGTCAACGGCGCGTCGTACCTGGTCAAGGGGATCACCTACGGCCCGCCGCAGGCCGCCGCGGACGGCTACCTGCGCGACCTGCGCAACATGGGCGTCAACACCATCCGCACCTGGGGCGTTGACGACGCCAACACCCCCACCCTGCTCGACCGGGCCGCCCAACAGGGCATCAAGGTGGTGGTCGGCCACTGGCTCAACCAGGGCGCGGACTACGTCAACGACACCGCGTACAAGAACGCCGTCAAGGCGGAGATCGTCGCCCGGGTGAACGCGCTGAAGAACAAGCAGGGCGTGCTGATGTGGGACGTCGGCAACGAGGTGATCCTCACCATGCAGGACCACGGGCTGCCCGCCGACGTGGTCGAGGCCCGGCGGGTCGGGTACGCGAAGTTCGTCAACGAACTTGCCGTGGCCATCCATGCCGCCGACCCCAACCACCCGGTCACCTCGACCGACGCCTGGACCGGGGCCTGGAAGTACTACCAGGCCAACTCCCCGGCACTCGACCTGCTCGCGGTCAACTCCTACGGGGAGGTGGGCTCGGTGAAGTCCGCCTGGATCGCCGGCGGCTACACCAAGCCCTACATACTCACCGAGGGCGGGCCGCGCGGCGAGTGGGAGGTGCCCAACGACGTCAACGGCGTCCCGGACGAGCCCAGCGACCTGGCCAAGCGCGACGGCTACACGGCCAGTTGGAACGCCATCCTGTCCCACCCCGGAGTGGCGCTCGGCGCCACCGAGTTCCACTACGGGCTGGAGAACGACTTCGGCGGCGTCTGGCTCAACACCTTCACCGGCGGCTGGCGACGGCTCGGCTACCACGCGCTGAAGAAGGCGTACACCGGGCAAACATCGGCCAACACCCCGCCGGAGATCACCGCGATGACGGTGGGCACGCCGACCGCCGTGCCGGCCGGCGGCACCTTCACCGTGAGCAGCACCGCGACCGACCCGCAGGGCGACCTGATCCGCTACCAGGTGATGGTCGGCGACAAGCACATCACCGGCAACACCGGGCTGACCAACGTCTCCTTCGTGGAGACCGCGCCGGGCCAGTTCACGGTCCGGGCGCCGGATCGGCTCGGGGTCTGGAAGGTCTACGTCTACGCCTACGACGGCCAGGGCAACGTCGGCATCGAGCAGCGCTCCTTCCGGGTGGTCCCGCCGGTGGTGCCGGGCACCAACGTGGCCCGGGGCAAGCCGGTCACCGCGTCGTCGTACCAGTTGACCGGCAGCACCGGCCCGCTCCTGCCGGCGTACGCGGTCGACGGTGACTACGGCACCCGGTGGGCCAGCGAGTGGGTGGACAGCGCCTGGTTGCAGGTCGACCTGGGCGCGGTGACCAGCTTCAACCACGTACAGCTGTCCTGGGAGACGGCGTACGCCCGGGCGTACCAGGTCCAGACCTCGACCGACGGCAACACCTGGACCACCGTCTACAGCACCACCAGCGGCGACGGCGGCTTCGACGACCTGTCGATCACCGGCTCCGGCCGGTACGTGCGGGTCAGCTGCAGCCAGCGGGCCACCGGCTACGGCTATTCGCTCTGGGAGTTCGGCGTCTACCGCTGAGCACGAGGTGGGCGGGTGGCGGGCCGCGGGTCCGCCACCCGCCGGCGGTAACGCGAGTGAGAGAGCGCTCTCCGAGCATCGTGCTATAACTTCGGCATGGCGGAACTGTCCCAGACCGACGACCTGTCCCGCCCGGAGGAACTCGGCCGGGGCGGCGACGGCAGCATCGCCCGGGACCGACCGCCGACGCTGGAGGACGTCGCCCGCATGGCGGGCGTCTCCCGGGCCACGGTCTCCCGGGTCATCAACGGGGTGCGCAACGTCGACCCCGACCTGCATGCGGTGGTCTGGGCGGCGGTCGACGCGACCGGGTACGTGCCGAACCGGGCGGCGCGTTCCCTGGTCACCCGCCGGGCCGGCACGGTCGCCCTGGTCGTCTCCGACAGCGAGGAACACGACGACGACCCGTTCCTGAGCCGGTTCTTCGCCGACCCGTTCTTCGGCCGCGTCGTCGGTGGCGTGATGAGCGTGCTGCGGCCGGCCGGCGTGCAGCTCACCCTGCAACTGGTCGGCAGCGCGGCGGCACGCGCCCGACTGGTCGGCGACCTGCGGCACGGGCACGCCGACGGGGTCGTGCTGCTCTCGCTGCACCCCGACGACACGTTGCCCGCACTGCTCGTCGAGGCCGGCATCGCCGCCGTCCTGGTGGGCCGGCCCGCGCGGCCCGCGCTGATCAGCTACGTCGACGTGGCCAACGAGGCCGGCGCGGCCCTGGCCGTCGCGCACCTGCTCGACCGGGGCTGCCAACGCATCGGGATCCTCAGCGGGCCGGAGAACGTGCCGGCCAGTCAGGATCGGATGACCGGGTTCCGGCAGGCGATGGCCCGCCACGGGCACGCCTGGTTCCCGTGCGAGCCGGGCAACTTCACCCGGGACAGCGGCGAGGCCGCGATGCGCCGCCTGCTGGCCCAGCACCCCGACCTCGACGGGATCTTCGTCGCCAACGACCTGATGGCGCAGGGCGCCCTGGTCGCCCTGCACGAGGCCGGCCGCCGGGTGCCCGACCAGGTGGCCGTGGTGGGATTCGACGACAGCAGTGCGGCGCAGGCCGCCCAGCCGCCGCTGACCACGGTCCGCCACCCGCTGGAGGACATGGCCGCGGAAGCCACCCGGATGCTGCTGGCACGCATCGACGACCTGGGGCTACGGGTCGCCTCGGTCATCTTCGACCCCGTCCTGGTGGTCCGCCGTTCCGCCTGACGGATTCCCTCATTCGAGGCCCCGGGACCCGCGACCCCTTCCGGTGTGCGGGGTCGCATGTGTCCGTCCTCATGGTCGGCTGTTCCAGTCGGCTTAGTCTCCCGAGGGAGCCGCAGGGCCCGGGTCGGGCGAGAGATGGGATCGCATGGGACCTGCCATGGTGGTTGGTGGCCGTGCGGTAGGTCGGCCGGGGACGGGTGGGTGTCGGACGCGCTGCGGCGAGCGGGTCGACCGGGTCGAGCAGACGGAGCGCTCTCCAAGTGCTCCGAGTCTCCCGCCGACAATGCTTCCGGTCAATATCCTGGCGCTTCCGGAACTTGCCCCGCCGCTGCCGTTGACATCGACCATGGCTGTTCGGCCACACTGGTCGGAGCGCTCTCCTGACCGGTCGCGTGGCGAGGTGACGACCCGTACCCGCCCTGGCTACCGGGCTACCACCGTGCGGCCGGCGACCGCATGGCGACAGGAGGCGCCGCGATGAAGACCCGATCGACAGCCCACCAGGCCACTGCGGCCGTGCCATCCGTGGCGGCGTCCCTGCCGGACGCATCCCAGGACGGCGGTCCCGGGATGCGGATCCGACCTCGTTGGCGACTGCGGTGGCTGCTCGCCGGCCTGCTGCTCGCCGGCACGCTCGCGGGTTGCGCCGGACCGAGTGCCGCACGGGAGGCGGCGTCGCCCTCCGCCGTGGCCGTGGTGGCCAACGGCACCGACCGGGCCTGGCTTCAACTGATGGTGCCGATGACCGAACAACTGCTGCCGTTGCTGGACCGGGCGATGTCCCGCAGCGCCGCGCAGGGCGACAACGCGGCGCTGCCGCGCGTTCGCGCGGAGCAGGGCGTGTTGCTCGACCGGCTGCGGGCGTTGCGGGATCGGGCCGGCCTGCCGTCGACCAACGTGCACGCCGGACACGACATGCCCGGAATGGTGACGGCCGGCGACCTGGTCGAGCTGGACCGGAGCGACCAGCCGGCGTTCGAGCGGCTGTGGCGGGCCCGGCTGCGGGAGATGCTCGAGCAGTCCGGCCGGCTGGCCCAGTCCGAGCAGGCCAGCGGTGCGGACCCGGACGTCCGTGCGCTGGCCGGTGAGGTCCGGACCACCTGCGCGGCGCAGCTCGCCGCGCTGTTCACCCGCTGACCGGCGCCCCAGGCCGGGTGTCGGAGCCAACCGTGACCCCCGTGGCGACCGCTGCCCATTGACGCATCCGCAATCTCGGCGTAACACTTGGAGAGCGCTCTCCAATATCGACAGCCATCACCTCTCCGCCGCCCGCCCCGCCCCGCCCCGGGGCGGACGTTCCCCAACCCCGGCGGCGGTCGACCGGTCCACGGGCGCATCTGTCCTCACCCCCGGGAGAAGCCATGAAGACAGCACGACGATGGTTCACCAGGATCATCGCCCCGGCCTCCGTCGCTGCCCTGCTCGGATCGTTCCTGACGGCTGGCGCGCCCGCCGCGCAGGCCGCCGACACGCTGCTCTCGCAGGGGCGGCCGGCCCTCGCCTCATCCCAGGAAAACGGCGAGTCGCCGGCGGCAGCCGCCTTCGACGGGCGATCCGATACCCGCTGGGGCAGCCAGTGGAGCGATCCACAGTGGCTCCGGGTCGACCTGGGCGCGACAGCCACGATCACCCGCGTCGTCCTCGAATGGGAGTACGCCTACGCCCGGTCGTACCAGATCCAGACCTCACCCGACGGCAACACCTGGACCTCGATCTTCAGCACCACCACCGGTGCCGGTGGCACCGAGACCCGCACCGTGACGGGCAGCGGGCGCTATGTCCGGATGTACGGCACCCAGCGGGGCACCGGCTACGGATACTCGCTGTTCGAGTTCAAGGTGTACGGCACGCTCGCCTCATCACCCCCGCCCAGCGGCGGCGACGGATACGTGCTGGCCGATCCGCCGGTCACCGGCGTCGTCCCGTCCACCGCGACCCCGCCGGCCACCAACCCGCCCACCACCCACCACGAGTTTCAGGCGAACTGCTCGGTGAGCAGGTCCAACCTGCCGGACGACCCGATCGTCTTCCCGAACCTGCCGGGCGCCTCGCACTCGCACACGTTCATGGGCAACACCAGCACGAACGCCGCCAGCACGCTCACCTCGCTGCGCGCCGGCGCCACCTCCTGCATCACCCCCGGTGACAAGACCGGCTACTGGATGCCGACGCTTTACCGCGGCGACACCGCGATCCAACCCGTCGGCCGCCAGGTCATCTACTACAAGAGCGGCGTCATCGACTACCGCAGCGTCCGCCCGGCGCCACCCGGACTGCGGTACGTGGTCGGCAGCCCCGCGGCCACCCTCGACGAGTTCCGGTACGCGCCCGGCGCGGTCGAGGGCTGGGAGTGCGGCGACAGCGTACGCAACTGGGACTTCCCGGCGTCCTGCCCGGCCGGCAGCCAACTCAACATCCGCTACCAGGCGCCGAGCTGTTGGGACGGCATCCACCTCGACACCCCCGACCACAAGAGCCACATGGCCTACCCGACCGTCGGGGTTTGCCCGACGAGTCACCCGGTGGCCGTGCCGATGATCGAGTTCAAGATGGCCTTCCCGGTCAGCGGCGACATGACCGGGGTGCGGCTGTCCAGCGGCCGGGCGTACTCCTTCCACTACGACTTCTACAACGTGTGGGACGCCCCGACCCTCGCAGCCCTGGTCCGCCACTGCATCAACGGCGGGCTCCAGTGCGACCCGCGCGGCTTCGACCAGTACAAGCCCGACCGAGGCGCCGCCCTCAACGCGAACTACGAACTGCCCTGACCATCGGCTCAGCGTGGCCGGACGCCGCGTCGCGACGTCCGGCCACGCGTTGCTGACACAACCTGCTGGCCGGGGCCGGGGCTGCCGCCCGTACGGCCGAGCGAACCGGCCGGCCGCGACGCCGGTCAGCCGCCGGCGCCGGTGGCCGACTCGGGCGCGGCGGTGCAGCGTCAACCACGTCGCTGCCTACAACCCCTACCCCCGGCCCCTGAGCCAGCGCCGGAACCCGCCGCGCCCGTGGCCCGCACCTCGCCGCCGTCCTGGTCGAAGCCGTCCGGGTCACCTCCCGCACCAGCACCTGATTCGGCGCCCGCTACCGCCGCCTCCACCGGCGCTTCGGCACGACCGGCATCGACTCACGGCGCGGTTGTCCCGACCCGATCCGCAGCTCGGCTGACAATCGTGGAGGTGCTGCACCAGTGACGGGGCGGCCGGTGGCGGGTAGCCCGCCACCGGCCGATGTCACCCAGCGGGTTGCCTGGTCACAAGCCCATGGCCCCCTTACCCCCTACCACCGGCAGCACCAGAGTGCTGCCATTCAGGTAGATGGTGACGTGGCTACCGATCGCGGCCGCGTCGCGCGCCGGCCGGTTTGACGTCGGGCTCGCGTTGTAGTTGCCGGTGATGACGACGCCGAGCCGGTGCCCGGCCGGGATGATGTGCTCGGACGGGAGTGTCGTCCATCGCACGTTGTACTCCTCGCCGGGAATCAGCGGCCGGCTCCGCCGAAGGTCGGGGGAATTCTTGACATCGATGTGACCCCAGGCTAGGACCCGCTCGGGTGTGATCGCGACGTTCGCCTCCATCGGCTCGGCGCAGCCGGTCCGGCTGGCCAGGTCCTCGGGCTCGCAGGACTCCTGGACTACCTCCAGCGGCTCCTTGCCCGCCACAGTGACGGTCGGGCCCGCGCCGTAGTCGACGAGAAGGGCCGAGAGCAGCGCGGTCTCGGCTGTCGTGGACATTCGGACGGCAAGCTGGGGCGTGCCGGAGATGCGGACCTCCGCTGCCAGGGGAGGCGTCACGTAGGCGAGCCGACCGGGCTTGGACTGCTCGGCGTTGCCGATCTTGACTGCCTGCGACTCGATCTGGTCGACAAATCTCTGTGTGGGGTTGCCGCCCGGTGTCTTGAGCGACAGGGTGCCCGCCGCGTTGGCCGTGGCCGGACCGAAGCGCAGCTTGACGTCCGTGGCGTTGGCATCCGGCCAGGTCGAGTGGGTCTCCCAGCTGCCGTCGGGCCGCTGGATGTCCGCCATCGGCTCATTCATGATCCCGTTCGGAATGTCATACAGCCAGTAGTCCATCCACCGGTGCATCACCGCCTGCCACTCCGCCATCCGGAAGCTCGTCGGGTTGACGTGCGCCCCGCGGTGGATCCAGATCTTGCGCGGCATCTGACGCTTTTCGATCTCCCGCCAGAGGTCGGCGAAGTGCATGGTCTTGACGTTGTAGTCGGTGAGACCGTGCACCATGAAGACGGACGTACCGGCCGTCTTAATCTTGTTGGCGTCCGGCAGGTAACTCCGCTCCTGCCAGAACGGAGTGAAGTCGGACGCGCTAGCCGCCTCGGCGTCGCCGATCCCGGTGATGACCGACCTACAGGCCTGCGCCGACACCGAGCCCGGCAGCGTCCGGCCGACCGAGACGTAGTTCGCGAGCCACTCGGTGTACCGGAAGTTGACGTTCTCGCTCCAGTCCGACCAGGCGACGCCCTGGTCGTTGGCGTACTTGTACCAGCTGGAGATCGCGGAGATCGGCACCACCGTCCGCAGGCCATTGATGCCCTGCGTGGCGACCGCGTTGGGTAGCGTGCCGACGTACGAGACGCCCTGCATGCCCACGTTGCCGGTGCTCCAGTCGGCGACCGCCGCGCTCCCGTCTGGGTAGAAGGCAGGGGCACGGCCGTTGAGCCAGTCGATGACCGCCTTGATGCTGATCGTGTCCTCGACGCCGCCCGTGGTCGGGCAGCCGAACGACCGCGAGGTGCCCTGCATCTCAACCTGGACGATGGCATAGCCGCGTGGCACGAAGTACTCGTCCCACCAGCCGGGGAAGCCGCGCGTCTTGTCCGGCGGGGGATCACCGGGATCCCGGCCGAAGTACGGGCTGGCCTCCATGATGGTCGGTACCCGCAGACCCGCCTTGGTCTCGGCCGGCCGGACCACGTCGACCTCGATCAGGTCCCGGCGGCCGTCACCGTCGCTGTCCATCGGCGCTTCGACGTAGACGACCTCCTGAATCGCGTCACGGTACGAGAAGACCGGCTGAGTCACACCGTTCTCGATGACGATCCTGGGCGGATCCGCCACAGCGCTCGCCACCGAGGGCGCGCTCATGACCGTCACCCCGACGACCGTTCCGACGGCGACCAATCGCCGTACAAACCCCATGTCCCCACCTCCGCCTGTTCCCGATGACACCCGGTCGAGATGCACTTCACCCGATCAGCGAATAGATCTTCATCGAGGCTAGGCCTAACAGGACATCGATCGCACCGAGCACCTGCCGAAACAGCCAACCAATCGAACAGCGCAGATGTAGGAGTGGATCATTCAGCGACCCAGTTCGGTTTGCTGACTGGGCGGCGGTGGCCGCGTGGATGGCCAGCGGTCCAGGCCCCCAGGTGGATTTGTCGCCGTCCTGGATCAACGCCGGCACGTGCGGGTCGAACGGGTTCCACGACGGGTCGATGAGGTAGGTGCCGTTGGACGACGCCAGGTCGACCACCACCCAGCCATCCTCGGGCGGGCGGCCGGCGTCGAACACGCAGGCCGGGCTCGGCGGGGACTGTACAAATAGCGGCTGATCGACCGATCAAGCGATAGCCGCCAAATGACGACCGAGACCACCTCTGGGCAGGAGCCCGCCGGGGCGCCGGTGGGTGCGGTCACGGATGAGCAGTTGATCGCGATGCTGGTCGATCGGGCTCGTGGTGACGGGCTGAAGTTGACCAGTGAGGGTGGGCTGCTGCAGCAGCTGACCAAGCGGGTCCTGGAGTCGGCGTTGGACGGTGAGATCGCCGACCACGTCGGCTACGACTGTGAGGATGGTGTTGCCACCCCGGGTCCTCGGCCTGACCCGCGCTACGACCGGCCGAAGTGCCTGGTGCTTGATCTGTCGAACTGCGGGATCCGGGGTGGGAAGAGCTGCCGCCGGGCCCGGCGGGCGTGTCCCGATAGGGGTCTTGCCGCACAAGGCACACACAACGCTCTTGAAGAGCCAACCCGAGGGCGGCAAGGGGTTTGCGAGCCAGTGCCGGCCGGCGCCCTGACGCTACGGGCTGCAGACCCGCGCATCTGACTCCAGTAGACAAGTCAGGGGACTGCCCAGCTCAAGGTAGCTGCCCTGCAACGCAGTCAGGGGCACCCCGAAGGGTGCCCCTGACCGAAAGTTTGTCCGGCGGTGTCCTACTCTCCCACACCCTCCCGAGTGCAGTACCATCGG